>DASYRE010000031.1 GCA_036004685.1 Candidatus Polarisedimenticolia bacterium | reverse complement strand
CGTGGGCTCCTCCGAAAAGTTCCGGAGCATCGTACAACGATGAGTGATCACGTCAACGGGAAAATGAAGGGTTTTTCAGCATCCTGTTAGAGATACTGTACTTAATTCAGTCCAGTGTGGCACTTTTGACGAAGAGCTCCGTTTCCTGGCGGACCTCTTAAATGACGACGCGCTCAAATTAGCCCTGAGCACCATCCTTGGCGAAGTGGCGAAAGTGCAAAACCGGCCAGATATGGCTCTAGTTTTTATCCCTCCATGACGGTGAGGGATCGACCGATCAAGTCATGAATTGGTGAGCGGCACGTGAATCCAGACGGCCGCTTTCCGACTGGCTCGCGCTTTACATCTCGACAGGGAAGCGGCTACTATCGGCCTCTCGGAGAAGTCAGATGAGTGAGGTTTTTCAGACGGTCAAGGCCGCGGCGGTGCAGGCGGAGCCGGTGGTGCTTGACCGCGAAGCGACGGTGGACAAGGCGTGCCGGCTCATCGCGGAGGCGGCCGGAAACGGCGCGCGGCTGATCGTCTTCCCCGAGATGTTCATCCCCTGTTACGTCAACTCCGTCGTCTGGGGGAAGGGGATGGCGAGCTTCGGCTCGGATCGGGCCAAGCGCGCCTGGTCGAGGCTCTGGCGGAATTCGGTGGAGATCCCGTCGCCGGCGACTGACTGTCTGGGCCGCGCCGCGAAAAAGGCGGGCGCCGTCGTGGTGATGGGGCTGAACGAGCGCGAGGCGAAGCCGGGCTCTCTCTACAACACGATCCTCTTCATCGGATCCGGCGGCGAGATCCTCGGCAAGCACCGTAAGCTGGTCCCCACGAGCCATGAAAGGATGATTCACGCCCCCGGCGACGGCAGCACGCTGAGCGTCTTCGAGACCGCGGCCGGCAGGATCGGCGGCTTGATCTGCTGGGAGAACTGGATGCCGCTGGCGCGCTACGTCCTCTACGACCTGAAGGAGCAGATCCACGTGGCGCCGAACGCGGACGACCGGGAGATCTTCCTGGTGAACGCCCGGAACACCGCCGTCGAAGGCGGCGTCTTCGTCGTCTCCGTCTGCGCGGTGATGCGCAAGCAGTCCTTTCCGGCGGAGTTCGAGCTGCGGGAAGAGCTCGCGGCCGCGCCCGAGCTGCTGCAATCGGGCGGCAGCGCCATTATCGCGCCGGACGGCGAGTACCTGGCGGGGCCGCTGTGGAAGGAAGAGGGGATTCTCTACGCCGAGCTGGATCTCGGCCGGCTCGTCGAGGAGCGCCTGCTCCTCGACGTCACCGGGCATTACTCGCGACCCGACGTCCTGAGTCTGCGGTTCGACAGCTCGCCGCGGCCGAAGGTGGAAACGATCGGCCCGCCTTCAGACGAAGCGCGCCAGACGGATCGGAGTCTCGCGGCCGGCCCCACGCACGAGCCCGTCGGCCGGGGCCTTGGAAGGAAGGCGGCGAGAGACGCGCCAGCCTCCTTCGCCGCGGGCGATGCAGGGAATCCCGCCAATCCAGCGAAGCGTAAATGATCGCCCGGGCCTGGCACGGGAAGTTCCCGGCGGAAGCCGTTGGCATCGAACGATCATCGACCTGAATCTCTCGAAATATCGGATGACCTTCTCCGCGCCCATGGCAGACGTGCGCCGGGGTCGGTCCGAACGGAGGAAGCGGTGAGCGTGGACGGGCCCGACCGCGATTCAAGGCGGCGCTGGCGTGGCTTCTGGAGCTGGCTCGTCGCGGCCCTTCTGGTCCGGATCGGCACGGCGGCGCTGCTCGCGGGAAAGATCGCCGCGGCGGAGCGCGCCGGGTTCGCCAAGGACGCCGTCGACACCTACGACCCGCTGGTCAAGAGTCTTCTCGCCGGTCAGGGATTTGCTATCCCCCCCTGGGGAGCGACGGCTTTCCATGTTCCGGTTTATCCGCTTCTCATCGCCGGATCCCGGCTCCTCCTGCGTCACCCGCAGGCGTCCGTCCTGGCGGTGCAAGCCGTCTCCGGGGCGCTCGTCGTGGCGCTCGTCTTCCTGCTCGCCCAATCCCTGCTCGGGAACAAGCCGGGCCACCTCAGCGCCGCCCTGGCTCTGTTTTACCCGGACTTGATGGTCTACTCGCTCTTTAACCTTTCGGACATGCCCTATCTGGCGCTGTTTCTCGCCGGATCGGTTCTTCTGCTCTGGGTCGCGAGGTCGTCCAGGAAGGTGCGCGCGGTGCCCCTGGGCGTGGTCCTGGGCCTGGGCGCTTTGACGCGCGAATCGGCGGCGGGTCTTGCCGGCCTCTGGCTCTTCGTGCTGGCATGGAAGAAGGACCACGAGGGGCGGCGGCACCTCAAGGCCGCCACTCTGGCCGGCGTTACGTTCCTCTTGACGATTCTGCCCTGGGGGATCCGGAATTGGGTGGTCTTTCACGAAGTCATTCCACTCTCGACGAAGGGGGCGCAGAATTTTTACGAGGCGACGGTGATCCGCGACGCGCCCCTGAGCGGCTATCGTGAGGCCGGAGACGTCTTCATATGGCCCGCCAACGACCGGGAAAGGAGAGTGGCCGAAAGGCTGAAGCACGTAAGAAGTCGCCAGGAGCGCGATCGAATCTTCCTCGAGGCGGCCGCCGAGAACCTCCGTTCCGACCCTTGGGCTCAGCTGGTTCACGTCGGCAGGAAGTTTCTGTTCTTGTGGGGATCGACCCTCGGCCCGCGGCACGCCGCGCGGGTCGGGTGGGCGCCCATTCTGTGGGCGGCAGCGGTGTGGCATTACGGTATGCTGGGACTGGCGCTGGCGGGATTCTGGCGTCTGCGCAGAAACGGCGAAGTCTGGCTCGTCCTTCTCCTGCCCATCGCTTTCTTCACGATGGTCCACCTGCTCATTGGAGATGCCGAGCCGCGGTATCATCTGCCGGCTGTTCCGGCGCTCTTGACGGCTGCGGCCTCATGGGTGACTTCGCGGTGGGACGGGACCCGGCGCGACTCGAGGGAGAGATGATCGGCAATCGAAGCGAGACGGCCGGTTCGAGGGGAAGAAGATGATCGCCCGCGCCTGGCACGGCAGAGTTCCCCTGCACAAGGGGGAGGACTACCTTGATTTCTTGAAGAAGCGCGCCGTTCCGGACTACGAGGGGACTCCCGGAAACCGCGGTGTCTTCATTCTCCGGCGGGTCGAAAACGGCGAGGCGCACTTCCTGCTCATTACCTTGTGGGAGTCGCGGGAGGCGATACGCGCCTTCGCGGGAGACGACATCGAGCGCGCCCGCTACTATCCGGAAGACAGCGGCTTCCTCCTCGAGCTCGAGCCTAGAGTCAGCCACTACGAGGTCGCGGCGAGCCCCGAGCCGGCATGAGGGTGGAATGACCTCCTCCACATTCCGCATCGTTCCCGCCACCGCGAAGGACGCTTCGCTCGTTCTGCAGCTCGTCCGGGAGCTGGCCGAATACGAGCGCTCTCCGGGAGAGGTCGCGGCGACCGAAGAGGGAATCCGTGAAGCCCTCACCGGAGAGCATCCCGCCGCCGAGGCCTTGATCGCCTATGCGGGCGAGGAAGCGGCCGGCTTCGCCCTCTTCTTCCTGAACTTCTCGACCTGGTCGGGGCGGCGGGGACTCTATCTGGAAGACCTGTTCGTCAAAGCGGAGTATCGAGGCCGGGGGCTCGGTCGGATCCTACTGGGACGTCTCGCCCGGATCGCGCGCGGGCGGCGGTGCGCCCGGATGGAATGGGCGGTCCTGGACTGGAACAAGGATGCGATCGGCTTCTACGAGAAGCTGGGAGCGCAGGCCCAGAACGCCTGGACCGTGTTCCGGCTTTCCGGCGAAGCGCTGGAGCGGCTCGCCTCCGAAAAGCTTGATGGCGAGCCCGGCGACTCGTCGCGCCGGCCGCCGCTTCGATGATGAGCTCGAGATGCGCCTCTCGTCCTAAAACGACGCGCCCATGCCTGTCCCGGCTCGTCGCTCTCATCGGCGCGGTCGTATGGGTGCTGGGCGGTTCGGCTCCGGCTACGGCGTCTTCGGCCAAACAACGAGGCGCCGCGCCGAAAGCCGAGCGGATGGCGAGGCCCGGGTACTTCGACGTCTTGGGCCAGGAAATCGTCCGGCTCGTCCGGGAGAAGTTCTACGATCGGAAGGTGGCCGAGGCGTGGGCCGCGGCCCACGATCATTACGGCGCGGCAGCCGCGAGCCGCGGCGATTTCGATAAGCAGACGCGCGGCGCCCTGGAGGAGCTGAAAACTTCCCATACCGGCTTCTATACGCCCTCCGATCAAGCCTATTACGGTCTTCTCGCGATCTTCCGCGAGGCGGTGGGGGTCCGCTCGGTGGACTACGACGGGATCGGAGCCGACTTCACGCCGGACGGCTTCGTCCGGGCCGTCTTCGCGGGCGGTCCCGCCGAGAAATCGGGCCTGCGCCGGGGAGATCGCGTGTTGCAAGCCGGCGGAAAGGACTTCCAGCCGGTCCTGTCGTTCCGGGGACGCGCCGGCGGTAGAGTGATCCTGACCGTCGAGAGGACGGCGGGCGGCCCGGCGGCAGAGGTCACGGTCACGCCTCGCCGGATCGACCCGCGCGAAGAATGGAAGCAAGCCCAGAAGCTGGGAACGAAGCTGATTCGGCGCGACGGCAACGCCATCGCCTATGTGCCGCTTTTCTCGTGCGCGGGAGAGCAGTACCGGGAGGCGCTCCAGGATTCCCTCCAGGACGAGCTGGCGGAGGCCCGGGCGCTGATCCTCGATTTCCGCAACGGCTGGGGCGGCTGCAACCCCGATTTCGTGAGCCTCTTCGACCAGGCTCCGCCCGTCCTGGCCTCGATCGGGCGGGACGGCAAGGAGAGGGCGCTCGACTCCCAGTGGCGCCGGCCCCTCTTCATCCTGATCAACGGCGGGACGCGGAGCGGCAAGGAAGTGGTCTCCTACGCGGTGCAGAAGCATCGCCTCGGCAAGCTGATCGGCGAGCGGACGGCCGGCGCGGTCTCGGGCGGGACCTGCTTTCTGCTCTCGGACCGATCGCTTCTGTTCCTCGCCGTCTCGGGAGTCCGCGTCGACGGAGAGATCCTGGAAGGACGGGGCGTTGACCCCGACGTGAAGGTCGAGGACGCGCTGCCTTACGCGGCGGGGGCCGATCCCCAGCTGGACCGGGCGATCGAGCTGGCCGCCAGGGCGGCCTCCGGATAGTCCGCTCGCCGGATCGTCTCGAGAAGGCGGGCTTTCATTTCAGGCCGGGCTGTAAGCCGGGCGGGAGCTGAAGCATGATCGATCACATCACGCTGAACGTCAAAGACGCCAAGAAGAGCCGCCAGTTCTTCACCGAGGCGCTCGCGCCGCTCGGGTACCAGGTCGTCATGGAATATCCGGGCGGCGTCGGCTTCGGAATCGGGGGGAAGCCCGATTTCTGGATCCGCAAGAGGACCCCTTCCGCCGGCGGCACGCACGTCGCCTTCACCTCCAAGGAGCGCTCGAAGGTGGACGCGTTCTATGGCGCCGCCATCAAGGCGGGCGGCAAGGACAACGGAAAGCCGGGAATTCGCGAGCACTACCATCCGAGCTATTACGGCGCGTTCGTCCTCGATCCCGACGGCAACAACATCGAAGCAGTCTGTCACGAGGCGGTGGACTGACCCAGGGCATGATGCGCGCGATGGTCCTGGACGCTCCCGGGCGTCCTTTGCGCGACGCTCGGCTCCCCATCCCGGAGCCGTCGCCGCGGCAGGTCCTGCTGCGCGTCTCGGCCTGCGGCGTCTGCCGGACCGATCTGCACATCGTGGACGGCGACCTGCCGGCCCCCCTTCGGCCGCTCGTTCCCGGGCACGAGATCGTCGGGACGATCGCCGCGACCGGCGGCGAGGTGGAGGGCTGGAAGGAAGGGGATCGCGCCGGGGTTCCGTGGCTCGGCGAAACGTGCGGGGTCTGCGGCTATTGTCGCTCCGAGCGGGAGAACCTCTGCGATAGCGCGCGCTTCACCGGCTATCAGATCGACGGGGGGTACGCGGAGTACGCCGTGGCCGACGCCCGCTTCTGCCTCCCCCTCCCCGGGGAATTCTCCGACTTGCAGGCGGCGCCGCTGCTGTGCGCCGGTCTCATCGGCTATCGATCGCTCAAGGCGGCCGGGGAGGCGGAACGGATCGGGTTCTACGGATTCGGCGCCGCCGCGCACCTCGTCATCCAGGTGGCGCGGTCGCAAGGACGCCGGATCTTCGCGTTCACGCGCCCCGGCGACGAGGAAGGGCAGCGCTTCGCCCGGGAGCTCGGCGCCGAATGGGCCGGAAGCTCCCTGGAGCCGCCCCCCGAGCCGCTCGACGCCGCCATCCTCTTCGCGCCGGTCGGTTCCCTGGTCCCCGTGGCCCTGCGGGCGGTCGGGAAGGGAGGCACGGTGGTCTGCGCCGGCATCCACATGAGCGACGTCCCGGCCTTTCCCTACGAGCTGCTGTGGGGGGAGCGGGTGATCCGATCGGTCGCCAACCTGACGCGCCGGGACGGCCGCGAGTTCATGGAGCTGGCACCCCGGATCCCGGTCCGCGCCGACTGGCGCGCTTATCCGCTTGCGGAAGCCAATGCGGCGCTGGCAGAGTTCCGGGATGGCAAGGTCAAGGGCGCCGCGGTCCTGATCGTGGGCTCGCAATGATGAGGGCTGCGAGTGGGCATGCTATCGCTTTGTCGGCCGCGCCGGAACGGCAAGGGGCGGCGCAACGGGCGCCTCTAGTGTTTCGTTGGAAGGCTCGATGAGCGTCCTCGAGTTGTGGAACCGCGTTCCGAAGCTGATTCGCGCCGTCGTCCTCGGCTTGCTGGTGACCGGCACGGGCCAGCTTCCCTGGACCATCCTGGTCGGTTTGAACATCCAGAACGCTCCTTCGATCCCCTGGAGCGTGCCATTGATGGCGGCGTACCTCGTGGTCTGGTGGCTTTACCTCAAAGGATGGGGCCCGCCGCGCTCCACCCGCGAGGCCCGGCGCCGCAACCTGCGGGCCGGCGTCCCGCCGCGCGCCGTATGGATTCAGTCGCTGCTCACCGCGGGCGTGGCGGGACTCGCCCTGCGGATGCTGGCGGACGCCGCCCGGCAGCTTTCTCCCCGGCCCGGCCAGGATCTCATCCCCCGGGAAATGCTGGCGCAGTATCCCTTCATCACCGTCCTTTGCCTGCTTCTGGGAACCGCCGTCGTCTCGGGCACCGTCGAGGAGGCCGCGTTCCGCGGCTACATGCAATCGACGCTCGAGCGCCGGTACTCGCGGCGCGCCGCGATCCTTTGGGTGGGCCTGATCTTCAGCCTCGCCCACTACCGCACCGAGGCGCCCGATCCGATTCCCTGGCTCATCTTCATCCCGATCTACTTCGCGGCCTCCATCGTCTTCGGCTTGCTCGCCTCCCTCACGGGCTCCATCCTTCCCGGATTGCTTTGTCACGTGGCGTTCAATGCCTGCGGGCTGCTCCAATTCTGGCTCGCGGGGGTCCCGAGGTCCGTCTGGGAGGTGGGGTTCGGGACGTCGTTCTGGATCAAGCTCGGGCTCGGCGTCCTTTTCGGGGCGGCAGCCGCGCAGCTCTACCGAAGGCTCGCGGCGTCGGCGGCCGCGCGCCTGCCGGTGCCGGCATGATCGCCGCGCCGGCGAAGCGCCGCTGCCGCTGGGCCGCCTCCGACCTGGCGATCGCTTATCATGACGCGGAGTGGGGGGTTCCGTCGCACGACGACCGGCACCTCTTCGAGCTGCTCATCCTGGAAGGAGCCCAGGCGGGCTTGAGCTGGGAGACGATCCTGAGAAAGCGCCGGAGCTACCGCAAGGCGTTCGATCGGTTCGATCCGGCGCGCGTCGCGAAGTACGGCTCCGGAAAGGTCGCGGAGCTGCTGGGCGATCCGGGGATCGTGCGGAACCGCCTGAAGGTCGGCGCCGCGATCGGCAACGCCCGGGCGTTCCTGGAAGTCCAGCGGCAGTTCGGGAGCTTCGATGCCTTCCTGTGGGGTTTCGTCGGCGGGCGGCCGAAGGTCAACCGCTGGAAGATCCCCTCCCAGGTCCCGTCCCGGACGCGGGAGTCGGACGCTTTGAGCGCGGCGCTGCGCCGCCGCGGCTTTCGGTTCGTCGGCTCGACGATCTGCTACGCTTTCATGCAGGCGGTGGGGATGGTGAACGATCATGCCGTGACCTGTTTCCGGCACGCGGAGCTGTCCGGGCCCGCCGGGAGGCGGACGTGAGCGCGCCCGTCTCCCCGCGCTCGGAGCGGTTCCTGAAGGCCTGCCGGCGCTCGCCGGCCGATTGCACGCCGATCTGGATCATGCGCCAGGCGGGCCGCTATCTGGAGGAGTACCGCAAGCTCCGGAAGAAGCACGCCATGCTGGAGATGGCCAGGACGCCCGAGCTGGCGGTCCAGACCACCCTGATGCCCCTCGAGAAGTTCGAGCTCGACGCGGCGATCCTGTTCTCCGACATCATGATTCCGGTCGAGGGGATCGGCGTCGGCTTCCGGATCGAGGAGAACGTCGGTCCCATCGTCGACCAGCCGATTCGCAGCGAGGCCCAGGTGCGGGCGCTGCGGCGATTCGAGCCGGACCGGGACGTTCCCTTCGTCCTCGAGGCCGTCCGGCAGATTCGGCGCGAGTTGGACGGGCGCGTCCCGCTCATCGGCTTCGCGGGCGCTCCATTCACGCTGGCCAGCTACCTGATCGAAGGGAGGAGCCCGCGGCAGCTCCGTCTGACGAAGCGGGTGATGCTGGAAGAGTCAGCTCTTTGGGACGGCCTCATGATGCATCTCACCGACACCGTCATCGACTACCTGAAGGCGCAGGCGGCGGCGGGCGCCCAGGCGCTGCAGCTCTTCGACAGCTGGGTGGGAAGCCTGAGCCCCGAGCACTACGGGCGATACGTGCAGCCCTACTCGGCGCGCATCTTCCGCGAGTGCTCCGGGCTCGGCGTGCCGCTCATCCACTTCGGCACCGAGACCTCGACCCTCCTCGCGAAGATGGCCGAGGCGGGAGGCGACGTCATCGGCGCCGACTGGAGGATTCCGCTGGACGAGGCCTGGGACCAGATCGGCCACGGTCGCGCCATTCAAGGCAATCTCGACCCCTGCGTCCTGTTCGCCGACTTCGAGGTCGTCCGCCGGGAAGCGAAGCAGGTCCTGGCCCGGGCCGCCGGCCGGCCGGGGCACATCTTCAATCTCGGGCACGGCATCCTCCCCGAAACGCCCGTCGACAACGTCCGCCGTCTCGTCGACTTCGTCCACGAGGCCTCCGCCTCATTTCACCCAAACTGACTTGACGTTCACGAACTCCTTGATACCGTAGGCTCCCAGCTCCCGGCCGAAACCCGATTGCTTGATCCCGCCGAAAGGAAGGGCCGGGTCCGATCTCACGAAATCGTTGATGAAACAGGACCCGCAGCGCAGCCGGGCGGCGAGCTTCTCGGCGCGCCCGGGGTCCGAGCTGAAGATCGCCGCGCCGAGGCCGTACGGGGAGTCGTTGGCGGCCTCGATCGCCGCCGCCTCGTCTTCGACGGGAAGGATGGCGGCGACCGGTCCGAAAAGCTCCTCCTCGTACGCCGGCATCCCGCGGGCGACGTCCGTCAGCACCGTGGGCGGATAGAAGGCCCCCGCCATGTTCGGCAGCGTCCCGCCCAACAGGCATCGAGCGCCTGCCTCGATGCTGAGACGCACCTGGCGATGCAGGTTGTCTCTCAGGTCGAGCCGGGCCAGCGGGCCGAGGTCGGAGGTTTCGTCCAGAGGGTTGCCCATCTTCTTGGCGGCCATGCCCGCGACGAAACGTTCCTCGAATCGGCCGCGCAGCGACTTCGGGACGATGAAGCGCTTCGCCGCGATGCAGCTCTGTCCGCCGTTGACGAGACGGCTGGCGATGCACTTCCCGACCGCGTCGTCGAGGTCGGCGTCGTCCAGCAGGATGTACGGATCGCTTCCGCCCAGCTCCAGGACGCACTTCTTCAGCGACTCTCCCGCTTTCCGCGCCACGGCGCGCCCGGCGGCCGGGCTTCCCGTCAGCGTCACGCCCTGGACCACGGGATGCCCGATCAGCTCCCCGGCGGTGTCGGTGTCGACCAGCAGCGGGCGCACCAGACCCTCGGGGACGCGGGTCTCGCGGAACAGCCGCTCGATGGCGAAGGCGCAGTCGGGGACGCTCGGGGCATGCTTCAGCAGAATCGCGTTTCCGGCCATCAGGGCGGGAGCCCCGAACCGGAAGATCTGCCAGAAAGGGAAATTCCACGGCATGATGGCGAGCAGGACGCCGAGGGGCTCGAAGGTCACGTAGCTGCGTGAGGCGGCGGTGGCGGCCGGCTCCGGCTGGAGCATGCGCGGCGCGTGTTCCGCGTAGTATTCGCAGCCCAGCGCGCACTTCTCGATCTCGGCGCGTCCTTCGCGCAAGGGCTTGCCCATCTCGCGCGCCATGATCTCGGCGTGCTCGGTCGCCCGCTGCCGAAGAGAATCCGCAACGCGGCGCAGGCACGCGGCCCGATCTTCGAAGCCCGTGTCCCGCCACTTCAGGAACGCGGCCTGGCTCTGGGCCAGGATCCCGGCCACCGTATCGGCCGGCATCAGCTTGTAGTTCTTGAGGACCTGCCCCGTCGTGGGATCCACGCTTACGAAACCCATGTCGCCCCACCCAAAGAAAGTGCTTCTCCAAGGCGCATGCCGGCCAAGGCCGGCGCCGATTTGCGGGATCTAACCTACATCAGACACGGTGATCCGATCCATCCGCCCAGGATGAAGGTCTTGCCGGCGGAAAAAAATGGGCGCCGTTCCGCCTCCGCGCCCGCGTCCCTGTTCGGGCACGAACGCCGCGGGCTCGGCGGTCCGCATCCGCACGGTGCGTGAGGCGGGCTCCAAGCCACGGGCGTGCCCCAAACCCCTGGGGCGCCGCCGGCGCGCCGTCATGAGCCTCGGGCCGGGCGCCCGGATCGGATCGCTGAAGCTCCACCGGCGCAAGGGGTTGGCGCATCGCGGTCGATGGCAGGACTGAGGCCCTCGCCGTCGCGCTCCGCCTCGCGTGAGGATCCCTCCAGGAATGGCGCGGCGGCGGCATTTGTCTTGCTCCGAGGCGGCGCCAATGACGCTTCGGTCCATGACTCGTCCCTCCGCCCCGGCCGAGCCCAGGCCAGAGCCCAAACCAATTTCGCCTGGGGGAGGTCGAGATGATCCGACGGCTCGTCTGTCTGGCATTGGCGGGAATCCTGGCGTCCGCATCCGCGGGCGCCGTCCACCGAAGGGAGATCAGCGGCAGCGGCTCCGGCGGGGGCTACTCCCCCGGCGGCGGGCCGCCGCCGGGGCCCACGATGTTCCGCCCCGATTTCACCGAAGAAGAGCCCTACCGCAATCCGGACATGGGGCCCCTCGGCGTGGTGCTGTCCAACGGCGAGTTCCAGCTTGCGGTGACCGACCTCGA
Source organism: Candidatus Polarisedimenticolia bacterium (assembly GCA_036004685.1). Taxonomy (NCBI): domain Bacteria; kingdom Pseudomonadati; phylum Acidobacteriota; class Candidatus Polarisedimenticolia; species Candidatus Polarisedimenticolia bacterium. The sequence continues at coordinate 283,035 of DASYRE010000031.1, read as the reverse complement.
GATCCCCGGCCGCGGGTTTCCGTTCCGGCTCGAGCGGACCTACCGCAGCAAGCGGGACGGCGCGGGAAGCCTTCTGGGGATGGGCTGGCACTTGAGCTACGACGAGTACCTGCGCGCCGGCATCTGGGTGGACGAATACGGCGAGGGTCATTCCGCCATTCAATGGACCATGGGAAACGGCTGGCGGGATCTGTGGGTGAACGTGGACGGAAGCGGCTATCAGCCCTTCGGCGGCTTCTTCGGGAAGATCCGCTCCCTCGGCGCCGGCGGCTTTCAGATCCGGTACGCCGACGGGACCGTGAAGACGTTCGGTCTCGCCACCATCCGGCCTCCGGAGGAGGGCCTCGTCTGGGTCCTGACCCGCATGGAGGACCGGAACGGCAACGCCCTCTCGATCCGCTTCCGCCCCTCGGCGGGCTCGACGGCGCAGCGGATCGACACGATCACCGACACGATGGGCCGGAACGTCTCGTTCGCCTACGACGCCGCCGACCGCCTGGTCGCGGTGACCGATTTCGCCGGGCGGCGGATCGATTACGGCTACGACGAATTCGACCATCTGGTCTCGGTCAAGGCTCCCGCGGTCACCGGGACGCCCAACGGGAACGACTTCTGCGACGCCGGCTGCCCGGTGCCGCGCAAGACCACGCTCTACCGCTATGCCGCCGGTGACGGCTGCACGGAGCCGAATCTCCTGCACAACCTGACCGCCGTCGTCAGCCCGCGCGGGGAGCAGTTTCTGACCAACCGCTACGCGGCTGCCGCCGATCCACGGTGCGGGGAGATCTCGGCCTCCGCGTCGACCCTCGACTTCGTCAAGGAGCAGCGCTATGGCGACGGCACCGTCCGGTACGGCTATCGCTTCCTCAATCCGTCCGATTCCGGCCTGGAGACGGCGGTCCTGGAGACGACGGTGACCGATCGCAATGGGAACGAGCAAGTACACGAGTTCAACCGGCAGGGAAACCCTCTGCGGGTCGTCACCCGGACGAACCGGGGGATACGGACCTTCGAGGGCAGCGACGAGGGGGATTATGTCGTCACCTACCACTACGTCGAGAACGGCGGCGGGATGATCTCCTGGAGGACGGAGTCGGGCGGCCTGAACGTCGACGCCGAAGGGCGGGTCGTGCCTTACGACGAAGGGACGACCATCCAGAACGTCTACGACCAGCAGAATCCGGACATCTTCCAAAGGGGTAACTTAGTGTCGGTCACCCGGACGCCCGACGCCGGCCGGGGCGCGGCCCAGGAGAGTCTGGTCACGTCGTTCACCTACGAACCGCTCTTCAACCAGCCGTCGAGCGTCGCCGATCCGCGAAACCACCGCACGTCGATCACCTACGACTACCAGGAAGGGAGCTTCGCGAGCCTGACCGCGGGTTCGCCCCCTCCCGCCTCCGTCGACCCCGCCTGGTGGAAGCAGGACGAGATCCGGAGCTTTCTCGAAAACGGCGGCGGAAATCTGGGGGACCAGAACGGAGACGGCTACCATCGCAGCGGCAACGCCGTGCGCGTCTCGCAGGGCTCCATCACGCACGCCGGCGGATCCCGGAGCGAGGAGATCGTCACGACCCTGGCGTATAACGGTTTCGGGCTCCCCACCACCCGGCGGGACGCCGAATTCAACGAGAGCCGGTTCCTGTACTTCGCGGAAAACGATCCCGACGGGAACGGGACGCTCTCGCCGTCACCCGCGGACGGGCGGGTGCTTTCGGCCGCGGCCGGCTCCGGCGGGGGAGGTTATCTGCAGCGCCAGATCCAGGATGCGACGCCGGCGATGCCGCTTCCCTCGCCCCCTCCGTTGCAAGGACGCGAAAGCGGCCAGAATCCCCCGCCCCAGAACGTCGTGTCGACGTTCGCCTATGACCCGGCCGGGAATCTCAGGAGCCTGACGGACGGTCGGGGAGTCCGGACCGATTACGTCGTCAACGCCCTCAATCAGGTCGTCGAGACCGTCCGCGCCGCGGCGAGCGCCGATCCCGGGTCGCCCCCTTTCGGCATCCGCGAGCAGTTTCGCTATGACGCCGCGAACAACCTCGTCCAACGGCGCCAGGAGCGCCGGGACGACGCCTCCGCGGCGCCGGTCGACCGCTGGATCACCACCGACATGACCTACGACGGCTTGGATCGGAAGCTGACGGAGACCCTGAGCACGGACGACGTCCCGGCCCTCCGGCTCACGACCGCGTTCGCCTATGACGGGAACGGCAATCTGCGCAAGACGATCTTCCCCGCCGGCAACGTCCTGCTCCGATTCTATGACGAGCGGGACCTTCTGTTCCGCGAGGTGGCGCTGAAGAGCCCGTCTCCCGATCCGGCCGACATGAGCTTCGATCCCGCCGCCGACTCGGTCACCCGCTTCGATTACCAGGGGTCGGGTAAGGTGATCCGGCGGATCGATCCGGAAGGCCATGCGACCCTCCTCGGATACGACGGGTACAACCGCCAGATCGTCTCCTTCGACGCCGCCTTCCAGAGGACGGCGCTCGCTTACGACGCGGGCGGGAACCTGGTCTCGCGCGTCGTCACGGGCTCCCTGGGGGGAGCCACGCCCGCACCCTCCGGACCCCCGGCGGCTCCTTTTCCCGAGATCTCGAGCCAGAGGTTCTTCCACGACGAGCTGGGGCACCTGCGCCGGACCGACACCAAGTTCTTCCGCTACGAGGGCGAAGCGCAGATCTTCCTGACCACCGACGCGAACGCCGGCCTGACCACGACGCCCGATCCGTCGGAGGAGCCGGCGCCGGCGGCGGGGGACGGATGGACGACACGGCTGGCGCGCTTCGACCGCTTGGGCAGGACGGCGGAGGAGACCGATGACGGCGGCCGCCGGACCGAGACGCACTACGACGGGCTCGGCCGGGTGCTGCGCGTGTCCAGGAATCCCGTCGCTCCCTTCGTCTACGTTCCCGGAGGCACGGATGAGCGCAACGCGATCCAATACGCCTACGACGCCGACGGCAACGTCGTCGAGATCCTCGAGACGGAATGGGGGAGCGATCGAAGCGATCCCGCCCGGCCCAACCGAAAGCTGCCCTCGCAGAAGCACCGGACCACGTTCCGCTTCGATGCGCTGAACCGACTCGTCGAGACGACGGTGGTGGGGCGGGTCGGCGCCGCGCCGCTGAATCTGACGACGGCGATGGCCTACGACAGCCGGGGGAACAAGATCCAGCTGACCGATCCGGCGGGCGGCCGGACGAAGTCGTTCTACGACGGACTTGGCCGGCTGCGGCGGACGGAAGCAGGGTATCTCTGGAATGGGGCCGCCGAAAGCGTCCCGGCCGGGCTGATGAATCCCGCCAATCCCGACGGCAAAATCACGACGCGGTTCGACTACGACGCCAACGGCCGGATGATCGCGATGACGGACGACAACGGCCGCCTCACCGCCTTCGCCTACGACGGCTTGAACCGGCGGACCGGCGTCACCTACCCGGACGGCAGCTCGCGGAACCTCGGCTACGATCGGGACTCGCTTCCGGCCCTCTGGGATCAGCTCGGGCCCGGCGCCGCGCGCCTCGCGGTGACGACGCGCTACGATGCGTTACACCGGCCCATCCAGAAGGACGTGGACAATTCGGGCGCACCGACTTTCCTCGGGACGAGGCGGCAGCGGTTCGAGTACGATGGCGCGGGCCGGGCGACGCGCGCCGTGGACGATACCGATCTCGCCGACGGCGCGCCGGACAGCGAAGTGATTCTCGCCTATGATTCACTCGGCGACGTCGTCACGGAGACCCAGGGCTATCGCGACGCCACCGGAGCGGCGCTCTCACAGGGCGCTCACACGGTACGGTCGGTCTACAACGGGGCGGGATTCCGCACCCGCCTGATCTATCCGGGCGGCCGCGCGGTCACTTTCGTCCCCGACGAGCTGGATCGAGTGAGCGACTTGCTCGATGGCTACACCGGCTTGACGCGCTACGACTATCTCGGCCCCGTGCGCCTGCTGAACCGGCTGCATCCGAACGGTACGAAGCTGACGCTCCTCGCGGATGCCGCCGACACCCTGGCCTCCGGTTACGACGACGCCCGCCGGATCGTCGATTTCGCCACGCGCAGCGCGGGGGGCTCGCCGGCCGCCCTTGCCGAATTCGCCTACGCCTACGATGCGGCGGGAAACCGTCGCTATGAAAGGCGCGTCCATGAGCCGATGGGGACGAACTGGAAAGGGGAGGCCTATGAGTACGACGTGCTCCATCGTCTCACGAAGCGATCGGAAGGGATCCTGAATGCGGCAGGCGCCCTGCAAGGATCCGCGGGCGCGAGCCAGGCCTTCACCCTGGACGGCCTCGGAAACTGGAGCTCCACGAAGACGAACGGCACCATTTTCGACAACGGCGTGAACACTTTGAACCAATACAAGATGTTCGCCGGCCCGGCGGGAACGGCGAAGCTCGCCTACGACATCGCCGGAAACCTCAGCGGCGCCGTGACGGGCGGCAACGAGCGGCAGTTCGCCTACGATTTCTCGAACCGGCTCGTCCTCCACCTCGATGCGGGGCAGAACCTCACGACCTATCGTTACGACGCCCTGGGGCGGCGGATCTCCAAGACCCTCAACGGCTCGAGCGTCACGCGCTTCGTCTACGACGGGGATCGGATCATCGAAGAGCGCGACGGAGGCGGAAGCCTCGTCGCGGCCTACCTGAACGGCCCGGGGATCGACGAAGTCTTGTCGCGCCGGCGGTGGTCGGGCGCGCAGTCCGCGGATCTCTTCTACCACACCAATGCCGTGGGGTCGGTAACGGCGGTGACGAGCTCCTCCGGCCAGATCGTGGAGCGCTACCGCTACGACTCCTTCGGGCAGGTGACGTTCCTGACCGCGGCGGGCACGGCGATCGTCTCCTCCGCCGTCTACAACAACGTCCTCTTCACGGGGCGCTATTACGACACCGAGAGCCGCCTCTACGACTTCCGGGCCCGGACCTACGATCCCTATCTCGGGCGCTTCCTCCAGAGGGATCCTCTGGGCGAGACCGCGTCGATCAACCTCTACGCCTACGCCTCGGACAACCCGATCAACGCCGTCGACCCGACGGGAACGAAGACGTTTCCGGGGGGTTGGGCCGGGCGGCAGCTTCAGGGGATCGCCCAGCGCCTCTCCGGGGCCGGATGGAGCGTGCAGCAGAAGATGCAGTATCGCCCGGGGCATTACGCCAACCACGTGAACGCCAACTTCGATTCGTTCGCGGCCGCTCAGGCAGAGGAGATCTGGTATGCGGACTACGAACGCGAGCAGGCGGAGTGGGCCGACAAGCGGGCGCGCGTCGCCGCGCATGACATCCGGAACCAGGTGGCCGAGTCACTCAAGCGCAGCGGATCGAACGTCGAGCATCCCGAAGGCATCGACATCCTCATCGTCGGATTGAACCAGAGCATCCTGGATGAATTCGCCGGTACGCGGGACGACACCGATCTCGACACCCAGGCGATGAATTTCATCAAGGCGGGTCACGTCGTCATCGTGGTGAACGCCGACGATCTCGCGACCTCGGCGCTGGGGCCGAATTTCTCGAGCAACGCCATCGACTTCCTGGCCGACCAGGTCATGAGCTTGACGAGGGGATCGTCAACGGTCCGAATCAACATCGAAGGGTTCAGCAGAGGAACGGGGGCCTCGGTAGACCTGACGAACGAGCTCACCGGCGACCGGCGCGTCGATGGCGGACGAATCAGCGATTTCCTGATCGATCCGTTCGTCGGGAAGGGCAGCGCGAACATCGTGAACACCTCGGTGAGCACGATGCTCTTCTATTCGGCGAACTTCTCACCGGTCAAAATGGTGGCCCCGCTCTTTGGCTACGGCAGATGGGTGACGAAAGGCGACAAGATCCTATCTGGAAGCTCCTATCCCGCGACGCATGGAAACATGGATTCCTATTCCGGCGGTGTTCTCGGCATCATCGACCAGGCAATTCTCGGGGGACCATGAAGATGCGGAATTCGCGAAGAACGCTGCCGGCGCTGGTGCTCTTGATTTTTCCGGTACTCATCAGTGCGGAGACCCGAGAGGAGCAAATCGCTTCGGCTCGAGCTCTCCTCGCAGAAGACGGCCGGAAGTCGTTCTCCTTTGCGCAACACGGACCTGGCGACCCTTACGTCAGCTCCGACGTCGAGCGCCGGGTGGCGAGCCAGCCTCGCGATCTCATGCGTGAGGCCGTCGACCGAATCATCAAGGACGGGACCAAGGAAGAGCGGACGGGTGCGCTCCACTATTACGAAGTGGAAGTCAACGTCCGTCACCAGCCCGTTGTGGCGGCGTATCAGCCGCTCGTTCTCGATTTTCTTACGAAGGACGACATGCTGGAGAAGGGATATACCTTGGCTGTCGTCGGCACGCTCGGACGCTTCTACCCCTCACGCGAGAGCTTCTTCGCGATCATGGAGGCCGCCAAACGCGCGCCGAATCGGGACGTGCGGTTCGAGGTGCTTTCGTACGTCGCTGGGGTGATCTGCCGCATCGACATCATCGACGCGCGCTGGGCGCCGGAGGGTCCCTTGATCGACAAGAAGATGGCCGACTTCGAGGCCTGGGTCGAGCGGAACCGGGAGCGGATACGGTTCACCAAGGAAGGCGATTTCAAGCTGACCGGCGGCAAGGTTTCCGCTAGACAGCCGAAGCTCGGCCGCGAGGATCGGGGGCGGATTCGGCGGGATCCAGGTTGTGTGCTGCGGCTGATGAGCGCCCTATCCGAAAGCGGCGAGTCGAACCTGGACGCGAAAGGTCTGACCGTGAAGTGCGGCGAGGCGCTGTTCGGCGTGGAAGGCGCTCGCGCGATGCAGCAGGCCTGGGAGGAGTCGTCGCGCGCCGAGGGGCCCTCGCTGGAGGCCCAGACCCGCCTGTCTTCACTCGCCGGCCAGTACCCCTATGCCGACGCCTGGCTCCTGGCCGCTGCCTACGTGGCGGCCTATGAGACGGACCCCAAAGCGGTGGCTCTCGCCAAAGAAGCGCTCATCCAGGTGAGCCCCTCCGAGATCAAGAGAATCACCCAGGGCGAGCCGCGCCCCGTGGTCCGCAAGGCCCGCGACCTGGCCAATCCCGGACGCGCAGCTCCAGTCGATTGAAGCAAATCGGGTCCCCGCGGGCCCGGAGAATGACGCGATGCCTAGAGTGCCTGTCTGGAACGGGGCTCGCCGCCTTCCAGGAGGGTCTTGACGTCGCCGACGAGGTAGAGCGAGCCGGTGACGCAGACGACGCCGCTCGGACCGGCCTCCGCTTTCGCCGCGGAGAGCGCCGCGGAGAGGCCCGGGGCGCGGATCACCGAATCGTGGTGGCGCCGGGCCACCGACTCCAGGACCACCGGGTCGGCCGCCCGTGGCGTCTCGGCGCGCGTCAGAACGATCCTCTGGGCGCAGGGGAAGAGCGCCTCCATGATGCCGTCGAGGTCCTTGTCCATCATGGCGCCGAAGACCATCACCACCTTCCGGCCCTGCGATTTGTAGTTCTCCAGCAGAAAGCGCCGTAAAGCGCGCGCCGACGCCGGATTGTGGGCGCCGTCCAGCAGGATCGTCGGCTGCTCCCCGGCGATCTCGCAGCGCCCCGGCCAGCGCGTCTCGGCGAGTCCCCGGCGAATCGCCTCCTCGGTGATCTTTTCGTGCAGGTTCGGAAGCCGTGAAGCGGCCGCGACGGCGAGGGCGGCGTTCGTCCGCTGGTGCCGTCCCGCCAGAGAGAGGACCAGGTTCTCCATCCGATGGGAGGAATCGACGCCCGAGATCAGCGTCATCGTCCCCTGCGCCCTTTCGGCGATCCGCCAGATTCCTTCCGCCTCCAGCAGCGTCGCGCCGCGCACCGCGGAGGCCCGTAGCAGGACCTCCATCACCTCCGGGCTCTGGGGCGCGGTGATGGCGCGGCTTCCCGATTTCAGGATTCCGGCCTTCTCCCAGGCGATGGTGGCCACGTCCTCCCCGAGGTGCTGCCGGTGATCGAGATCGATCGGCGTGAACAGGCAGGTGACGGCGTCGACCACGTTCGTGGCGTCGAGCCTTCCCCCCATCCCGACCTCGAGGACGGCCACGTCGACGTCGACGTCCTGGAAATGACGGAAGGCCATGGCGGTCGTCGATTCGAAGAAGGTCGGACGCTCGAGGTCTCCGCCGCGGGCGCCCATCTGCTCCACGTGCTCCTGGATCACCGTGGCGAGCCTCGCGACCGAGGTCGGCGCGATCATCTCCCCGTTCACGGTGATGCGCTCCTCGAACTGCACCAGGTGCGGCGAGGTGTAGAGACCCGTCTTCAGTCCCGCGCAGCGCAGCATCGAGGCGAGGAAGGCGGCGGTCGACCCCTTGCCGTTCGTCCCCGCGATCAGGATCGAGGGGAACGAGTTCTGGGGATCCCCCAGGCGAGCCAGCAGCGTCGAGACGACCTGAGTGCCCGGGCGGGCGCCCAGGCGCTGGAGGGCGAACAGATAATCGAGGCTTTCGGAGTAATTCATCAGCGGAAACCGCGTCTCAAGCCCGAACGCGAGAAGGTCCTCAGGGGCCGGGGGCCGGAGCCGGCGCGGAAGGCGCGGCGAGAATTTCGAGATTGACCATGAAGCGCAGACACTGGATCAGGACGTCGCGCATCCGGGAGCGCTCGACGACGAAGTCCAGCATCCCGTGCTCGAGGAGGAACTCGCTGCGCTGGAACCCTTCGGGGAGCGTCTCCTTGATCGTCTGCTCGATGACGCGCGGGCCGGCGAAGCCGATGAGGGCTTTCGGCTCGGCGATGTTGATGTCGCCCAGCATGGCATAGGACGCGGTGACGCCTCCGGTCGTCGGATCGGTGAGGATCGAGATGTAGGGGACCCCGGCCTCGTCCAGCAGGGCGAGCGCGCCGCTGATCTTCGCCATTTGCATCAGCGAAAGACAACCCTCCTGCATCCGGGCCCCCCCGGAGCAGGAGATGACGATCAGGGGAATCCTCTCCCCGAGGGCCCGCTCGATCGCGCGCGTCACCTTCTCCCCGACGACCGAGCCCATGCTGCCGCCCATGAAGCGGTATTCCATCGCGGACACCATCACCTGATAGCCGCCCAGCGTTCCCCGCGCGTTGACGACGGCGTCGGTCATCCCGGTCCGCTCGCGGTACTCCTGCAGGCGATCCTTGTAAGGCTTGGTGTCGACGAACTTGAGGGGGTCGACGGAATAGATGTCGGTGTCGACCTCCTGGTAGCGCCCCTCGTCGAACAGGGCGGCGAGACGCTCGGCGGCGGTGATCCGGAAATGATAGTTGCACTTGGGGCAGACGTTGGCGTTCCGGAGAACCTCCTTCTTGTAGATGATCTCCTTGCACCCCTCGCACTTGACCCAGAGCCCCTCGGGCATCCGGAGCTGCTTGCGCTCGACAGGCTGCTTGGGCTTCTTGATCTTCTTGAACCAGGCCATGGCCAAAGGGGGAGCTCCGGAAGGGGGTGCTCGACGAGGAATGTTACCAGACCGGCTTCCGAAGGGTCAATGAAGGGGGTCGTGGGACCTCCCGAGGCTTGTGGCAGCGCGGGAATTGTGGTCTGATCGCCAGGCCTGCCAAGGAGGGAGTAGGTGAGCTCAGCGTCGCGCCAGGCCGCGCCGGAGAACCGCTATGTCGCGACCGGAGAAGAGCGGCCGGTCAAGGTCCGCGCGCTCTTCTCGCGCATCGCGCGCCGCTACGACCTGATCAACGATCTGATGAGCTGGGGAATGCACCGGCGATGGAAGCGCCGGCTGGTGGAGCGGGCCCGGCCCCTCCCGGGAGAGAAGGCGCTGGATCTTTGCTGCGGGACCGGAGACGTGGCGCGCGCCCTGGCGAAATCGCCCGCGGCCGGGGGGAAGCTGCCGGTGATCGGGCTCGACTTCACGGAGGAGATGCTGGCGATCGCGCGCCGGATCACTTCGGGGTCCCTGCCGGTGCGGTTCGAGAAGGGGGACGCCCTCGATCTCCCCTTCGCCGACGGGGAGTTTCAGATCGTCACCGTCGCCTACGGGCTGCGGAATCTCGCCGATCTCGACCGCGGGCTCCGGGAGGCGCGCCGCGTCCTGGCCCCGGGCGGCCGGTTGGCGAGCCTGGAGTTCGGCAGGCCCCGCCATCCCGTGCTGAGCGCTCTTTATTTCGGCTATCTGCGGGCCGCGCTACCCCTGTTCGGCGTTCTCTTCTTCGGCGATCCGCACACTTACGCGTACATCTTCGCCACGGTGAGCCGTTTCCCGGGGCAGCGGGAGCTCGCCGGCCGGATGCGCGACGCCGGTTTCGACGAGGTCGAGGTCGATGAAGTGATGGGAGGGGTGATGGGGATCTGTGTGGCGAGGAAGCCGCTGCCGGGCGGCGATTCGACGCGAGGCCGACCTTGAGCGGCGCTTCTCCCGATGCCACGCGGGCTTTCGCCGGAGGCGCGGGCGAGCGGGGATTCTCCCGGGACGCCTACCGCGGGCTCGGCCGGACGGGCCTGATGGTCTCGGCGGTCGGTTTCGGGGCGTACCGGGTCGACAGCGAGGCGCTGGAGCACCGCGAAGCGCTCCGGCAGGCCCTTCGAGGCGGCTGCAATCTGATCGACACCTCCACGAATTACACCGACGGAGCCAGTGAGACGGGCATCGGCGAAGTCCTCGGCGAGATGATTGCCGGCGGCGAAATCTCCCGCCCAGCCACGGTCGTCGTCTCCAAGATCGGCTACGTCCAGGGCAAGAACATGGACCTGGCCCGCGAGCGCGAGCAGGCGGGCGATCCCTTTCCCGAGATGCTCAAGATCTCGGAAGGGTGCTGGCATTGCATCCATCCCCGCTTCCTGGCGGATCAGCTCGGCCGCTCTCTGCGGCGTCTGGGCCTCGAGCGGCTCGACGCCTGCCTGCTCCACAATCCGGAATATTTCCTCGAGCACCCTCCCGCCGGAACCGGGACGGGAGGCCTGGAGGAGCTCCGCCGAATCTTCTACTCGCGGGTGCGCTCCGCCTTCACCCACTTCGAGAAGGAGGTCAGGGACGGCCGGATTGCCTGGTATGGCGTCTCGTCGAACAGCTTCGGAGCCCCGCCGGGCGAGCCGGGAGCGACGTCGCTCGGGCGGATGCTCGAGGAAGCCCGGGCCGCCGCCGCGGAAGCCGGACTGCCGCCCGAGAAGCACCATTTCGCGGTGGCGCAGCTTCCGATGAATCTCTACGAGCGCGATCCTCTGACCGTGAGGAAGGAGGGGCCGGCGGGAGACGAATCGACCCTGGGCTTCGCGGAGCGCAGCGCCGTCGGGCTGCTCGTCAACCGTCCTTTGAACGCCTTCGCCGCCGGGGAGTTGATTCGCCTTTCCGATTTTCCGACCGAGCCGCCGGAGCTTCCCATCCCCGAGGCCCTGGAAGGGGTCGCGAAGCTCGAAGAGGAGTTCGCGCGCCGGATCGCGGGGGGCCTGCGGCTTCCCCCCGGCTCCCCGAGGCCCGCGGACCTCTTTCCCTGGGGCCGCCAGCTTGCCGCGGCGGCCGGGCGGCTGGGGGGATACGAGCATTGGGAGGCCGTCGAGGAGCGGCAGATTCACCCCCGCGTCTACTACTCCATCTCCCTGCTCCGCTCGACGCTGCCGCCGGAAGACGCCGGAGAATTCCAGTCGTGGCTGGAGCGGTACGTTCCCGAGCTGCGCAAGCTGCTGGGCGCCCTCCGGGCCGACTGCGCGGCGCTCAGCCGCCGGCGCAGCGCTCAGATTGCCGCGCGCCTCGACCCGGGATTGCCGGCCGCGCTCCGGAGCGAGAGCCTCTCACGCAAGGCCCTTCACGCCGTCGCTTCGCTCGCGGGCGTCACTTCCGTCCTCAACGGCATGCGCCGGCCCCTCTACGTGCGCGACTCGATGGAGATCCTGAAGTGGCCCCGCCTCCCACAGGCCGCCGCGCTCTTCGCGGAAAGCTAGCGTCGCGTCTCCACAGCTGCCCTATGACGAGTACCTTTCGCGGCTGTTCGAGCGGCCGGTCGAGCTGAACGTTCGGGTGAATCCGGAAGGAAATCGGCGACGGGTGCGCCAAATCAAGCAGCTCCTCGCGGGGAAATGGCGGCGTTCGGGCCTGCTCGGACGGCGTCCCAGCGGTTGGACGGAAGACCCTTGATCGGTGGAGGGGATCCGCAGGAGCTTAGGGGCACGCCGCGGCATTCGGGCGGAGCGCGCCGGTGCTGGAAGCGCCCAAATCGCTCTCTCCGCAGCCATCCTTGGCGCTCATGAGGTAGTAGGTGAGAGTCCCCAGCGCGGGCGGGGCGGCGTCGCTGAAGGAAGCTCCCGTGACGCTCGTCGCGAAACAGGTGTGGTTGTAGGCGAAGGCTCCCGTCACGCCGCGGCTGCCGCGATAGGCCTGGTAGGCGGTCGCCTGGGGGACGGCGTTGGCGGTGAAGTCGGACGCGCTGGTGAACCTCAGGTTCTGCGGCGCCGCCGGGACCGACCAGGCGGCGGCATTGTGCGCGGCGCAATCCAGGCCGTCGTTCCATCCGTCCCCGTCCTGATCGGGATCGCAGGCATCGCCCATTCCGTCTCCGTCCAGGTCGCCTTGGGCGGGGTTGTAGCTGTCGGGGCAGTTGTCCCGGGAATCGACGAGGCCGTCCTGATCCCCGTCCCGCTCCCCGGAGGAGCTGCCGAGACTGAACCGCCAGTCCTGAGACCGGTTGGTGTCGACGCCTTCCGTCGTCCTCAGGATCGAGTGCCCCGCGGGAAGTGACAGGACGTTCACGAAATCGTCCGCGCCCGCCACGTTCCAGATCCCCGCCGCTTGCGCCAGGTCGTCGTCCCCGAGCCAGTCGCTTGAGTGAGACCCCGACACGTCCCACACCACGAAATCGACGATGCGCGAGGCCGAATGCTGGTTGCGGAAATAGAGCGCGGCCTGATCTCCCGCGCGATCGAGCGCCGCGGGGTCGGCGAGAGGCGCGAAGAGCGAGGCGGAAGTGTCGATTCCGGGTCCGAGCGCGATCCAGACCCGGGCGTGGGACGGGAGAATCAGATCGGCTCCCCCCACTTGCGGAATCACCAACAGGGGCGAGCCGGTGTCTTCGTCGCCCACCATCCAGCCGCTTACGTCCACCGAGCCGCTGCCGGCGTCGTAGAGCTCGAGACCGGCGGCGGTCCCGGCGGCGGGCGACATCAGCACCTCGTTGAGGACGACGCCTCCCGCGTTGGGCCGTCCCGGGCTCGGATCGGAGGCGTCACGCCCGCCGGAAGTCTCCCAGTCCGAGGGCGCGCCGATGCGTAGCGCATCGCCGCTTCGCCCCAGGGATTGCGCTGCGGCTATCGACGAAGTGTCGACGGCGCTCCCCGAGATCCAGAGTCCGGCCGCCACCGCATCCGCCACGTCGCTTCCGAAATCGGCGCTGCGCAGCGTGTCGTCGTCCCACGCCACCAGATCGGCCAGCGTCGCGGCGTTCTGGGTCGACGAGGCGTAGAGAGCGACCTCGTCCTCGGCTTCGTACGCTGGAAACGGGTTGCCGCTGTAGAAATGGGCGACGCCGTCGCTGAAGTCCAGATCGTTCGTCCCCGCCGCGAGGTGCACCACCAGGAACGCCGCGGGAGGAAGCGTCACGGCGGGCAGAGCGATGCTGCTGTTGGCGCCGCCGTCCCGGTCGGTGAGCACGTAGCCGGCCAGAGACAGTCCGGTGTCGGCGGTATTGGTGATCTCGACCCACTGGGCGCCCGGCGCGGGAGAAGCGAACACTTCATTGAGCAGCGGACCCGTCCGAGTGAAGGTCCCGGCCTGAATGTCCGCCTGGATGACGCCGTAATCGGGGAACCAGTCGGCCACCTCCAGCCCGGGCCCGGAAGGATGGGACTCGAAGCGGACCAGGTTCACGACCGCGGGATTTCCGATGTCGGCGAGAGGGATGCTCCATTCGGTAGCCTGATCGCAGCCGTTGTCGGGCACTTTGCCCGTGGCGGCCGCGCCGCTGTAGGGGACGCCCGCATCATTGTCCGGGTTCGCGTCCGGCGGGCCGTTGCGATAAAGGATCGTCTGAAGAATCGCGCCGTCTCCGCGGAGGTAGAGGTCGAACCGGTAGTCGTAGGTTCCGTCCCGATCGGTGTCGAGCTGGATGTTGAACGACGTCGTCTGGCCGCTGAGGAGGCAGGCATCGACGTCGAGGCGGGCGTAGAGCGTCGTCTTGGAGGCGCCCACGACGAACCAGCCCGAGCGCAGGTCCCCCTTTTCCGGGGTCGCGTCGTCGTTCTGGTCGAGGAACCGGCCCACGCCGCTCCAGTCGCCAAGCGAGCCGTCGATGACGATGTCGGCGGCCACTATCCAGGAGTTCGCATCGGAGGCGTCGCCGTCGGCATTCCCCTGGACCGTCAGGGCCGGGGGAATCGCATCGCCGCTGAAATCCACCGTCGAAGGGACGGCGGCGGCCGACGGAACGGACGAGGGAGGCGTGGCCCGGAAGCCCACCCGCAGGCTCGAGCCGCCCGCGGCGGGCGCGGCCAGGAGAAACGCGAGACTGTTACCCGCGCTCTGATCGGCGTAAGAGGCCGGAGCGCCGTTCACCATCACCGAAGTCAGGGTGGGCGCGCGAAAGCTCCCCGGAACGGCGAGGGTGACTCGATCCATCGGATAGACGGCATCGAGCCGGATGTCGTAGGTGAAATCGACGGGACCGGCCGAGAGAGCCACGCGGTTGGGAGAGACCTCGGCGAGCGAGTCGGCGAGGGCTATCGGAGGGAGCCAGAAGCTCGCCGAGAAGAAAGCGAGGAGGGCCATTCGCTGCCGCCGACCCGCCTTGCCTGTGCTGCGCTTCATGGCCCCGCTCCTTGCTTTCCGGTGTCCACTTTCCGCACGCGATCTCAACCTCGCTTAACATATACGCAATATCCATACCGCATATGCGTCTCATGGCGGCCCTTTCGAAGCGCTGGAAATCCAAGCGGTTAGATTTTGAGTCTTCGGCGGACAAAGCAGCGTTGACGGAGCCAGGCGAACGTCAAATGTCAGGGCCTGAAACTGCCTGTCAGTCGCTCTCCGTCAATCGGCGGGCAGCGGACGGTTCAATATCGGAACGTGGCCCCCGCGAGGAAATGCCGCCCCGGCGCGGGCGTGTAGAACTGATCGAAGGAGAAAGAGGAAAAATTGAAGGCGTAGATCCCCCGGGTGCTGTACAGGCGATCGAGGACGTTGTCGGCCTGGAAGAAGCCCTCCCACTTGCCCCGCGCGTAGGAGATCCGGGCGTTCAGCACGTTGTAGGGCGGCAGTTGCGGAGCGTCGTTCCCCAGATCGGAGGTGAGGACCTGCCGCTCCACGTAGATGTCCTGGAGACCGGCCTTCCATCCCCCGCCCAGCATGACGTCGAGACGGGCCGAATACTTCAGACGCGGAATCTGCGGGAGACGATCCCCCTTCTCGACGCGGCTGCCGATGTTGGCGTCGTCGAAGGAGGTGCGGAAAGCCGCGTCGGTGTAAGTCGCCCCGAGCTCCCCGAGGAAATGCTCGCCCAGCCGTGTTCCGGCGGTGAAAACCGCCCCCCGGCGCCGCGTGCGCGGCAGGTTCAGGTTGATCCCGAGGAACTGGGAGGGGTCGGTGAGGACGAAGAAGATCTCATCCTGCACGTCGATCCAGAATCCATTCAGCGACAAGGTCGAGCTTTCTCCCACCCGCCGGCTCCAGCCCGCCTCGAAGTCGTCGGAATGCACCGGATCGAGATCGGGGTTGGAGAAGAAAATCGGAAAGGCGAACAGCTCGATGACGGTGGGCGCCCGAAAACCGCGCGAGTATCCGGCGTAGAGCGCGGTCTTCTCCCCCGGGTTGAAGTTGACTCCGAGCCGGGGGGAAACCTGCGAGAAGTCGCGGTCTCCGCCCGTCTCGCCTTCGGTGAGGACCGGAGGGGCCGCGGAGAAATCGTAGGAGGCCTGGCGCCCGCTGCTCGCCAGGCGGATGCGATCGAGGCGCACCCCGCCGGTCACCGAGACCTTCGGGCCGAACTGGAAGGTGTCTTGCAGGAAGAGCCCGAGGAAGCGCCGGGTCGAATCAGCGTGCGACACGGAGTGCGAGAAGTCGCTCTCGGGAAGAGGATTCCCTTCGGAATCGGTGCGGATCTGTCCGGTGTCGAAGCGATCCCGCGCGATCTCGGCCCCCAGAACCGCCTGGTTCGATCTCGCCCCGAAAGATTTCTCCTGCGCCGCCTGGATCGTCCAGGCCAGGCCCATCCGGTCGACCTCCGATTGCGAGCCCAGTCCGCTCCTTCCCCCGTTGAACCCGTCTTCCGCGCTGTCGCGGAAGGAAAGCCGGGAAGTCAGGGAGAAGCCGCCCGGGCGCAGAAGCCGGTAGCGAAGGCCCGGAAGGTAGAGATCGGTCGCGCTGAAATCGTTCTTGTTGAAGGGGCTCTGCTTGCGATTCTGCCGCAGCTCCGCGGCGGTCAGCGCGCCGGGCTGGTCGAGATGATTCGTTTCCGCCGTCAGGTCGACGCCGAGGCTTTGATTCGCGGTGAGCTGCCACTCCGCCTTCCCTGCGAACGACGAAGCCCGGGTGCCCGAGTTGTCGCGGAAACCGTCCGAGCCGAGGTACCCCAGCCCGGCGTGGTACGAGAGCCTGCCCCGGCGGCCGCCGGAGGAGACCGCGGCGGTTTTCGAGGAGAAGCTCCCGCCGGAGAGGGCGGCTTCCAGGCGCGCGGCGTCACCGCCGCTCCGGGTCACGACGTTGATGACCCCTCCGAGGCCTCCCTCCCCGAACAGGGCCGAGCTGCTGCCGCGGATCACTTCCACGCGCTCCACGTCGAAGAGCGGAATCAGCTCGAAGTTGACGTAACCGGTGTCGGGCTCGTTGACGCGCACGCCGTCCACGACCACCAGCGCGGCGGTGGCCAGGGATCCCGTGTTGAACCCGCGCAGGTCGGCGGTCGATTCCAGGCCGTTGCCCACCTCGTCGAACACCACGAAATCGCTGCGCAGGGCGAGGAAATCCTGGAGCGTCGCCGCTCCGGAAGCCTGGATCTCCTGGCGCGTGTAGACGGTCACGTGCGCCGGGATCCGGGAGGCTTCCTCCGGAGCGCCGGGGAGGCGCGTCGCGGTGACCCGCACCTTCTCGACGAGACCGGTGTCGGCGGGCTGCGACGGGTCGCGGCGCGCGCTGGCGGAAGAACGCGTCTCCTCGTCCGGCGAAGACGGAGATTCGCCGGCGGCGGCGCCTTCGGATCCGGCCTGCTTGCCGTCCGAGGGTGAGGATGAGGCGCCGGCGGCCTCGCCGGGGGCTGCGGCGAGCGCCAGAACGATCACGCCGAAAATCGCCAGGATTCGCTTCATCGGGCACCTCCTTGGGGGACCGGGGGGTAGGGGATGACGTAGGGAGCGCCGGTGCGCGGATCGGTCTGGATCTCCGCGTCGGTGCCGTAGAGCGTTCGGATTCCGGCTTCGGTGATGACCTCTCGCGGAGTTCCGGAAGCGATCACGGCGCCTTCGCGCAGCAGCCATAGGATCCGGCAATAGCGCGCCGCCAGGTTCACGTCGTGGGAGATGGTCAGGACGGTCAGGCCGGTGGCGCGATTGAGACGGACGAGGATCTCGTAGATCTGGAGGCGGTGCTTCAGGTCCAGAAAGCTGGTCGGCTCGTCCAGCAGCAGCACGCCGGGCTGCTGGGCGAGCGCCCGGGCGATCGTGACTCTCTGGCGCTCGCCGCTGCTCAGCTCGCCGAGCGATCGCGAAGCGGCCCCTTCGAGCCCCACCTCGGCCAGGCAGCGCTCGGCGATGTCGACGTCCTCGCGGCTCTCCATTCCCAGGAGGCCCACATGCGCGAACCGCCCCATCAAGACCGTCTCGAGGACGGTGAAGTCGAAGACGAGGCGCGATTCCTGGGGGACCACCGCGAGGACCTTGGCCCGCTCTCGAGCCGAGAGTCGGCTCAGGTCCGCGCCTTGGAGGAGAATCCTGCCCGACTCCGGGCGCAGCACGCCCGTGAGGAGCCGGAGCAGCGTCGTCTTCCCCGAACCGTTGGGGCCGATCACCGCCGCGACGGCTCCCTCGGGAAGCGCGAGCGACAGCTCGCTGAAGCGAAAGCGTCCTGGATAGGCGAAGCTGAGGCGCTCGGCGGCGAGGATGTCAGTCAAAGGGAGTCTCCGCCTGGCGGCGCCGGTAGAGAAAGATGAAGGCGGGGCCCCCGAGCAGGACGGTCAGGACGCCGACGGGCAGCTCCGTGGGGGCGAGCATCGTGCGCGCGAGCGTGTCGGCGACGACCAGTCCTGCGGCCCCCAGGAGCGCGGAGGCAGGCAGCAAAAGGCGATGGTCGGGCCCGAACAGGAAGCGCGCGGCGTGCGGCACGATGAGGCCGACGAATCCGATCAATCCGCTGAACGAGACGACCGAGGCCGTGATCAGGGAGGCGGCCGTGAGCGTGATGATCTTGGCGCGCTCCACGTCGGCTCCGAGCTGGCGGGCCGTCTCTTCTCCCGCGCAGATCAGGTCCATCCTCCTGGCCTGGGTGAGCAGGACGAGGAAGCCGGTGCCCGTCAGCAGCGCCAGAGTCGCCAGGACCGCGTAGGACTGCGGCGAGAGCGTGCCGACGAGCCAGAAAATCACCCCGTGCACCCGCGAGAAATCGACGACGCTCTCGAGAAACAGGATCAGGGCCAGGAACAGGGAATTGAAGATCCACCCGATGAGGAGCATCGGCGTGGAGGCGACGCGGCCTCGCGAGCGCGACAGAACGAAGATGGCCGCGACGGTGGCGCAGGCGCCGGCGAACGCCGCGAGGGGACGGACGGGCCAGCCGGGCAGCCGGCTCTCGGCGCCTGAGGTTACCGCGAGGATCGCTCCGAGCGCGGCGCCCCCGGAGATTCCCAGGATGTAGGGATCCGCCAGGGGATTGCGGAGAACCGCCTGGAAAGAGGCGCCGGCGCACGCCAGGGAGGCTCCGGCCAGCGCCGCGAGGAGAATCCGCGGGAGGCGGATCTGCCAGAGAATGGCGGCGAGCTGGGTGTCAGAGGAGCGTCCGACGAGCGCCGCGAGAAGCGCCGCCGCCCCGGGTCGCACGGCGCCGATCGCCAGCGCCCCGAGCATCGCGGCGGCGAGCAGCAGCGCCAGGAGGAGGACGACGCGGAACAGCCGGCCGGGAGTGAGTCGGGAGGGTTTCACCAGAGGCCTTCACCGCGGGCGCCGCGCCCAAAGCGGAAGGCTCATGGGGCCGGAAAAAGAAAAGCCCCGGCGGAAGAGCCGGGGTCACGCGGAATCCTGCACCTTCCCTTCGAAGGGGATTCCCTCGTCCCATAGGCAGGTTTCCTGGCTCGCGAATCATCCTCGGCCCGTCCCCTTCCCAGGGTCTCCCCCAGTGGGTTGCGACGGGCTTCGTCCTCGCTGACAGTGGCGGGGCCGCAGCGGATTTACACCGCTTTCCCTATTGTCCGGGCTCTTCCTTGCGCCTATGAGCGTTCCAGTCGCAGGCAATCTACCACAGGGCGGCGCGGCAATGTCAAGACGAGGGAGTCAGGGCAGGCGCGGGGGCCAGGCGTCCTCATACGGCTTCTCGAGGCCGGCCGCGGCGGCGGCGCGCGATCCGCGGACGTCGGGAAGGGCGGCCACGGCGTTGTAGAGCGCCGTGGCCTCGCTGCGCTTTCCCTGCAGATCGGCGAGGCGCGCCGTCCAGATCTGCGCCCAGATCCGCGCCGGGTCGGAAGGCGAAGGCGCCAGCGAAAGAACCTTCGCCCACAGGGCGAGCGCCGCCTTCCAATCGCCGCGTTCCTTCAGCACCCTGCCTCTCAGGAAGAGGGCCCGCGGATCCTGGGGGGCGTCGCTCATGGCCTGATCGATCTGCTCGTCGGCGCGCAGCAGCTTGCCTTCCGCGATCAACGTCTCGGCGAGGTCGAGGCGCGCCCGCGGCCCGACGCGGGATATCAGAGGAAGATAATGGCGCGGATCCAGGAGGATCGAGGCGAACGGCGCCTTCAGCGGAACGACCAGCTCGCCGGAGCTTCGATCGGCGGGGAACACGGAGCGCACGCGGGCTCCGGTGAGGTCTTCGGCCAGGATCTCCACCGGCATCGCGCCGGTCCCCGTCTTGTAGACGTCGGCGTGGACTTCGTAGCCGGCGTCGGTCTTCACCGCCCGGACGTGGCTGAGATAGTAGTCGAGCGTGTTCTTCGTCCGCAGCCACTGCTCGAAGAAGCCGTCGAGACGGGCCGGAGAGGCCGCCTGGGCGAAGCCCTGGAAGTCGCGATCGGTGAGGATCAGCTGCTTGTGGGCCTTCAGGATGCCGCGGAGCGCTTCCTGAAGCTTGTCCTCTCCGAGGATCCCGCCGAGCATGTGGATCACCGCGGCCGACTTGGCCCGCGCCACGATCCGATCGAAGTCCCAGTCCAGCGCGGCGCGCTCGGCGCGGCTGCGCATGAGCGTCGTGTCGTAGCCCCTCAGGACGCCCACCAGGAAGGTGTCGTTGACGCCCGATCTCAGGAATTGCTCGTGCAGATCGATGCCGTTCTTCTTGGCGAGGTAGTTCTGCTGGCACCAGGCGGACACCCCGTTGGCCACGAAGGGGACGGCGTCCGACGGATCCCCGATGCTCCAGCCCCAGACCAGCCGCGCCGCCTGCAGCGAGATCGCTTCGCGAAGAAGACCGGCGTTCTCGGTCACCGGAGCGTAAATCAGATGGGTCGAGGAGCTCCCCGTCTCCTCCCCCGGCCCGGCGGGCAGGACCGCCACCTGGGGAGGCGGGAAAGCCCCGAGGAACGCGCTGGTGAAGCCGACCGCTTCGATCGCCTCGGCGAGAGCGTTGCGCGCCCAGGCGTCCTGACCGTCGAGCGCATAGACGGTGATCGGCACCGGGCCCGCGGCTCCCTTCACGGTCTTGAATTTGTCGCTCGCCGCCAGCGCGAAATTCCTCACCTGCTTGGCGACCCGTGTCACGCGGCCGGCGGCGGCCTTGGGCGGAGAGGCGCCCGTCGAGGCGACGATCCAGCCCGCCGGCGCGGTGATGTTGACCGTCATGTCCTTGAAGTCGTCGCTTCCGAAGGAGCCGGCGCGATAGGCGCGGAACTTCAAGTACCAGGCGCCCCCGTCGCGATCGTGGAGGTTCAGGTATCCGCCGGCGCTCTCGACGGGGGCGATGGGACGATCGTACTCGACCGTGAGGGTCGTCTTGAAGCCGGCGCCGAGCGGCGGAGAGATCTCCGCGGTGTAGGCCTGCTGCTCGGGCTTCCAGGCGAGCGTCAGGGTCCTCCCTTTCGAATCGATCGCCGAGACGATGTGCCACCGCTCGTTTCCGGGAGGGGTTCCCGGAAGGCCGGGGGCTTCGATCGTCACGACGTTCAAGGGCGCCTCGGTGTCGTTCTTGTAGACGACTTTCTCCACGCCATGGAGCGTCCCCCGCGCGGGATCCAGGCTGAGATCGATCTGATATTCGTTGGCGGCGCCGGCGAGCGCCGGGGCGAGGAAGCCGAGAAGCACCGCCCAGCGGGCGGCTCGCGCCGCGTCTCTGGTACCGCGGCGGCGCCTCGGATCTCCGTTCATTGTCGACATCTCGAATCTCCGCTCGAGAAACAGTCGAAAAATGGTAGCAGAGGGCGCCTCCGGCCGCCAACGCCGGCCTGATCCGCGCCCTGAGGCCCACTCCGGATATCGGCGTGGCCCCGCGCCGGGCGCGGCGGGGCGATTGACCGGCGGCGGCCCGGGGCCCTAGAGCCCGAGTTATTCATGAAGGTCCGTAGCGAGAACGTGGAGATGGCTGCCATCACAGGACGCCCGTCAGGGCGGCCAGATCCGCGGTCGCAGTAGGAGCTTTGTGAATAATTCGGGCTAAAATCATCGATCGATGCGCGATCCTCTCGCCTCGCTCGTTTCCGACGATCTCCTGGCCCAGGCGATCGGCGCCGTTCCCGCGCGGCCCGGCGTCGAGTGGGCGGAGCTGTTTCTCGAACGCTGCGAGACGCGGCGCGTCGAATGGGGGCCGTCGGGAGGCCCGCGCCTCGTTCCCGGGATGCGCGAGGGGTTCGCGGTGCGCCGGGTGGGACCCGCCGAGCAGACGCACCATTCGGAGGAAGGCCTCGATCCCGAACGGATTCTCGCAGCCTGCCGCCGCCTCGAGGCGGGAGCCCCCGGCGTCCCGGCGGCGGGGAGCCGGGAGCGGCGATTGGCTCCCGATCCGGCCGAAGGCGGCGCGCTCCGGGAACGGGACGGAACGGCGCTCGCTGCTACGCTCGAAACGCTCGCGCGGCGACTCACCGGGCGGCTCGGGCCCGCGCTCTCCTTCGAGTTGTCGCTGGAGACGCGGCGGCGCTGGATCCGCGTGGCCCTCGCCGGCGCGGCGCCGCGCTCCGATGTGCAGGAGCGCGCCGTCCTCACCTGCCGCCTGGCACTGCCCGGCGGCGGGATCGTCCTGGGCGCGGGCGCCGTCGATCTCGAGCGGCTGCTGGCGCGCCATCCGGAGGAGGAGATCGGCCGCGAGGCCGGGCGCTCGATCGAAGCGCGGGACGCCCGGGAGGCTCCCGCCGGCGAAGCCACGGTCGTGCTGGCTCCGGGGACCGGCGGCGTCTTCTTTCACGAAGCCTGCGGGCACGCCCTGGAAGCGGACCTCGTCCTGAATCACGCCTCTCCCTTCCGGAATCTGCTGGGCGAGAAAGTGGCGGCCGATTTCGTCGGGGCCATGGACGACTCGACGCAGCCGGGGCTCGAAGGCGGATACGCCTGCGACGACGAGGGATCGCCTTGTCGCGGCACGGTCTTGATCGCGCGCGGCCGATTGAAGGCATTCCTGGCCGACCGGATCACCGGCGCCCGGCTCGGGGGCGGCACGACCGCGAACGGCCGGCGCGAATCGTTTCGGGATCTCCCGCTCCCCCGAATGTCCAACACCTTTCTCATGGCCGGCACGGACGACCCGGACGCCATCGTCCGGGAGACGCCGCGCGGCCTCTACGTCCGCCGCCTTTCGGGAGGAAGCGTCGATGCCGCCTCCGGCGACTTTCTCTTCCGCGCCGAAGGGGGGAGCCTCATCGAAAATGGAAGGTTGACGGCGCCGCTGCGCCCCTTCACGATCGCCGGAAACGGCGTGTCGGCGCTGCGCGGCATCGATCGCGTGGGCGGAGATCTCCGTTTCGGAACGGGTGCGGGCTCGTGCGGGAAGGAAGGACAGAAGATTCCGGTCGCCGTGGGGCAACCGACGCTGCGCCTGCGATCGCTCGCCGTCCGCCCCGGCTGAGCGGAGCGCGCCCGCTCAGCGCTTCCCGGGAACCGCGAAGCTCCGCTGCCATTCGGCCACCGCCGCCTCCACCTCTTCCGCTCGCCGGGCCTCGTTCCATCCCAGCCAGGCCGCCATCACCCGCGAGGCGCCGAGGGCCAGATCCCTTCCCTCGGGCCGCGCCATCCGGGCTTCCACGAAGTGCGGATGCAGGCGGCGGTAGAGAAGATCGCCGAGGCGCACCGCCCCCTCGCACTCCACCGCGTGGATCACTTCGGCGGGGGTGGCGGCGCAGCCGGCGACGAAGGGGACGCCCAGGGGGGCGTTGGAAGCGATTTTCTTGAGGATCCGCGCCGCGCGGGAGCCGTAGGTCCCGGTGAGATGGCGGGCCACGTCCGGATCGAGCCCCGGCGGAAGGTCGTCGTCCCCTCCGCGGGTCGGTCCCTCCGCCCCGGGGAACAGCTTCCACGCCGTGATGCAGTCATCGGCCCGCCGCCCGAAGCGGTTCGCCAGGATCTGCGCCGCCAGATCGACCGCCGCCTCGGCCATCCGCCGGCACGAGGTCAGCTTCCCGCCGGCGACGGTCACCACTCCGGGGGCCTCCTGCATGACGCGGAAGTCGCGCGACAGCCTGCCGGTCGGCTGATGGGGGCGATCCAGCAGCGGCCGGATTCCCGACCAGGTGGCGAGAACTTGATCGCGCGAGACGGAGAAGTCGCGAAACGCGCCGCGGGCGACCGAGAGGATGTAGTCGACTTCCTCGGCGCCGGCGCGCACCTCGTCCAGGCCGCCCTCGTGAGGCACTTCGGTCGTGCCGAGATAGGTGAAGCCGCCGGAGGGGACCGCGAAGAGGATTCGTCCGTCGGAGCGCGACGTCATCACCACGACGCGGGTCAGCGGCAGCGCCGACTCGGAAATCACGACGTGGGATCCGCGGCTGGGCCGCAGGAGCGCGGTGGCGCGCGGCTTCTCCGCCCGCATCGGGGCGTCGAGGATGCCGCCCACCCAGGCGCCGGCGGCATTGACGACGACCGCTCCCCGGGCTCCCAACGGAGCGCCCGAGAGACGATCCCGGAGAATGAGGACGGCCGGCCCCGTCTCGGAAGGCACGATGCGCTCCGCCTCGACGTGCACCGCGACCGTGGCCCCCGCTTCGACCGCCGCGACCGCCGTCTCGATCACCAACCGGGCGTCGTCGGTCCCCGCGTCCGTGTAGAGCACCGATCCGGTCAAATCCTGCTCGCGGAGCCTCGGCTCGAGCGCGAGCGTGTCGGACAGCGAAAGGAGCCGCGAGCCGGAAAGGCGCTTCCTTCCCGCGAGCAAGTCGTAGAGCCCCACGCCGAGGCGCAGCGCGAAGCGCGAGGTCGTGCCGCCCCGGTAAGCGGGATAGAGGAATTGCATCGGCTTGACGAGGTGGGGAGCGACCGCCATCAGGATCGATCGCTCGTGCAGCCCTTCGCGAACAAACCCGAACTCGTACGTCTTGAGGTAGCGGATTCCGCCGTGGATGAACCGGGTGGAGCGGGAGGAGGCGCCGAAGGCCAGATCCGAGCGCTCCACCAGGCAGACGTCCAGGCCGCGCAGCGCCGCGTCCCGGGCCACCGAGCATCCGGTCGCGCCGCCCCCCACGACGACGATGTCGTAGACGCGCTCCCCGAGCGCCCGGAGGTGGGCGGAGCGATCCCAGGCGAGCCGCGCCCGCGGCGCTTCGGGCTTGCGATCGATCGATTTGGCGGCGATGGTGCCGGACCGGGCGACAGTCACGGGTCGAAATTTAGCGCAGCGGAGGCGGGGAAGCCAGCGTCGATTGGCTCCCGAGCCGAGAATTTGCCTTCCGGACGGTGGGGAAAGGAGCCGGCGACGCGGGCATGCTATCCTCGGCCGTCTGCTGGCGGCGTCTTTCCACGGCGGCGGAGCCCAAGCATGGCCTCGAAACAACCCGAAGAACCCTCCGCCTCGTTCGAGGCGGAAATCCCCGCCGATCTGGATTGGGCGGAAGGGATGGTGGAGGAGGCCCTCCTGGCCGGCGCCTTCGAGGCGGAGGTCTATCTCAAGACGAGCTCCACGACCGGCATCGCGCTCGCGGGCGGCTTCGCCACGCTTGCCGGAGGCTCGGAACGCGGCATCGCGCTGCGCGTCTTCGACGATCGCGGAAACTTCGGGCACGCCTTCTCGTCGTGGGGCAGCGACCTGCGGCCGCGCGAGATGATCCGGCTCGCCGTCTCGGCGCTCAAGGATTCCGCCGCGGGCCGCTCGGGCGCCGCCTTCCCCGCCCCTCGGCCCGCGCGGCCTTTCAGCGATCCGGACGGGCTGATCGACGACAACGTGACCCGCATGAGCCCCGCCGACAAGCGGGGCCTGCTGGAGAACGCGCTGCGAGCCGCCGCTCCCGGACGCTTCCGGCCGACGAGCGCCGCCTATCGCGACGGAATCTCCCGAGTCGCCCTGGTGAACAGCCGCGGGCTGCGGGCCGGCTACGCGCGGACCTTGGCGCTGCTCCGGCTCACGCGCGCCGAGGCGGGCGGCCCGACGTTCCATCTGGAGCGGGTTGCGCCGGGACCCGATTTCGAGGCCTTCAAGGAATCGGCCCAGGAGCTCGATCGAATCCGTCCCGCCGGAGCCGTGATGGAGATCGGCGGGGCGGATCTCCTCATCGAGGCGCCGGCCGCGGTCTGCTTGCTGCGCCGGCTTGAGCCCGAACTCCTGGAAGAGGCCCGGGACGCGGAAGGGTCGCGGGAGACCGGGTTCCTCCGCGTCGGCTCCGAGGCGGTCACGGTCGTCGACGACGGCGGCCTCGCGGGCGGCGTCGCCAGCGCTCCATTCGACGGGGAGGGGAATCCGACCGGCCGGTTGACCCTGGTCAAAGCCGGCGTCCGGATCGATCGGCTCCGCCGGCCGCGCGCGGATGAGATCGGCCGCCCCGGAACGGCGGGACGCGCTTCCTACCGCGAGCTCCCGCGGATCGCCGGATCGAATCTCTTCATCGTGCCCGGCAGCCGGCGGCCCGAGGAGATCCTCCCGGAGCTCGAGCAGGGCTTTCTCCTGGCGGCGCTCGCCGCCGATCCGGCCGGAGGGCCGCGCGGCGAGAAGATCGGCTGGAGGGGGATGGGGTGGAAGGTGCGCGCCGGACGGCGCGTCGAAGGGTGCCGGATCGTGGCCTTCCGGGCGGATCCGGCCGAATTGCTCGAGGCGGTTCGCGAGGTCTCGGCGCGCCTGCGGTTCGCGCTGCGGGGAGCGACGGCGAACGGGGCGCCCGATCTGCTCGTCAGCCGCGGCCGCTGAAGACGTGCTTCTCGAAGGCCGCGAAGATCCCGTGGTACTGCCGCCCGCGGAGCAGCGCGTCGCGCACCATCGTCAACGTTCGCGGGATGTAGCGTTCGTAGTCCGGGTGGCCGAGATGATGCACCTGGTATCCGAACGTGCCGAGATCCTTGATGTTCCTCTGGAGAGCCGTCCTTTCGAACTCCTCCCGGAAGGCCTCCTCCCATAGCGCCGGGCGCTGCGCCAGAAAATAGCGGATCCCCTCCTCCCGGAGCTCCGCCGCGAGGTCCAGCGACGAATCGCGCAGCAGCGAGGCCAGGTCGTAGGCCGCCGGCCCCATTCGGGCGTCCTGGTAATCGATGACTTTCAGGCCCTCCGGCGTGATCATCAGGTTGCGGGACTGGAAGTCGCGGTGGCAGAGGACTCGCGGGGCTCCATCGAGCGAGTAAGCCAGGTAGCCGAAGAAGCTGGCGAGCTGCGCCGCCTCGTCGGCGGAGGGATGCGCGCCACGATAGCCGAGCACGAAGTGCCGGTAGAAGTGCTCCAGCTCCGCCAGGAGCTTCGCTTCGTCCAGCGCCGATTTCCGGGCCGCGGCGGCGGGGGGCAGCTGGCGCGTTCCCCGATCCTGGAGCAGCGCGATGACGTCGATGGCCTCTCGATAGCGGGACGCCCGGTCGTAGCCCGGATCGGCGAGAATCGCCGATTGAAGGGTGGTGTCGCCCAGATCCTCCTGGAGCACGATCCCCTGCTCCGGGAAGACGCCGAGGATCTTCGGCACCGGGACTCCGACACGCTCGAAATGCTCGTGATTCGAGCGCAGCGCGGAGTCGTTCCAATCGAAGGCCTCCGGAAACAGCATCAAGATGATGCTGGGAGCGTCCGGAGGCTCGACGCGAAAGAACCGCCGGGTGGAGGCGTCTCCTTTGAGCTGCGTGATGCGGCTGCCGGGCGGGAAGTTACGATGCGCGAAAGCCTCGAGCCCCGGGTCCTTTCGCATGGGATCTAGAACGAAGCCAGGAGGAGGCTTCCGGAGCGCTCCAGCTTGCCGCGATCGCCCCTGTAGCTCGCCTCATCCAGGACGACCCGGCGGGTCAGGCTGGTTCTTGCGGGAATCGTGACTCGGGATGCGACGAGGCACTCCGTGAGCGAAGAGCTTTCCTCGATTCTCACGCTGTCCCACAGGATCGACTGCACTACGCGCGACTGCCGGCCCAGGACCACCCGATTCCCGAGGACGACCTCCGCCGCGAAGCTGTCGGAGGACATCTGGAGATCCGCTCCGGCGAGGAAAGCCGGCTCGATGCTTCCCTGCAGCGATGACAAGGGGGAGGCACTGTACACCCCTTCCCGCAAACGCATCTTCTGCATGTAGCCGGCGTCGCCAAGCCTGATCAGATCCAGGGAACCCTGCAAGTAGCGCTGAGGGGTCCCCAGCTCGCGCCAAAAGCCGGCATGAACATACCCGACAATGCGCTCGCCTCTTTCGATGAGCTTCGGATAGATCTCGCGGTTGATCTCACTCTTCACGGCGGGCGGGATCTCCCGGAATATCGCGGGTTCAAGGATGTGGATTCCGGTGAAATGGTAGCGCGGCTTTCCGGTCCCAGGTCCCGGATGTCCCGCGATGCGCACGATCCGATGATCATCACCCATCTCCACGGCCCCGTATTCGGTTCCCTCTTGAAATGGCGTCAGGACGAGCGTCGCCAGGGCGCCGCTTCGGCGATGATGCTCCAGCGCCAGCGCCAAAGGGCAATCGGTGACGAAGTCGGCATTGGCCATGATCAGCGTTCCATCCCGCAGGAATTCCTCAGCGTTTTTCAAGCCGCCGCCGGTCCCCAGGATCGTTGGCTCGGGGCAGAAGAAGACGTTCAATCCGAGAGCCCGAATCTCGGGCTCCAGCACGCGGACCGTGTCGGGGCAGTAGTGCAGATTGATCGCGACCTGGTCCACGCCGTTACGCGCGAGGTGCTCGAGGAGATGGAGCACCGAGGGGCGGTTCAGAAGCGGAAGAGCCGGCTTGGCGCGATCCCATGTCAAGGGCTTCATCCTTTCCCCCAGGCCGGCGGCGAGCACCATCGCTTTCATATCTCCTCCGGTATGCAGCCGGGCCTCAAGAGTCGGCCGGACGACATGAGATGAAAACCGCTCTAGTCCGGATCGAAACTCTGCTCACCCCTTCAAAACTACCCAAGGCAATCCATAGACATGGGTCTAAACGATACCAAATAGCATATTTCTGGTTCGGATCCGATTAGCTCTTTTGTATGTAACGAACAGGTCGTGGTAGGTTCCGGTTATAAAGTCGTCTCGGCCGAACCCTAACCGCCTCGAAAGCCTCTCGATAGCGCGCCGGCTACCCTCGAGCTCTATATAGGTGCCTATGGGTGTTTCGTCCAGCGCTATATGCAGTGCTCCGAGCCGATAAAGGGTGCGGTACTTCTGGTAGCGGAAGCCGCAGCGCATCCCGAGACGATCGAGGATCTTCAAGAGAGTCTCGCCGTCGGAGAATCGGGTCTCCAGCTCGGCGCGGGACTTCAAGCCGTGAATCACCCTCGCGGGACCCTTGAAGGTCAGGGACGCCCCGCTCGGTGTCAAGCGGACGCGCAGGAGTGAATGCGTCCGCGAGATTCGGCGGTCGGCATCGTCGAAGAGAAAATTGTCTTCCAAGTGACGGGGAAGCTCGAGCCATGCTCCCAGGCTCCTGAGGCGGGCCGTGAGGCGCGCGCGGGGCCCGGAAAGGGCGAGCTTGATCTCGGTCTCGCGGCGCTCCAAGTCCCCTCCTGCCCCCGCTTATATCACGGCTCTGCGCCCGGGCGCCGGCCGCCGCGAGGCGCGCGATCGGGCGCCGAAGACCATGGTAAGATGCGCCGTTCCCGGGAGAGACTGATGGCAAACCGGACCGGCAAGCCGGTCGACCCGCGTCGAATGGAGCGTATTCTCGCGCTTCTCGACGAGCATTATCCAGAGTCCGAGACGGCGCTGTCCCACCAGAGCCCGATTCAGCTCCTCGTGGCGACGATTCTCTCGGCGCAGTGCACCGACGCGCGCGTGAACCTCGTGACGCCCGCCCTGTTCCGAAAATATCCCGACGCCCGGGCTTTCGCCCGGGCGAATCTGCGCGAGCTGGAAGCCTTGATCCGTTCGACCGGCTTCTTCAGAAGCAAAGCGCGCAACATCCGGGAATGCTGCCGCAAGCTCGTGAAGGACTTCGCCGGAGAGGTTCCTCCCCGGCTCGCGGATCTGGTCACTCTCCCGGGAGTCGGCCGCAAGACGGCGAACGTCGTCTTGGGGAACAGCTTCGGCATTCCGGGAATTACGGTCGACACGCACGTCGGAAGGGTTTCCCGCCGGCTCGGCTTGACCCGCCACGAAGATCCGGTCAAGGTGGAGTTCGATCTGATGAAGCTCGTTCCGGAATCGCGCTGGTCGAACTTCTCCCTCCAGCTCATCCTGCATGGCCGCCAGATCTGCATCTCCCGCCGTCCCCGGTGCGAGGCGTGCTTCTTGCGGGATTTCTGCCCCTATTCCGCCCTGATTCTCAAAGGCAGTGCCGGGCTGCGGCCGCGGTCGCGGAAGCCCGCGCTCTCGGCTGCCAAGACGGCCCTTCCGAGGCGCCCCGTCTGATTCGGCTTGGAGCCGGCGCGCGGCCGATCGCGGCCCCCAGGCTCCCGCCTCAACCTCGGAAGTTAGCCGAAGCGAGAGTGCCCGGCCGCATTCCCGGAACGCCGAGCTGGCGCAGCAGTTCCACCAGGACGAAAGCGTTCGGAATCTTCGCGACCGGCATCTGGATGACGTTCAGCCACGCCCCCTGCTTCTTCACGAAAAAGCGCCCTGACTCCAGTCCGAAGGAGGCCACCTCGGCGAAGCGCACGCGCTTCCGGCCCCGGAGGATCGAGTCGTGCTGGATCGCCACGGGGCCGAACTCGGCTCGGCCCGCCGTCCGCACCTGGTTGAGGGCTTCTTGGATGAGGCGGGGATTCACGCGCGCCAGGATTTTCTCGACCGCGTCGCCGGCGCGGCTCCAGCCGGAGGTGAGCACGAGGGGAGCCTGGGAGTCGGCGAGGAGCGCGCAGCGGATCGAGACGCTGCGCTCGTCGACCCCCGTGGAGCGGCGGGAGAATCCGTGCAGGAGCGCCCGGAACAGGAGGCCCAGGAGGCCTCCTCCCCGCGAGACGATCGCCCGGTAGCGCACCTCGCGCACCGCTTCCCAGCGAATCGCCCGGGCGGAGGCGCCGCTGCGAACGACCATCCCCTCGGAGTGGATCTCGACGACCTTCCCCGCCTCGCGCTTCCAGTACAGGAGAAGGAACAGCGCCGTGAGGGCTCCGAGACCCCAGGACCATTCCCGCCGGAGGCGCGCATGGAAATAGAAAAGGCCGAAGGCGACCAGGAGGGCGAGCAGCAGCGCCGCGATTCGGTATGTGAAGCCCCTCGAGTAGACCACCTCCGGAGGGGAGTGAATCACGACCCTTTTCCCGCGGATCCCATCGCCTGGCGCACGCTGTCGATCACCGTCGAGCTGGGCTTGCTGATTTCGGAAGGATCGGCGACCCGCTCCGCCTTCCCCTGGTCGTTGATCCGGTACTGGCCGTAATGGAAGTGGGCGGTCGTGTAGCTGTCGGGATATTTCGTCGGCCGGAGGAGGAAGGCGATGTACTTCTTTCCGGCCTGATAATTCGTCTTGTCGCCTTCGAGATCGGAATGGAACGCCACCCGCACGGTTCTGCCGGGAGCCTTTCCCTTGACGACCTGCTCGATCTCCAGGAGGGCGTAGCTGTCCTCCCAGTAGGCGTACTTGCGCGAGCCGGGACGCTGGCGCGAAGGTCCAGGGTGAGGGATGCCCCCGATCTGGCTCACCCGCCCCACGACGATCAGGTCGGCATGGCGCACCAGATCCTTGAACTCGGGCTTGAAGACCTTGCCCGCTCCATAGCTCTGCGCCGGCTTGGGCGGCCGCCCCGCGGCGAGGGCGGGCCCTGCCGCCGCGGTGACGAGGAACGAGCAGAGACCAAGGAGCGCCGCCGTGATGGTTTCATAGGGACGGCGCCGGGACGGGATCGCGCCCGCGGAGGGAGGATTAATCACGGCTCCGGATGGAAAGGGGATCCAGCACGGAACGATTCCGGCCCGATTCCTTCGCCTCGTACAGCGCCTTGTCGGCGAGACGGACCAGGTCCTCGTGGCTGAAGATCCGGTTGTTGACGGGATAGGTGGCGATTCCCTGGCTGGAAGTCACCGTCACCTTGCTGCCTCCGAGATCGAAGCGGTGGCTCTCCATCGCCTGGCGAATCCTCTCCGCGAGCTTGAACGCCGGAGGGCCGGCGGTCGCCGGCAGGAGGATCACGAACTCATCCCCGCCGTAGCGCGCCACCAGGTCCGTCTCGCGGGCGCTGCTGGCGAGAATGCGCCCGAACTCGCGCAGGACGTCGTCCCCGCATAGGTGCCCGTACTGGTCGTTGATCGCCTTGTAGTGATCCAGGTCGAGCATCATCAGGGAAAGGTATTCGCGGTAGCGCCGGGCCCGGCGGAACTCCTCCTGGAGCCTTTGCTCGAAGCTGCGGTAGTTGAGGAGCCCGGTCTTCTCGTCCCGGACCAGGAGCTGCTGCAGCCGGTTGTTCGCCTCCTTCAGCTCCTGGTTGGCGCGCTCGAGCTGAAGATACACGTCCCGCTTCTTCAGCATCGTCCGGACGCGGGAGCTTACCTCGGCGAAGTCGGTCGGATCGGAGATCAGGTCGTCGGCGCCTTCCGCGAGGACTTCGGAGGCGGCCGGAGGCCCCGAGCCGTCGGTCAGCATGATGATGGGGATCATTCCAAGCTGGCTGTCGCTCTTCAGCTCGCGGGCGACGCCTCCGCCGGAGAGAGCGGGAATCGAGCGATCCAACAGGATGAGATCCGGCATCTCGCGCCGCACGATCTCGAGCGCCTCCCGGGCGCTGGCGGCGGCGGTGACGACGAAGCTCTCGCGGCGGAGCCACTCGGTCAGGCGCTGGACGTTCTCGGGCTCGTCGTCGACGACCAGGATCTTGTAAAGGTTTTGCAGGACCCGCTCCACCCGCAAAGCGTCCACCGGGCGTACACCGGCTTCGGGAGACGGCAGTCGCTGGCGCGCATTGTATGCGCGACCCTTCCCTCACGCAAGACCCACCCAACCCGCCGATCACGAGTCCTTCATCCGTCTGTCGGGCCCGCCCTCAGCGCGGGTCGATGAAGGTACTCGAGGGAGCCGCCGCCGCTCGCGTGACCTCCCCGTCCCTCCTGGAGTTCATCGGGGCCGGGGCGGAACGGGGCTTGTGAGCAGGGGCCGGGGCACCCGCGCTTTATGCGGGTCGGGCCAGTGAGCGGGGAACCCATGCCGTCGACCGCTGGGCTCCTTCGCTCCGTCCCCCAGAAGGAACGTTGCCGTTCCCGCCCAAGGCGATCCAGCTAATCCATCTGCTTCCTCAAGAATGTCGGGATGTCGAGCTCGTCTTGAAGCGAAGCGTATGCGGGGGCGGCCTCCTCCGAGGGGGAGAAGCTCGCTGCCTCCACGGCGCGCTGCTGCTGCTTCCGCATGAAAGCGGGCGTGTCGGAGATCCGGTGCTCGAAGCCTCCGCGATCCCGCATGGAGAACGCCTCCCGGCCGCGGGGCGTCACGACGGGCGTCGACGGGTCCTTGAACCCCGTGGCGATCACCGTGACCTTCATCTCGTCGGTCATGGTGGGATCGATGACCGTCCCGAAGATGATGTTGGCTTCCGCGTCGGCGGTCTTCTGGACCAGCGTCGAAGCTTCCGACACCTCGTGCAGCGTCATGTCGGTGCCGCCGGTGATGTTGATGAGGATCCCCTTGGCGCCGTCGATGGCGGCGTCCTCGAGGAGCGGCGAGGAGATCGCCTTCTGGGCGGCTTCCATGGCGCGGTTTTCGCCGCGGGCGATGCCGGTGCCCATGAGCGCCATGCCCATGCCCGCCATGATCGTCTTCACGTCGGCGAAATCGAGGTTGATCTCCCCCGGGATCGTGATCAGGTCGGAGATGCCCTGCACCGCCTGGCGCAGGATGTCATCGGCGTACTGGAACGCCGCGCCGAGCGCCATCTTCTTGTCCACGGTGGACAGGAGCTTCTCGTTCGGGATGGCGATCACGGTGTCGACGCATTCCTGGAGCTCGCGCAGCCCCTGCTCCGACTGCTCCTTGCGGCGCTTCCCTTCGAACGAGAAGGGCTTGGTCACGACCGCCACCACGAGCGCCCCGAGCTCCTGCGCCAGGTTCGCGATGATGGGGGTCGCCCCCGTGCCCGTCCCGCCGCCGAGCCCGGCGGTGATGAAAACCATGTCGGCGCCGCTGAGCAGCTCGAGGATCTTCTCCGAGTCCTCCAGCGCGGCGTTCCGGCCGACGTCGGGATTGGCGCCGGCGCCGAGCCCCTTGGTCAGTTTGGATCCGATCTGCAGGCGCACCGCCGCCTTCGACGAGCGCAGCGCTTGGCAGTCGGTGTTTGCGGCGATGAACTCCACCCCCTGCAGATTGTTCGCGATCATCCGGTTGACGGCGTTGCCTCCCCCGCCGCCCACTCCGACGACCTTGATGTTGGCGCCGATGTCCCTTGTTTCGGCGAACGTCACGCTGGCCTTCTTGTCCTTGCCCGGCTCCGGGTCTTCCATGCGGATCATCGATTGTCCCCCTGACGGTTTGGCTTCCCGGTCGAAACCGGGAAGGCAGCTCTGCCCCGGCCCTATGCTTCGGCCGCCCTTCTGGCTCAAAACAGCTCCTGGATCCAGGTCTTCATCCGCTCTCCCATACGGACGAAGAAAAACGGGTTGGTGGGCGGCTGGACCTCCACGCGCCGCGTCCGGTGCCGGTGGCCAAAGAGGATCAGGCCGACCGGCGTGGCGAAGAGCGGGCTGTTGACGCCGTCCGAAAGCCCCCCCACGTTGACGGGGGCGGCGCGGCGGACCGGCATGTCCAGGACGTCCTCGGCGATTTCCGGGATGCCTTCCATGATCGATCCGCCTCCGGTAAGGACCGCACCGGCATTGATGGACTTGTCGAACCCCGTGCGGACGATCTCCTCGTTGATGAGGGAGAAGATCTCCTCCGCCCGGGGCTGAATGATCTCGCAGAGAATCTGCCGGGAGAGGACCCGCGATTTCCGCCCGCCCACGCTGGGCACCTCGATCGTGTCCTCCTCGCCCACCAGGCCGGGGACGGCGCAGCCGTACTTCTTCTTGATCCGCTCCGCTTCCGGAACGGGCGTCCGGAGCCCCACCGCGATGTCGTTCGTGAAGTGGTCCCCGCCGGTGGGAAGGATGCTGATGTGGCGGATGGCTCCCCGCTCGAGAAGCGCCAGGTCGGTCGTGCCGCCACCGACGTCGATGATGGCCACCCCCATCTCCTTTTCATCGGTGGTCAGCGTCGCCTCGGAGGCGGCCAGCTGCTCCAGGACCGTGTCCTCGACCTCGATGCCCGCGCGGTTCACGCAGTTCACGATGTTCTGCACCGCGGAGATCGAGCCGGTCACGACGTAGACGTTCGCTTCCAGGCGGGTCCCGGTCATCCCCACGGGATCCCCGATCCCTTCCTGGTCGTCCACGATGAACTCCTGGGGGAGCACGTGGAAGATCTCCCGGTCGGGGGGGATGGAGACCGCCCGGGCGGCATTCAGGACCCGGGCGATGTCGGCCCGGGTGACTTCGTGATCCTTCCCCGAGATGGCGACCACGCCCCGGCTGTTGAAGCCGCGGACGTGCCCCCCGGCGATCCCCACGAAGGCTTTTTCGACGCTGACCCCCGCCATCAGCTCCGCCTCTTCCACCGCGGACTTGATGGAGTCGATCGTGGCGTCGAGATTGATGACCACTCCCTTGCGGAGGCCTTTCGAAGGACACGTGCCGAACCCGACGATGTCGAGCGAACCGTTCTCGTTAGGCTCGGCGACGGTGACACAGACCTTGGTCGTGCCGATGTCCAGACCCACGATGTGCTTAGCGCTTCGTGCCATCTTCGCTGCTCCTTCCCTCCGCCGGCAGGATGCTGAGGCGATCCTTCCATCTCAGATCGACATATCTCACGTCGCCGTAATTCGATGCGATGTAGTTCCTCATGGCCAGATAGTTGTCGAGGTTCAGCTCGAAGGCGTCCGGGCTCACTTTCAGCGGCGGCCCGCCGTCGTTCAGCCTCACTTCGAGGGCGTCGTCCCGCTCGACGTCGATTTCCGAGACCTGATCCGCGAGCTGGGGGTGGGTGCGGTAGAGGTAGTTCACGAACGTCGCGCCGCGCGCCACTTTCCGCTTCAGGGTGTCCCGTCCGGCGGAGTCCAGTCCGGTGAGGATCGGGAAGTCGTAATCGGCGTATTCGGGTCCGAAGCGATCCAGCAGCGTGCCTTCGCCGTCGGCCAGGTAGATCCCGTCGCGCACCTTCACGAGAACCTCCGGGACCCGCTCCTCGATCTGAATCAGGAGCACGTCGGGGATGCGCCGCTTCGCCCGGGCGGTCTTGATCCACGACTGCGACTCGAGCCGCGACTGCAGCGCCCCGAGGTCGGCGGCGAAGATGTTCTTGCCCAAAAACGGCGCGGTGACTCGCTTGATTTCCCGTTCCGGGACGTAGCCGCCGCCGGCCACCAGAACGCGCGTCACCCGGAACCGCTCGGAATGCGTGAGGTAGCGATACGCCCCCCACGCCGCCAGCCCGACGACGCCCGCGACCGCCAGGTGCAGGCCGGCCCAGGCCGCCGCGCGAATCAGCGAGCGGGCGCGCCGCCGCTTGCGCACCTGCTCGTTCCGCGTCAGCCGCAGGAACCTTTCGTCCGTGCTGGGAACGATCGGAGGGATCACGGCCAGATCACCACCTCCATCTCCAGGGAGACGCCCGCGTGCTTGAGGACCGTCTCGCGAATTCGCTCGGCCAGGATCATCACGTCGGAGAAGGTGGCGCCTCCGGTGTTCACGATGAAATTGCCGTGCACTTCGGAGATCTTCGCCCCCCCGTGGACCGTTCCTTTGAGCCCGGCCTCCTGGATCAGGCGGCCGGCGTTGCTGCCGGGGGGGTTCTTCCAGATGCAGCCCGAGCTGCGCACGCCGGTGGGCTGCGTGCGGCGCCGGTGCTCCCGGAAGGGGCGGACGATCTCCTCGATCTCCTTCGGCGGCCGGGGCGTCGTCTCGAAGAGAGCCTCCACGACGATCGAGTCGCGCAGGAACGGGGCGCCGCGGTAGATGAAATCGGCGGGGGAGACCCGAAGCCGCTCCACCCGTCCCTGAAGGTCGAGCACCGCCACCTCCCGGACGGTCGACTGCATCGAATCGCCGAAAGCCCCCGCGTTCATCCGCACCGATCCCCCCACCGACCCCGGGATCCCCTCCGCCCACTCCAGGCCCGACAGCCCGAGGGGCGTGAGGCGGCTCACGAGCGAGGGGAGCCTCCATCCGGCCGGCGCCCGGACGAAGTTCCCGTCGATCCGCGGCTCGTCCAGCAGATCGGCCAGACACACGACGACGCCGCGGAAGCCGGCCTCGGAGACCAGGAGGTTGGATCCCGCCCCGAGGACGGCCAGAGGGATCCCTTCGTTGGTCAGCGCCTCGAGAGCCTGGGCGATCGCCGGCACCGAATCGGGGCGCGCCAGGAAATCGGCGGGCCCGCCCACTCCCAGGGTCGTCAGCCGAGCGAGCGGGAAGCTCCGCTCGTAGGGGACCGCGGAGGCCTCCAGGATCTCCGTCGCCTTTTCCGCCCAGCTTCCCGCCATGTCCCGTTCCTCGTGGCGCCTCGCCGCCTGCGCCCGGCTCTTCACGAACTCTTCCCCAGCCTCTTCAGGAACTCCTCTCCCGCCCTCCAGACCGAGCCCGCTCCCATCGTGATCACCATGTCCTCGGGGCGGACCCGGGAAAGGAGGAAGTCGGGGACCTCCTTCAGATCGCACACCAGGGTCACGTCGCGGTGGCCCTGGCGCCGGATGGCCTCGGCGAGGCTCTCCCCGGAGACGCCCGGGAGCGGCTTCTCGCCGGCCGGGTAGATGTCGGTGACCACCAGGACGTCGGCGTCCTCGAAGCTGCGCGCGAACTCGTCGTGGAGAGCGGCTGCTCGCGAGAAGCGGTGAGGCTGAAAGACGACGACCGTCCGGCGGCTCCAGCCCCGCCGGGCCGCCCGGAGCGTCGCCCGAATCTCCGAGGGATGGTGTCCGTAGTCGTCGATCACCAGAATCCCGTTGGCTTCCCCCTTGAGCTGGAAGCGCCGGTCGGCGCCCCGGAACTGGGAGAGGTGGGAGGCGATCCAGTCGAAAGGCAGGTCCAGCTCCAATCCGACGGCGATGGCCGCCAGGCTGTTGCTGACGTTGTGGAGTCCCGGCACCCGCAGCTCCACGCTGCCGAGGGGCTTCTCTTTCCAGGAAACTTCGAAGCGGCAGCTGAACTCCTTCATCGCCATCCCCTCGGCTCTCAGGTCGGGCCGTCCCTCCAGTCCGTAGGTCACGATCTTCCGCTCGAGCCTCGGCAGGATCTCGCGGATCGCCGGATCGTCCAGGCAGACGATCCCGACGCCGTAGAACGGGACCTTGTTCAGGAAGTCGACGAAGGCGTCCTGAAGCTTCGCGAAGGTGCCGTAGTGGTCCAGGTGCTCCGCGTCCAGGTTCGTCACGACGGCGATCGTCGGAGAAAGATGGAGGAAGGAGCCGTCGCTCTCGTCGGCCTCCGCCACGAGGAGATCTCCCTTGCCGAGCTTGGCGTTGCTTCCGAGGATTTCCAGACGCCCGCCGATGACGATGGTGGGATCCAGGTTGGAGCCGGAGAGCACCTGGGCGACCATGGAGGTGGTGGAAGTCTTGCCGTGCGCTCCGGCGATGGCGACGCCGTACTTCATCCGCATCAGCTCCGCGAGCATCTCGGCCCTGGGAATCACGGGAATCTGGAGTCGCCGCGCCTCGGCCACCTCGACGTTGCCGGGGCGCACCGCGGAGGACGTCACCACGACGTCGGCGCCTTTCACGTTTCCCGCCTCGTGCCCGATGGCCACCTTCCCCCCCAGGTCTTCCAGCCTTCGCGTGACGGAGCTCGCCGCGAGGTCCGATCCCGACACCCCGTATCCCAGGTTCAGCAGCACCTCCGCGATCCCGCTCATCCCGATTCCGCCGATCCCGACGAAGTGGACTTGCCGGACTTTCTTCATGCCATCAGCTCTTCCACCAGATCGGCGACCCGGGCCGCCGCGTCGGGGCGGGCCAGCCGCGCGGCCGCACGCTCCATGGCCGTGATCCTCTCCGGACTTGCGGCGAGGGACTCGATCGCCTGCGCCAGCCGCTCCCCCGTGAGATCCGACTCGCGCAGGACCACGGCCGCCCCCGCCTTCTCGAGCTTCTCCGCGTTGAGCCGCTGGTGGTCGCCCGCCGCGCTGGGGAAGGGAATCAGGATCGAGGCCTTCTGGCAGGCGGTCAGCTCCGCCACCGTGGTCGCGCCCGCGCGGCAGATCACCAGATCGCAGCGCGCGTATTCGTCCGCCATCCGCTCGAGGTAGGGGGTCACTTCCGCCTCCAGCCGGTGCTTCCGGTAGGCCTCCTCCACCGCCTGCCGGTCCTTCTCGCCGGTCATGTGGACGATCCTCAATCCCAGCCTCCGCTGCGCCAGATGCGGGAGCGCTTCCACCATCTTCTCGTTGATGGCCCGGGCCCCCTGGCTTCCCCCGAAGACGAGCAGCGCGAAGATCGCTCCCCGCGACTTGGGCTTCACCGCCGAGAATTCGGTGCGGACCGGGTTGCCCGTGACCTCGCCGCGGCCTCCCAGCTGTTCCTTCGTCTCCTCGAAGGAGACGGCGATGCGATCCACCCATCGGGCGAGGATACGGTTCGCCAGGCCCGGCGAGTAGTTCTGCTCCTGCACCATCGTGGGGATGCGCTGCAGGATGGCGGCGCCCACCGCCGGGGCCGAGGCGAATCCCCCCACGCCGATCACGACGCGCGGCTTCAGCTCCCAGAGGATGCGCATCGATTGGAGCAGCCCCGCCGCGGTCTGGA
Source organism: Candidatus Polarisedimenticolia bacterium (assembly GCA_036004685.1). Classification (NCBI taxonomy): domain Bacteria; kingdom Pseudomonadati; phylum Acidobacteriota; class Candidatus Polarisedimenticolia; species Candidatus Polarisedimenticolia bacterium. Next base: position 243,751 of record DASYRE010000031.1, on the reverse strand, counting down.
AGAGCGCCGCGATCTGGGCCGACAGGCTCCGTCCCAGAAGTCCCCGGGAGCTCACGCGCAGGAGCTGGAAGCCGTGCCCTTCCACGACCCGCTTCTCGAACGCCGATCCGGTGCCGATGAACACCACGACGAGACCTCGCCGGCGGCGAGAAAGCTCCTGGGCCACCGCCACCGCCGGATAGATGTGGCCCCCCGTGCCTCCCCCCGCGAAAACCACCCGTTCCGGCGCTCCGGGCTCCGCCACCTCAGTTGGAATGCTGGGAGATGTTCAAGATCACTCCCACCGAAAGCAGTCCGATCATCACCGAGGAGCCGCCGTACGAAATGAAGGGAAGCGGCAGCCCCTTGGTCGGAAGCAGCCCGAGGACCATCCCCATGTTGAGCGTCGCCTGCACCACCAAAAAAAGGGTCAGCCCCATCCCCAGGAGGTAGCCGAACCGGTCCGGCGCGCGCAGCGCGGCGCGGATTCCCCGCCAGAGCAGGAAGCCGAACACCAGGAGAACCAGGGAAGTCCCCAGCAGGCCGACCTCCTCGCCGATGACGGCGTAGATGAAGTCGGTGTGCGGCTCCGGCAGGAAGAAGAGCTTCTGCCGCCCCTCGCCCAGGTTGACCCCCTGGAGCCCGCCGCTGCCGAAGGAGAGCAGCGACTGGCGGATCTGGAATCCGGCGCCGAGCGGATCGTCCGAAGGATGCAGGAACGTCATCAGCCGCTGGACGCGGTAGTTCGCCTGGAAAATCATCACCACGAGCCCCACGAAGCCCAGGGCGCCGCCCGCGGCCAGGTAGCGCGTCTTCAATCCGGCGAGATAGAGAAGGAGGGCCGCGCAGAGACAGATCGAGGCGGCCGTGCCGAGATCGGGCTGCATATAGATGAGGAACGAGATCCCGCCGACGACCACGGCGCACGGCAGGAGCGTCCGCCGCAAATCGTTGATGTCCTCGGCCCGCCGGTCGAGGAAGGCCGCCAGGAACAGGACGAGGACCGGCTTCGCCAGCTCGGAGGGCTGGAACGAGAAGAGTCCCAGGGAGATCCAGCGGCGCACCGGCCCGGAAGGAGTGACCAGCGCCAGCATCAGCAGGCCCGAAACCGCGATCAGGGATCCCAGAATCAATCCCCGCGTCTTCAAGCGGCGGTAGTCGAAGTGCATCGCCCAGAGCATCAGGGCGAATCCCACCCCGAGCGCCGCCAGCTGCTTGCCGAGATAATGATAGGGCGACCCGTAGCGCTCCATCGAGAGCACCGCGGAGGCGGAGTAGATCATGACGATGCCGAGCAGCGACAGGACGACGGGAATCGCGAAGAGGAGCCGATCGAAGGCCAGCTTGCGCGACATCAGCGCCCCCCTCCCCGCGTCCCCGGCTTCCCGGCGAGGGCGAGCACCCGGTCTTTGAAATCGTCGCCCCGCTCCTCGAAGCTCCGGTAGGCGTCGAAGGAGGCGCAGCCGGGGGCCAGGAGAACCACCTGGCCGGCCGAGGCCATCTCCCGGGCCGCCGCGATCGCCTCCGCGAGGGAGACCACGACGCGGGAAGGGACCGGCTCTCCCACTTGGGCCCGAATCGAGTCGCGCGCCTTCCCCATGAAGACGACGCCCGCCGCGCGCTCGCGGATCAGGGGGACGAGCGAGGCGAAGTCCCCTCCCTTGTCCTTCCCTCCCAGAATCAGGATGACGCCGGAGGGGAAGCTCTCCAGCGACTTGGCGGTGGCGGCGACGTTCGTCGCCTTGGAGTCGTTGTAATAGCGCACCCCCTCGATCTCCGCGACGAGCTCGAGGCGATGCGGCAGGCCGCGGAACTCGCGGAGCGTGGCCGCCATCGTTCGGGGCTCGACCCCGCACAGACCCGCCGCGGCGACGGAAGCGAGCACGTTCTCCAGATTGTGGATTCCGACGAGGGGGACTTCGCCGGCCGGCATCACCTCGCGCGAGCGCCCGCCGGCGCGCAGCACGATCCGCCCCGACTCGACGCAGGCTCCGTCTTCGACGCTCTCCAGGCGGCTGAAATGACGGGTGCGGGCCGCGATCCTTCCCGTGAACGCGTTCGCTTCGGGATCGTCCCGGTTCAGCAGGGCCTGGTCCCCGTCCCGCTGGTTCTCGAAGATCCTCGCCTTGGCGGATAGGTAGTCGGCGTGGCTCGCGTAGCGGTCCTGATGATCGGGCGCGACGTTGAGGAGAACCGCCAAGTCGGGCCGGAAGGCCTCGATTCCCTCCAGCTGGAACGAGGAGAGCTCCAGGACGTAGTGGCGCGCGGGCGAGTCGGCCGCGACCTGGTCGATGAGCGGCGTTCCCAGGTTGCCGCACGCCACGGCGTCGACGCCGCCCTCAACGAGCAGCCGGGCGGTCAGGGTCGTCGTGGTGCTCTTCCCGTTCGTTCCCGTGATGCCGAGGATCTTCCCGGTGAGGAACCGCGAGGCGAACTCGATCTCACCCCAGACGGGGACGCCGGCGCCTCGCGCCGCCCGGAGGGCGGGAAGCCCGAGGGGAACGCCGGGGCTGACCAGGACCTGATCCGCCTCGGCGAACCGGGCTTCGTCGTGCCCTCCCAGCTCCAGGCGGGCCCCGCGCCGCCCGGCCTCCGCGACCTCCGGGCCGAGCCCTTCCGACCGGCTGTCACTGAGAGTCACTTCTCCTCCGCGCTCCAGCAGAAAGCGGGTCAGAGCCAGCCCGCTGACTCCCGCGCCCGCCACGACGAACCGCCGACCCGATATGCGCTCCATCTTCGTTCATCGACTCTCATCCCCGGCGGGGACTCGGGAGCCCTCCCGGACGGCCCGCGCGGGGCCGTTCCGCTAGCGCAGCTTGAGGGTCGAAAGGCTGACCAGGGCGAAGATGATGGCGAGGATCCAGAATCGGATGATCACCTTGGGCTCCGCCCAGCCGGCCAGCTCGAAATGATGGTGAAGGGGGGCCATCCGGAAAATCCGGCGTCCCCTCGCTTTGAACGAGATCACCTGCAGGATCACCGACACCGCCTCGAGGACGAACAGCCCGCCGACGAACACCAGGAGGATCTCCTGCTTGATGAGGACCGCCACGGTTCCCATGGCGCCTCCGAGCGCCATCGAGCCGACGTCCCCCATGAAGATCTCCGCGGGGTTGCAGTTGAACCAGAGGAAGCCGAGCGAGGCGCCGACGAGCGCCCCGCAAAAGACCGTCAGCTCGCCGCTTCCCTTGACGTTGATCACGCCCAGATAGGTCGCGGCGACGGCGTTGCCCGCGATGTAGGTCAGGATGGCGAAGGTCGCCGAGGCGATCAGGACGCTGCCGATCGCCAGCCCGTCCAGGCCGTCGGTGAGGTTCACCGCGTTGGCGGATCCGACGACGACCAGCATGATGAAGGGGACGTAGAACCATCCCAGATCCGGCATCCAGCGCTTGAAGAACGGGAAGGAGAACTGGGTCGTGAACATGTCGATCTCGGCGAGATGGATCAGGTACACGCCGATGAGAGCGGCGACCAGGATTTGCGCCGCCATCTTGCCTCGAACGCTCAGCCCGAGGGACCTCACCTTTCGCAGCTTGAGGTAGTCATCGAGGAATCCGATGACCCCGAAGGCGAGAGTGGACGCCACGGCGATCCACACGTATCGGTTGGTGAGGTCAGCCCAGAGAAGGGTGGGGAGCACGGCCGCGAGAATGATCAGCAGCCCCCCCATGGTCGGGGTGCCTTTCTTGGTGTGGTGGGTTTGAGGCCCCTCGGGTCTGATGTTCTGCCCTATCTGAAGATCCTTCAGCTTGCGGATCAGCCACGATCCGAGGCCGAAAGAGATCAGTAAAGCCGTCAGCGTCGCGAGCGCGGACCGGAACGTGATGTAGCGGAACACGTTGAAGACCGAGAAGTATTCATGCAGCGGGTAGAGGAGCCGGTAGAGCATCAGTCCTCCTCCGCGCCGAGGGAAGTGCGGAGCGCGTCGACGACGCGCTCCATGGCGATGCCGCGGGAGCCCTTCACCAGGATCAGGTCCCCCGGCCGCACGACGCCGGCCGTCCATGCCGCCGCCGCGGCGGAATCGTGGAAATGGCGGACTTCCGGCACTCCGGCCGCGCGGGCGCTCTCGGCGGCGAGCCGCGAGAGCGGCCCGACCGCGACGAACAGGGCGGCGCCGCTCTTCGCGACGTTTTCCCCCAGGGCGCGGTGGGCCTCGGCCTCCGAGGTTCCCAGCTCGAGCATGTCCCCGGCGGCCACGATTTTCCGGGAGGCCGGCATGGCGGCGAGCGTCTCGAGCGCCCGCTCCATCGCTCTCGGATTGCTGTTGTAGGTCTCGTCCAGGATCTGCACCGGCCCGCGAAGCCGCAGCAGCGCGCCGCGCATTGGCAGGGGCCGGGTGCGCGCCAGGCCCCGGCGGATCGCCTCGGGCCCCGCGCCCGCGGCATGGGCCGCCGCCGCGGCGGCCAGCGAGTTGGCCACGTGATGGCGCCCCGGAAAGGGGATCTCCACGTCCAGGTCGGCGCCCGCGCCGATCAATCGGAAGCGCGTGGAGCCGGGCGTCTCGTGGCGCAGCTCGGCGGCCCGGACTTCGGCGCGCTCCGTGAAGCCGAAGCCGATCTTCCGGCCGGGAAACGGCAGCGCGACCCGCGTCGCCTCGGCGTCGTCCGCGTTGTAGACGGCGGTCGCGTCCTCGCGCATGCCGCGGAACAGCTCCCCCTTGGCGTCGGCGATGGCGGCGAGGGACGGAAAGTGCTCGAGGTGGACGGGGTAGACGTTCGTCAGGACCCCCACGTCGGGATCGGCGATGGAGGCCAGGAGCTTCAGCTCGCCCGGATAGCTCATCCCCATCTCGAGAACCGCGGCCTGGTGGCCGGGCTCCATCTCGAGCAGGCAGAGCGGCAGCCCGAAGGTGTTGTTCAGGTTCCCGCGTGATTTGAGCGTGGGCATCGCCTCTTCCATCACCGCCGCGGTCATTTCCTTGGTCGTCGTCTTGCCCGTCGATCCGGTGATTCCGAGCACCTTCACCGCCTGGCGGTGCCGGATCCACCGCCCCAGATCCTGGAGGGCTCGGGTCGTGTCCGGCACCCGGATGATCGCCGCGTCGCCGGGGAAGTCCGTCACCCGGCCCCGCGCGATCACCACCCCGGCCGCCCCCTTGCCGAGCGCTTCCGGGACGAAGCGGTGGGCGTCGTGGTTCGGCCCCGCCAGGGCGAAGAACAGGTCGCCGCGCTTCAGCGTCCGCGTGTCGATGGAGTACGACTCCACCGTCGCCTCCGGATCGCCGCGCAGGAGCACGCCTTCCGTCCCGCGCGCCGCCTCGGCCAGGCTAAGGCGCGCCATGGCCGGAATTCGCCGGCACCCGGGTCCGGAGAATCTCGCGCGCCACTTCCCGATCGTCGAAGGGAACGGTCCGATCCCGGAGGATCTGATACGTCTCGTGACCCTTTCCCGCGATCAGGACCGCGTCCCCCCCGTCCGCCTCCATGAGCGCCGCCCGAATCGCTTCCCGCCGATCGGGGATGACCCGGTAGCGCTTTCGATCGGAAGTCACCTTGAGGATTCCCTTCTCGACCTCCGCCACGATGGCGAGCGGGTCCTCGGTGCGCGGATTGTCGGAAGTGAGGATCGCGAGATCGGCGAGCCGCGCCGCGGCCGCCCCCATGAGAGGCCGCTTCGTCCGGTCGCGATCGCCGCCGCAGCCGAAGACCACGATCAGCCGCCGGGGGCGGAGCTCGCGCACGGTCTTCAGCGTGCTGGTCAGGGCGTCGTCAGTGTGCGCGTAGTCGACGTAGACGGAAAACCGCTGCCCCGCCTCGACGCTCTCCAGACGGCCCGGGACTCCGGCCAGCGCCGCGACTCCGGCGGCGGCGTGCTCCGGCTTTGTGCCGAGCGCCGTGGTCGCGGCGACGGCGGCCGCGATGTTGCTCGCGTTCGGGCGGCCGAAAAGACGGCTTCTCAGCGGCAGCGCCGCGCCCGCCACGCTCAGCGTCATCTGGATCCCCTTCCAGTCCGGCTGGAAGGATTCGATCCGCACGTCGGCGCCTTCCCCGAATCCGTAGGTGACCGGCCGGCCGCGCGTGAGCGACAGGAAGTGCGAGGCGGCCGGATCGTCGGCGTTCACCACCGCGGGGTGCCCTTCCGGCAGGTCGCGGAAAAGCATCGACTTGGCTTCCCGGTAATGCTCCATGTCGCCGTGGAAGTCGAGATGATCCCGGGTCAGGTTCGTGAAGACCGCGGCGGCGAAGCGCAGGCCGGCGACGCGCTTGAGCGCGAGGGAGTGCGAGGAGACTTCCATCACGGCGTGGCGGCATCCTTCGCTCGCGGCCCGATCCAGGATGCGGCACAGGTCGACCGATTCGGGAGTCGTGCGCTCCGCGCGCATCTCCTCGCTCCCGATTCGATAGGCGAGCGTCCCCAGCGCGCATACTTTCTCTCCGGCGGCCTTGAGGATCGACTCCACCAGATGGACCACCGTGGTCTTCCCGTTGGTTCCGGTGACGCCGATCACCCCCGTTCGCTCGTCGGGGCGCGAATAGTAGTTGCGCGCCGCGATCGCCAGCGCCTCGCGGTCGTCCGGGACGCGCACCCAGGTGACCGGGGGAGGATCCGGCGCGGGACGGCTGGAGAGGATCGCGCACGCGCCGCGCTGCACCGCTTCGGGGATGAACTGACTGCCGTCCCGGACCTCCCCCGCGATGGCGGCGAAAAGATACCCCTCCTCCACTTTCCTCGAGTCGTAGGCGAGTCCGAGGACGGTCGGGTCGGCGGGGCCGGTAATGCGGTCCACCGCCACGTCTTCCAGGATGCGGGAGAGAATCAAGGCCGCTCCTCCGTCAGAGCCAGGCTGCATGCCTCTCCGGAACGGACTTCCGCGCCGGGTTCGGGACTCTGGCTTCCTACCAGCGGTCCGCGGCCGTTGATATGGGGTGTGAGCCCCATCTGGGCCAGCAGGATGGTGGCTTCCCGCAAGCTCATGCCGGAGAGGTCCGGCATTTCGGCCACCTCGTCGCTGCCGGAATCGCCGCCGGCACGCCCCCCGAGCTCCGGCGCGGCGAGAGGCAGGAAGCGCGCCGTCTGCTCGGCGCGCTTCGGGCGGCGCCTGGCGAGACCCCCGCGGGCCACGGAAGGCATCGCCTCCAGGCTCCGCAGCGAGGCTTGAATCTCCGCGCCGCGGTTCAGGATCACGCCTCCTTCGGCGGGCATCACGCCGAGATATTGGAGGGCGGGGAGGGCGATCCGGGCGAAGACGGGCGCGGCGATCTCGCCGCCGTGGAAGCCGTGGTGCGGCTCGTCCACGACGACGATGATGGCGAGCGCCGGATCGCGCGACGGAACGAAGCCCACGAACGAGGCGACGTACTTCCCCCGGCTGTAACGTCCCGTCTCGTCGATCTTCTGCGCGGTCCCTGTCTTGCCCGCCACGCCGTAGCCGGGAATCGCCGCGGCTTTGCCGGTGCCGTCGGTGACTACCTTCTCCAGGATGGAGGTCATGGCCGCCGCCGTGGCGGGCGAGATGATGCGCCGTCCCGGATCGGCGGAGCGCGCCGGCCGCGAGATCCCGCCGTCCTCGCCCACCAGGCCGGCGACGATCCACGGCCGGCGGAGAATCCCGCCGCTCGCCACCGCCGAGACCGCCGTGACCGATTGGAGCGGCGTGACCCCGACTTCCTGGCCGATCGCGAGGGACGCCTGCGACAGTCCCGACCAGCTCTCGGGGGGGCGCAGCAGGCCCCGCGTCTCTCCGGGAAGGTCGATGCCGGTCGATTCCCCGAAGCCGAAATCGGTGAGATGGCGGTAGAAGACCGAGGGGGGCATCATCAGCGCCAGCTTGATCGCTCCGACATTGCTCGATTTTTCGACGATCTGCTCGACCGTGAGATAGTCGAAGGGAAGGCGGTCCTCCTTGATCGTGAACTTGCCGATCTGGATGGCGCCGTGCTCGCAATAAAGGACCGTGGCCGGAGTGACCTTCTTCTCCTCCAGCGCCGCCCCCGCGGTCACGACCTTGAACGTGGACCCCGGCTCGTAGATCGCCCCGATCGCACGGTTGCGCCTCGACTCGTCCGAGTATTCGGAATAGACGTTCGGGTCGAAGGTGGGACGGTTCGCGAGCGCCAGGATCTCGCCGGTGTCGGGGCGGAGCACGATGGCGGTTCCGCCGCGGGCCTGGTGCTCGGCGACCGCGGCCTCGAGCTCCTTCTCGGCCAGGTGCTGGACCACCAGGTCCAGCGACAGGACGACTGAGCGCCCGGCCGTGGGGGGATGCTCGTTGGTCGTGAGCGCCCTTCCGCCCCGGCCGTCGCGGATTGTGGAGAGGCGTCCCGGCTTTCCCCGCACGTCCGCGTCGCGCGAGTACTCGATCCCGTCGAGCCCCTGGTTGTCGACTCCCGCGTATCCGAGGACGTGTGCCGCGAGCGGGCCGTTCGGATAGTACCGCTTGCTCTCCTTGACGAAGCCGATGCCCTTGATCTTCAGCGCTTCCACGGCGCGGCGCTGCGCCGGCGTGATCTTCCGCTGGACCCAGGCGAATCGCTTGCCGCTCTTGAGCTTCGCCCGGAGATCTTCGAACCGCACGCCCAGGACTCTCGAGAGGTTTCGCGCGGCGAGCGTGGGATTCGCGATCTGCGAAGGATCGGCGTACACGGAGTCGACGTCGACCGAAAGAGCCAGCTCCTTCCCGTTCCGGTCGTAGATGGGGCCGCGCTTCGGGTCGAGCGTGATCACCGCCTCCTGCTGCGAGCGCGCCACCGCCCGCAGGCGGGGGGCCTGGAGGACCTGCACCTGAATCAGGCGAAGCTGCACGCCGGCGAAGGCGAGGCCCAGCGCGCCGATCAGGATCGTCACGCGCTCCGGCATCTTTCCACGCTGCCACATGGAAGTGTCTCCCTTACCGTTCCGCCGCGGCCAGCCCGTCGACCGGATCCTTGCGGCGCGCCACGCTCGCGGGTGAGCCGTCGCCGCTGAGCCGAATCTTCACGGTGTTTTCCGGCGAGGGTGGCACGAGGCCGAGCCGTCCCGAGGCGACCTTTTCGATCCGCTTCAGGTTCAGCAGGGTGGCCCGTTCAAGCTTCAGCTTCCGGTTCCATTCCGTCAGGCGGCTTCTCTCCGTCCGCAGCTGCTCCACCTGGTAGCCGTAGCGGATGTACTCCACCTGCTGCCAGACGTAGAAGAGGACCGGCGCGAGGATGGCGGCGCAAATCCACACCACCCGCCGCAGGTCCCGGACGCGCGCCTGGTCCCGCTCCTTGACCAGGTGTTGATTCAGGACGACGCGGCGGGTCGAATCCTGGGATCTCACGAGCGCCCTCCCGCCGGCGCCGGATCCGGCAGCCGGCGCACCGCCCGCAGCCGGGCGCTGCGGGAGCGCGGATTCGCGCGGATCTCCTCCGTCCCGGGCCGCACCGCCCTTCGGGTGATCGACTCGACGAGGCCGGGGCGGCCGCAGGTGCATCGAGGAAAAGCGGGCGGGCAGACGCAGCGGGGCGAGAGCGACCGGAGCGTTTGCTTGACGATCCGGTCCTCCAGCGAGTGGAAGGAGATGAAGGCCGCCCGCCCGCCGGCCGCCAGGATCGAGCACGCTTCCCGCACGAATTCCTCGAGCCCTTCCAGCTCGCGGTTCACGGCGATTCTCACGGCCTGGAAGGTGCGCGTCGCGGGATGGATCCGCGCGCCGCCCCTCGCTCCCAGCGTCCGCTCGACCAGGCGCGCCAGGTCCAGCGTCGTGCGGACCCTCCGGCGCCGCCGCTCCTCCACGAGGGCCCGGGCGATTCGCCGGGCGGATCGTTCCTCGCCGAAGGTCCGCAGCAGCGTCGCGATCTCGTTCTCGCCGAGCTCGGCGAGGAGATCGGCCGCCGTCTTGCCCGAGGATCGGTCCATCCTCATGTCGAGCGGCGCATCGACCCGGAACGAGAATCCCCGATCGGCGGAGTCGATCTGGAACGAAGAGAAGCCCAGATCGGCGAGAAGGGCGTCCACCGAGCCGACTTTCTTCTCCGCCAGGACTCGCCGGAGATCGCGGTAGTCGGCGTGCACGGGCACGAACCGGTCGCCGAACTCCTCGAGATTCCGCGCGGCGATCTCGAGCGATTCGGCGTCGCGATCCAGGCCCAGCACGCGGCCGCGGTCTCCGATCGCCGCGAGCAGCGCCCGCGCGTGACCTCCCAACCCGACCGTGCAGTCCACGACGATCGCCCCGAGCCGCGGCGCCAGAAGGCTCACGGTCTCCCCGACCAGGACCGGCCGGTGCGAAATCCCTGCGGGGGGCGGCTCGGACATCACGGCGGCAACCTCGGCGATCATCGCGCTCCCGGATCAGATTTCGAACGACGCGAGGACGTTTTGATCCTCTTCGCTGACCGGCTCGGCTTCAAGCTTCGTCTTGATTCGATCGTGGTTCCAGACGTCCAGGTACCGCTGGTGTCCGAGCACGGCGACGTCTCCGGTGACGTCGGCCGACCGCCGGAGAAGCGGCTGGATGACGACCCGCCCCTGGGCGTCGAGGGTGCCGACCGAGCCGTAGTAGTTGACGCGGTTCAGGAAACGCTGGATGGTGGGATTCATCGAGGAGACCGCGGCGATTTTCTTTTCGATCTCGAGCCATATCGGCATCGGATAGATGCGCACGAACTCTCCGGAGATGCTCGTGATGAAGAGATCCTTGCCGTATTGCTGCTCGATGAGATTGCGGAAGGAGGTGGGGATCTTCAGGCGTCCCTTCTCGTCGATCTTCGCGGGGTGGTTGCCCCTGAGCATGCGCCCGTCCCCGATAGGAGAGCCAGCGAAGCTTCCGTTTCCCGTCGCGACCCGGAAGGATTGCTTTCCGGGGTCTATTCTTTACTCTCGGGGTGTTTTCCGCCGGAAGCAAAGGGAATGCGAGAACGATCTCCACTTAATTCCACTTTGTTCCACGGGAGCGCATGATATTGACTCGGGCGGGGGGTGTCAAGGCAAAAATAACAGACCTCCGACCGGAAGTCTTGAGGATGGAAGAACTAGCAGCAACGCAAAGCCTGAATTGCCGGTTTTACCGTATTCCTGGAGTTGATGCCTCGCTAACCCACAAGATAGTGTATAGCTTAGAAGCGGTCGAGCGGGCGGGCGCCGGCCAAATAAGCGGACGATTCACTGGCTGCGGGATGGGTCTCCTCGAGAAATCATCCAGGCGCTCCTTCGCCCGATTGGTCAAACGTCGGTATTCACGCTCGACAATGTAAGTGAAGTATAAAAATATAATCCACGACAGGCCTCCGTCATACCTCTTGTCGTAGGCTGTTTTCCCGCGGTTTCCTGATTCTTCAGCGCCGCCGGCCGCCGCGAATCGCGCGCCGATCCGCTTCCCCCGGAGGACGCTTTCGCGACTCCTCCCTCCCATCGGAATCCTCCGCTGCTCGGAGCCATTCCGTCATCCACCGCGCCGCGAGGCCTCTCGCGACCCCTGGCGATCGGCGGGCCGAGTTTGCGTGGCGCCCGGCGGGATGCGCGCCATGTTGCCAGTCTGCGCCTGCCACGCCGGGCTCGGAGGTGTGGCACGTCGGGCCGGGGCGAGGCGCGACCCAATCCGGCTGCCGTCGACATCGTCGGGTCTCGCCGATCGGATCGCCAATCTCGAAACGGCCGTTCAGCGACTGTGCTAGACTGATCGAGTTTTCCGCGCCTCGCCGCAAAGCCCGATTTCCAGAGCACCCACAGGAATGGAGATCCCGTGATCGACGCGAACCGGCGCCGTCTCACCGACGACGTCACCCGGGAAAGGCTTCCCAACGGGCTCACGATCCTCGTGAAGGAGAGCCACGCCGCGCCCGTGGTCGCCTTGAACGTGTGGGTGAAAGCGGGCTATTTCAACGAAGAAGACGACGAAGTCGGGATTGCCCACGTCATCGAGCACATGTTCTTCAAGGGGACGCCGAGCCGCCCCTCGCCCGATCAGATCGCCCGCGAGGTGAAGTCCCTCGGAGGCGAGCTGAACGCGGGGACCTACTACGATTTCACCCACTACTACTTCACGCTTCCCGCCGGCGCCTTCTCACAGGGGCTCGACATCCAGTCGGATGCCTTGATGAACCCGTTGATCGATCCGGCGGAGCTGTCCCGGGAGCTGGAAGCCATCATCCAGGAAGCCCGCCGGAAGATGGACAATCCCGGGGCGTTCGCCGCCGAGAAGCTCAACGAACTCGCGTTCCGCGTCCATCGGATCCGGCGCTGGCGGATCGGCCACGAAGAGATGCTGCGCGACTTCACGCGCGACAAGCTGATGGACTTCTACCGCCGCCACTATTGCGCCGAGAACGTGATCCTGTGCGTGGTCGGAGACGTGGAGACGCGCGACGTCCTGGACGCGGCCCGCCGGCGGCTGGGATCGATGCCGGCCCGTTCCGGAGCGCGTCGGTCCTCTCCCCCCGAGCCCCCGCAGGAGGACTTCCGGCACCGCGTCCTCAGCGGCGACATCAAGCGCGCCCATCTGTTCATCGGCTTTCGAACCGTCCCCCTCTTCGATCCCGACGATCTTCCGGTGCGGATCCTGGCCACCATCCTGGGGAAGGGAAGGAGCAGCCGGCTGTTCCAGGAGGTGAAGGAGAATCGCGGGCTCGTGGAGGGGATCGGCTCCGGCACGGAGGTTTTCGCCGATCTGGGGACCCTCACCGTCAGCGCCGAGCTCGAGCCGGGGCAGGTGCGGGACGCCGCGACGGCGATCCTGGGGGTGCTGGCGGGCATCGGCTCGCAGGGGCCCTTCCCCGAGGAGATCCTCAAGGCGCGCAGCGCCGTCGAGAGCCAGTACTACCTGGCCCAGAGCGACGTCACGGGCGTCTCCTCGAATCTGGCCTATTACGAATCGCTGGGGGATTATCACCTGGCGGACGAGTTCGTCCGGAAGCTGCAGGAGGTGACGCCGGAGGCCGTCCTGAGAGCCGCGCGCTCCTACCTCGTCCCGGGCCGGGCCTCTTTCCTCGCCTACGTGCCCGAAACCGATGCCTCCTACGCCCTCGACGAAGCGGAAATCCGCAGGCGGTTCCTGACTCCGGCCCAAGACGTCGCGCTCCCGAGCCCGGCGCAGCTTCCGGAAGCGATCCGCCGCCCGCCCGCTCCGTCGGCTTTCTCGCGCGCCGCGCGCGAGCCGGTGCGCCTCTCGCTTCCGGGCGGCGCGACCCTGCTGGTCGAGGAGAACCCCCGCCTGCCCGTGGCGAACGTCGTCGTCCTGTTCCGGGGAGGCCGATCGCAGGAGACGCCGCAGAATACCGGGATCTCCCGGCTGACCCTCGCGACGATGGCCAAGGGCACGCCGCTCCGGGACGCGCATCGAATCGCCATCGAGATCGAATCCTTCGGCTGCAGCCTGGAGCGGGTGTTCGACGACGACTATCTCGGCTTCTCGATCGGAATCCTCTCCCGTTTCCTTCCCGGCGGCCTCGACCTTCTCCTCGACGTGATGCGCAATCCCGGCTTTCCGGTCACGGAGCTGGAGCGGGAGCGCAAAGTCCAATTGGCGGCGATCGAGGCGCTGCAGGATCAATCGATGGGTTACGCCCTGAACCTCTTCCGTGAGGCGGCCTACGCCGGGCATCCGTACGCCCTCCCCGCCTACGGCGCCGCCGGCGTGCTGGCCGGGTTGAGCCGGGAGGATCTGCTGCGCTGGCATCGCCGGACTTTCCGGCCGGATCAGATGGTGGTGGCGGTGGCCGGAGATCTGGCGGCCGAATCGGTTCGGGAGATGGTCGCCGAGAAAATGGCGGGCTGGCGCGCCGACGGGGACGCGCCCGGAGATCGGGAATTCGTGGCGCCGCCGGCCGGGATCGTCCGGCGGATTGAGACGCGGAAGCGCACCCAGACTTTCCAGATCCTCGGATTCCCCGCGTGCGACCTGCGATCCGAAGAGAAGTATCCTCTCGACCTCCTCCAGAACGTCGTGTCGGGGCTCGGGGGAGTCTTCTTCGAGGCCATTCGCGGAAAGCGCGGCCTGGCGTACGTCGTGGCGGCGATGAACTTCGCCAAAAGGCTCGGCGGATCCTTCGTCGTCTACCTGGGAACGTCGCCGGACAAAGAAGACGAGGCGCGGGAGATCCTGCTCGAGGAGGTGAACCGGATCCGTTCAGAGGGGCTGAAGCCCGAGGAGATCGCCAGAGCGCGGGCGTTCACGCTGGGCACCTACCCGATGCTTCTCCAGACCAATCTCGCCCGCGCCCTCTCGTATGCGGCCGCCGAGCTGCAGGAAAAGGGGATGGAGGAGGTGGCCGCCTATCCGTCGCGCATCCGCGCCGTCACGGACGAGGCGGTGACCGAAGCCGCCCGCCGATTCCTGACGCCCGATCGCTACGCGCTGGGGATCCTCCGAGGCGTGTGATGGAACCCCCCGGGCCTCGCGAGGTTCTTCTCGGCTTCCGCACCTTCGCCGTCGTGGGTCTCTCGCCCAAGCCGCACCGCGACTCCCACCTCGTCGCCCGATTCCTCCAGGAGCACGGTTACCGGGTGATTCCCGTGTATCCTGGAGCGGACCGGATCCTCGGCGAGCGCTGCTACTCCTCCCTGCTCGAGATTCCCGAGAAGGTCGACGTCGTGGACCTCTTCCGGCGAAGCGAGGCGGTGCCGCCGTTCGTGGACGAAGCCATCACGATCGGCGCCCGCGTCGTCTGGATGCAGCTCGGAGTCCGCCACGAAGCCGCGGCCGAGAAGGCGCGGCAGGCCGGCCTGACCGTCATCATGGATCGCTGCCCCGTCATCGAGTACCGAAAGCACTTCGGAACCGCCTCGCGTCCGCGATAGGGCACGATCCTTCCGTCACAAGAAAGCACGGCCGGCGAAACGCCGGCCGTGCTTCGCGACTCGGATCGACTTGGTCAGGGCTTTTCGGGAGCCGGTTTGGGTTGCAGAGGATTCTCCTCCGCCGGCTTCTCCGGAGCGGGGAGGGCCGCGGCGGGCGGCGGGTAGGAAGAGAGCGGCGGATGAATCGTCTCGTCGCCGCCCAGCTTCTTCAGCTCCACGCGCCGGTTCAAGGCCTGCCCTTCGGGGGTGTTGTTGTCAGCCACCGGGTTCGACGAACCGTAGCCTTTGACGTCGAGCCTCGACGCGTTGATCCCCTTGCCGACGAGGTAGGTTCTCACGGCTTTCGCCCGGTCGAGCGACAGCGCCTTGTTCACGGCGTCGGGGCCGCGATTGTCGGTGTAGCCGCCGATCTCCACCCGGACGTCAGACCAGTATAGCAGCGCTTCCGCGGCCTGATCGAGCGACTTCGACGCCTCGGGCTCGAGGACGGCCCTGCCGGACTTGAACGTCACTCTCTCCAGGATGACGAGCGTGAGCTTGTCCAGGCGCGGGGTGGGGCAGCCCTTGTCGTCCAGGGTCCACCAGCCGGGCGTATCGGGGCACTCGTCGAGTCCATCGAACACCTTGTCGCCGTCGGAGTCGAGCGGGCACCCTTGCTTGTCGACGACCACCCCCTTGGGAGACTTCGGGCACTGGTCGATACCGTCGGGAACGAGATCCTTGTCCTCGTCGAGGGGGCATCCCTTGGCGTCGACCTTGGCCCCGAACGGCGTGTCGGGGCAATCGTCCAGCCCGTCGAAGATCCCGTCGCCGTCGCCGTCCAACGGGCAGCCGGCCGCGTCCACCTTGGCGCCCTTCGGCGTGTCAGCGCACTTGTCGCTGCCGTCGGGGACGCCGTCGGCGTCGACGTCGGTCGGGCAACCCTTCTCGTCCACCGGCCACTTCTCGGGAGTGTCCGCGCATTGATCGATGCCGTCGTACACTCCGTCCTTGTCCTGATCGTGGGGACAGCCGTGTCGATCGACGATCGCGCCCTTGGGTGTGTCGACGCACCGGTCGTGGATGTCGCTGATCCCGTCTCCGTCCTTGTCGGAGGGCGCGGCCCCGCCGAAGATCCCGACGAGTCCGGCGGTCACCACCTTGTTCCAGTAGATTTCGTTGATGGCGTACTCGATCGAGCCTTCCATCCGGGCGGCGAGATAGTCGGTGAAGAAGAAGCGGACCCCGGCGCCCAGATCGAGCGTCGTGCCTCCCTTGGCCCCGGCCGGGACCCAGGAGTCACGGAGCTTGAGGTCGTGATGCCCGGCGCCGATGAAGACCAGCGGCTTCCAGTGCCGCCAGTCGTTGGAGAAATTTCCCACGACCCGCAGGTTGTAGGAGGTGACCTTGGCGGTGAAGTCGGGCGTGAAGGTGAAGCTCGAGGGAGGGTGCTCGGCGAGCAGCGTGCTGGTCGGTTGCTGGAGGTGGCTCGCGTCGGAGAGGGCGTAGGTCACCTCGAATTCGAGGCCCGGCGTGAGGTTGTAGCCGACCCGAACGCCGTAGGTGAAGGCGTTCTCGATCTTCAGCTCGTTCGCGTAGAAGTTCGCTCCGGCGAAGTAACCGACCTCCCAGGAATTGTCCCGCGCCTGCGCGAACGCGGCCGGCGCCGCGGCGACCGCGACCAGGAGGATGACCGCGCCCCACACCGCCTTCCGGATCATCACGCGCTCCTCATCTGATTTCCCGCCGGACGCAAAAAAACCCGAAGGCGCTGCGCCGGCCACAAAGGCCCTGGACCATCCGTTCAGCTTGCTGGTTGTTTAGGAGCGCGCGAAATCTAGCACACGGAAAACTTCAAGTCAACGAGTCGCGGACTTTAACCCTTCCAGCCTCTGCATTTCCACCGCGCCCGGCTCGCGCGGAGCGCAGTCGCTGAGAACCTCGGCGCCCCGCCGCGTGACCAGCACGTCGTCCTCGATCCGGATCCCGATCTGCTTCTCCGGGAGATAGATCCCCGGCTCGACGGTGAGGACCATCCCCGCCTGCAGCGCCGCCGACGTGTCGCCTGCGTCGTGCACGTCCAGGCCGAGAAAATGGCTCGTGCCGTGGATGAAGTACGGCCCGTATCCCGCCTCCTCGATGACCCGGCGCGCCGTCTTGTCGATGTCGGAAAAGGGGACGCCGGGCCGGATGGCGGCGATCGCCGCCTTCTGGGCCTTCAGGACGATGTCGTAGATCTTCCGCTGCTCCTCGCTGAACCGGCCGCTCACGGGGATCGTCCGGGTCACGTCGGCCGTGTACCTGCCGTATTCGGCCCCCACGTCCATCAGGAGGAGGTCCCCTTCGCGGAGAGTTCCCGCGCTGGCGTCGTAGTGCAGGATGCAGGAGTTCGGGCCGGACCCGACGATCGAGGGATATCCCGGCCGGCGGGCGCCCTCGGAGGTGAAGCGATACTCGACGAGGGCCTGGACCTCGAACTCGGCCATCCCCGATCGGGCCTGCTTCAGCGCGTCGCGCTGCGCCTGGCAGGTGATCTCGATGGCCCGCCGCAGGAGCTGCAGCTCGGCGGGGGATTTGACCGCCCGCATCCGGGCGAGCGCCGGAGCGGGATCCTTGAGGGTCAGGAGCGGGAACTCCTCCCGAATCTCCTTCACGAACGCGAGATCCGCCGTCAGCGGGGCCCCCGGCCTTCCCGGCGCGACCAGATGGAAAAAAACCTGGGCGTCCGCCAGGAACCGGGCCAGATGGGAGGCAAAGTCGGCCCGGCTCTCCACGGGCCCGCGCGGATAGCGGCGGGGCGGAAAATCCCCTTCCGGGATCCGCTCGAACCCGGTCCGTCGCATCGCCTCGCGGCGCTCGTCATCGGGTTGAAGCGTCTCTTTGACAAGTCCTCCCGCCCCCGGCCGCGGGCCGGTCCAGCGCTCCTGCCGGAAGTCCCTCCCCGGCAGGTAGAAGAACTCCGCGTAGCGGCCGGGCGCGGCGGGTCCTTTCTTCGCGGCGCCGGAAGCCGGCCGATCGAAGAGAAGGACCAGGGAGCTGTCGGGGATCTCCGTCCCCGTCAGGTAGTAGAGGTTGCTCTCCTGACGATAGGAGGACTCGCTCTCGGGCGCCGCATCGAGCACCAGAGCTCCGGAATCGCCCGGGGCAAGCTCTTGGCGCAGGGCCTCGGCCAGCGCCTCCCGGCGCGCGCGATACTCTTGGGGGGCGTTCCCGTCCGGACGCTGCGGGAGCGTCCAGGCCGCGCCCGAGAGGCACCCGACGATCAGCGCCGGCAGGATCAGGTTCTTCCGAAGGCGGAGCTCCATGGGCCCTTCCGCGCTGGATTGGAATCGAAGCGACAAAGGCCGCTACCTTAGCACAGCCGTCGGCGTGCGAGCAAAGGCCTCTTCGCGACCGTCAAAAGCCAATCTATCTCCGTGTAACTCAAGGCTTTCTCCGGATCGGGACTTTTTGACGGCGGCGGGGGCGTCTGCTATCATCATGCACCAACGGTGAGTCGTTCCTCCAAACCTCCCATCGGGTATCAGTCGGATGGCCAGCGCGCCTGAGAATCGATCCCGATCGACGTTCCGCCGCAGCTTTCTGATTTCGGCCGGAATCTTCGTCGTGCTGGTCCTTTCGACCATCGCCGTGGTCGCCCACCTCATCTTTCAGGACTTGAGCCGGCAGGAGATCACGCGGAACCTGAAAAACACCCTGAACGAAGTGAAGAAGCAGTGGTCCGAGGAAGAGGCGAAGCGCAGCCAGGCCCCCGCGACTCCCGATTCCAGGGACTTGGGGGAGACGGCGCTGCCGGCCCCCGCGCCGATCGAGCCCCCGCCCGCTTCCCCGCAGACCCGCAAGTTTCTGCTCACGGTTCGCGGCATCCGCGAGACGACCACGATCCGGGATGCCTCCGGCAAGGTGGTGGGCCAGACTCAGACCATCCGCATCCTGCGCCGCATCCGCCCGGTCGACGCCGCGGAGATCGCGAGCGACCGTCCCGTCGAAGAGGAATGGGACATGGGCGACAAGAAGCAGAAGGTGGTCGCGCTCCACGGGCCGGTGGACCCGACGGGCGAGACCTACGCCGAAGTGGGAATTCCCGTCGATCAGATGGAGGAGACGATCCGTCCCTTGCGGCGATCGCTGATCACCAAGACCCTGGTCGGCGCGGCGGCGACGCTGATCATCCTCGGCTTCGCGTTCGCCTACGTCCTCCGGCTGGTCCAGCGGACCCGGACGCTGGAGTCGGAAGCCCAGATGGCGGAGCGGCGCGCGCACGTGGCGACCCTGGCCCGCGAAATGGCGCACGAGATCCGGAACCCGCTGAACGCCATGTCGATGAACCTGGAGATGCTGGAGGAGGATCTCACGGCGCGCATGGGCGGGACGGCCGGCGACATCGCTCCCTTCCTGACCGGCATCAAGAGCGAGATCGGCCGGCTCAAGGATCTCGCCGAGAACTTCCTTTCCTACGCACGGCCCCCCCAGCTCAATCCCGACGGGCGCGATCTCAATCGCTTCCTCGAGGAGATCTGCGTCTTCCTCCAGCCGGAAGCCGAGGCGCGCGGCATCACGCTTTCCCGCGATCTCGATCCAGTCCTGCCCTCGGTCGAGTTCGACTCCGCGCAGCTCCGCCAGGCCGTCCTGAACATCCTGAGCAACGCCCAGCAGGTCGTGCCTCCCGGAGGGGAGATCGCGGTGCAGACGCGCGTGAGCGCCGGCGGCGAGATCCGGATTTCGATCCGCGACTCGGGGCCCGGCATGCCTCCGGACGTCCTCGAGAACATCTTCCAGCCCTTCTACTCCCACCGCGAGGGAGGGACGGGTCTCGGGCTGCCGATTGCCCGCCGGGTGGTCGAGGCCCACGGCGGCCGGATCGAGGTGGAGAGCGAGCCGGGCCGCGGGACGACTTTCCACATCTATCTTCCCCGCAGCCTCCCGGCCGCCGCGCCGCGCCTCGAGGACTCGGCGGCGGCCTGGCCGGCGGCCGACAGCGCCGACGCCCTGCGCCGTGCCTGAAGATTCTCCCGCGAAGAAGCGCGTCGAAGAGCTGCGCGAGTTGATCTGGAGCCATCGCAAGCGCTACTACGTCGACAACGACCCCGTCATCAGCGACTCCGAGTACGACGCCCTGGAGCGGGAGCTTCTCGACCTGGAGGAAGCCCACCCGGAATGGGTGACCGTCGATTCGCCGACCCGGCGGGTCGGCGCGGCCCCGATCGCCTTCCTTCCCACGCTGCGTCACGCCCGCCCGATGCTTAGCCTCGACAACACCTATTCGCTGGAGGAGCTCCGGGAGTGGGAGGAGCGCCTTCGCCGCCAGCTCGGGGACCGGGCGCCGGCCCGGCTGTCCTTTTCGTGCGAGCCGAAAATCGACGGCGTCAGCTTGTCCGTGGTGTACGAGCGCGGCCTCCTCGTCCGGGCCGTGACGCGCGGCGACGGCTTCGAGGGCGAGGAGGTCACCGCCGGCGTCCGCACGATTCGCAGCCTTCTCTTCCGGCTGCCGCGTCCGATCGAATACCTGGAGGTCCGGGGCGAGGTCCATCTTCCCCTGGAGGAGTTCTCCCGGATCAACCGCCAGCGCGAGGAGCGGGGCGAGAGCGTCTTCGCCAATCCGCGCAACGCCGCCGCCGGAGCGATCCGCCTCCTCGATCCGCGCCTCACTGCCGAGAGGCGGCTCGACCTGTTCGTCTGGCAAGTGGCGGAGATTCGCGGAGAAACGATGCCCGCGTCGCATTCCGATTGCCTGGACCTGGCCCGGGGCCTGGGCCTCAAGGTGAACCGTCACCACCGGCGCGCGGTCGGGCTCGAAGAGGTCGAGCGCTACTGCCGCGAGATGCAGGAGAAGCGGGACAGCCTCGATTACGAGGTGGACGGCTGCGTGATCAAGGTCGATGCGCTCGAGCTGCAGCAGCTCGCCGGACAGACGGCGCGGGCTCCCCGGTGGGCGGTCGCCTACAAATTCCCCGCGCGCCAGGCCACCACGAAGGTCCTCGCCATCGAAGTCAACGTCGGCAGGACGGGGGCGGTCACCCCGACCGCCCTGCTCGAGCCGGTGCCGCTCGGAGGGGTCACGATCTCCCGCTGCACGCTGCACAACGAGGAGGAGCTGCGCCGCAAGGACGTGAACCTCGGGGACATCGTCCTGATCGAGCGCGGGGGGGACGTGATCCCGAAGATCGTGAAAGTCACCCTCAAAGCCGACCCTCCTCCGGAGAGGCCGTTCCGATGGCCCGAGGACTGCCCGGTGTGCGGCAGCAAGCTCGCGAAGGAAGCGGAAGAGGTCATCTCGCGCTGCCCGAACGTGTCGTGCCCGGCGCGGCTCCGCGAGTCTCTGCTACACTTCGCGTCCCGTCGGGCCATGGACATCGAAGGGCTGGGCGAAGCGCTGGTCGATCAGCTTCTCGCCCGGAAGATGGTGGCGGATTTCGCCGATCTCTATCACCTGGAGCGCGGAGCGCTCGCCGCGATGGATCGGATGGCCGACAAGTCGGCGGCGAATCTCCTCGAGCAGATCGGGCAGTCCCGGGATCGGGATCTATCCCGCGTCATCCACGCTCTCGGGATACGCTTCGTCGGGGAGAAAACCGCCGATCTGCTCGCCGACGCTTTCCCCGACGTCGAGGATCTGATGGAAGCGACCGAAGAGGATCTCCAGCGCGTCCAGGAAATCGGGCCGCGGGTGGCGGCGGCCATCCGGCAGTTCTTCCAGGAGTCCCGGAACCGGGACCTGATTCGCCGGCTCCGGGAAGCGGGCGTCCGCATGCCTCATGTGCCGCCCCCCCGGGTCGGAGGGGCGTTCGCCGGCAAGACGTTCGTCCTGACGGGTACGCTTCCCGGCCTCACGCGTGAGGAGGCCGCCCGGATCATCACCTCGCGGGGAGGAAAGGTCGCCTCCTCGGTCTCGAGAAAGACTTCCTATGTCGTCGCCGGCGAAGAGGCGGGCGCGAAGCTGGCCAAGGCGCGATCCCTGGAGATCCCGATCCTCGACGAGCAGGACCTCCGGAATCTCGCGGAGAAGGAGACGCGATGAAAGCCGATCCGAGCCGACTGGCCGCCCTGGCGATGGTGGTCTTCCTCGCGACGCTGCTCGTGGTGGGGCTGAAGCCCTATCTGAACTTCATCCTGGCGGCCCTGGTGTTCGGGCCGTTGTTCCGCCCGGTCCATCTCCGGATCCTCCGCCGCCTGAAGCGCCCTTCCCTCGCGGCGATCCTCACGCTCGCCGTCATCGTGGCCCTGGTCATCTTGCCGCTGGCGGGCTTGGGGACCATGGCCTTCCAGGAGGCCAAGACGATCGCGGACCAGTATCGGAACCTGCCGCCCGAGGCTCGCGACATGATGCTGTTCGGGAAGAAGATCCCGGAGCTGTTGCGGACGGGGGCGGAGCGGATCACCGCCTGGGTCCAATCGTCGCTCGGTTCGATCTTTTCCGAGACGATCCGGATGGTGGTCGGGTTCTTCATCATGTTCTACCTGATCTACTACCTCCTGCTGGAGCAAGAATCGCTCGGGCGCGTGACCACCGAGCTCCTCCCGTTCCAAGAGAAGAACTCAAAGCGTCTGATCGAGGAGTTCAATCGGATGACGCGCGGCTTCGTCATCGGCCAGGGGATCACCGCGGCCCTTCAGGGGGCGCTCGGCGGCATCGGCTTCTTGATCTTCGGATTTCCGGGAGCCTTCCTCTGGGGACTGGTCATGGGCATTCTCTCGCTGGTCCCGGTCCTCGGGGCTTTTCTCATCTGGATCCCGGCGGGCATCCTGCAGATCGCCGGCGGGTCGACGTTCTCCGGCGTCGGGATCCTCGCGTGGGGAGCCCTCGTCGTGAGCACCGCCGACAATTTCATCCGGCCGGTCCTGATGAAGAACATGATCGGCGTCCATCCCGTGATCACCCTCCTCGGCGTCTTCGCCGGCCTGTCCCTCTTTGGCTTGATCGGCATCGTCATCGGGCCGCTCCTCTTCGCGATGGTCCTCGAGACCGCCCGGATGTTCTACCGGGAGCAGCAGGAGCCCGCATGAGCGCCACGGGAAGAATCCTCCTCGTCGAGGACCACGCGCCCTCCCGGGAGATCATGAAGAAGGCCCTGGAGAAAGTCGGCCATTCGGTGGCCGACTTCGTCTCCGGGCGGGACGCCGTCGCCTACCTGTGCCAGGGCCACGAGGTGGAC
The DNA here is from genome assembly GCA_036004685.1 of Candidatus Polarisedimenticolia bacterium. Taxonomy (NCBI): domain Bacteria; kingdom Pseudomonadati; phylum Acidobacteriota; class Candidatus Polarisedimenticolia; species Candidatus Polarisedimenticolia bacterium. Next base: position 220,940 of record DASYRE010000031.1, on the reverse strand, counting down.
GTGATCGTCACCGACCTCATGATGCCCGGCATGGACGGCATGGAGGTCCTGCGCGAGATCAAGGGGATCGATCCCGGTCTGGGGGTCCTCCTGATCACGGGCCATGGGACCGTCGAAACGGCCGTGGAGGCCATGAAGGCCGGGGCCGACGACTTCATGCAGAAGCCGGTGAACACCGTCGAGCTCCGGAAGCGCGTCGAGGCGGCGATCCAGAAGCGCCGGCTGCTGCGCGAGGTGGAGGAGCTGCGCGGCCGGCTCGACGAGAAGTTCCGGCTCGGAAACATCCTCGGAAAATCGAAGGCGATGAGGCAGCTGTTCGATCAGATCCAGCTCGTCGCCCCGACGCGCAGCAGCGTCCTGATCACCGGCGAGAGCGGCACCGGCAAGGAGCTGATCGCCAACGCCATCCACCAGAACTCGCCCCGGCGGAACGAGCGTTTCCTTCCGGTGAACTGCGCCGCCATCCCCGCCGAGATCCTGGAGAGCGAGATGTTCGGCCACGAGAAGGGCTCGTTCACCGGAGCCGTCGGCCGCAAGATCGGCAAGTTCGAGCTGGCGGACCGCGGCACGCTGCTCCTCGACGAAGTGGGAGAAATCCCGCCGGACATCCAGGTGAAGCTCCTGCGCGTGCTCGAGGACCGCTCCTTCATGCGGGTCGGAGGCCCGGAGAACCTCACCGTGGACGTCCGCATCCTCGCCGCCACGAACGCTTCGCTCGAGCAGAGGGTGTCGGAAGGGAAGTTCCGGCCGGACCTCTATTACCGCCTCAAGGTGGTGACCCTCCACATCCCGCCGCTGCGCGAGCGCCCGGAGGACATCCCCCTGCTCGTGAGCCACTTCCTGGACCAGTTCAAGCGCGAGAACGGGCGCGAGGATCTCTCCCTTTCCCCGGCGGCGCTGCGCGGTCTGGTGGGGTCGCGCTGGGAGGGGAACGTCCGCGAGCTGCGGAACCTGATCGAGTCGCTGGTCGTCATGGCGACCCGCCCGGTGATCGACGTCTGGGACCTTCCCGAGGCCTACCGGCACGCGGCTCCGCAGGAACCGGCGGCGGCCTCCGGCGCATCCCCCTCCGGGCCCGGCACCACGATGGAGGAGATCGAGCGCGAAGCGATCCTGCGGACCCTCAAGGAAACGGAGGGAAACCGGACGCGCGCCGCGGAAATCCTCGGGATCGGCCTGCGGACCCTCCAGAGAAAGCTCAAGGAATACGGCGAGCCGGGAGAATGACGCCCGAACGAAGCCATTTTGACGCTGCTCCGCGCTCCGGATTCCAGCCCCTTTCAGCAAGCCTATTTTCAGCAGGCAGTTGCGCGGCCGGCCCAGCCGCCGCTGTCTGGCACGACGGTTGCTGTCCTTCCAGAGGACCCCGGGAGCGCAACGCGGCGATGCAGGGCAAGATCCTGATCATCGAGGACGATCCGGCAGTACGGCGCTGCTACGAGCGCCTGTTCCAGCGCGCTGGTTACGCTCCGTGGCTCGAGCCGAGCGGCGCCGCGGCCGAGAAGAACCTCGAGAACCATCGCGACGCCCGCGTCGTGATTCTGGACTATCGAATGCCCGGGCCGAACGGCCTGGAAGTCCTCAGGAGTCTCAGGAAACGGGATTTCGACGCTGCCTGCCTTCTGGTGACCGCTTTCGCCACTCCGGAGATTCTGGAGGAGGCCCGCCGGCTGGGGATTCGGCGGGTCTTTTCGAAGCCGGTCGACATCTCGAAGCTGCTCAAGGAGGTGGCGGCCATTCTTCTCCCGGGAGCCTCCCGGGAGAACGGCGGCGGACGTCCGGCGGGCTCCTGACGCCTAGCCCCCGTCCCGCAAGCATTTCAAGGAGTTCCCTTGCAAAAGTGCCTTGAAGTAAGCGCCCTTGCGACCTATACTTAAACCGCACGCCTCGTGATGCGAATAAAAACCGAAGGAGCAAGCTCTTCCATGAAAAAGAAGGCCCAACTCGTGACATTTTCACTCGTCGCCGCCGCCTCCATTCTGTTCGGAATGGTCCTGGCGGGCGGCGTCCGGCTCTCTCCCGTCTCGCTCGCCGAGCCGGAGATGCGGCCCGCCTCGCTGAAGCTGGCGCCCGCGCCGGTGCCCGCCCAGCTGGGGGGCGCCACCAGCCGGCCCGGTTATCCGTCGTTCGCCGACATCGTCGAAAAGGTCAACCCGGCGGTGGTCAGCATCATTTCGACGGAGATGGTCGACTCCAACAAGGGGGGCGGCGGCACCCCGTTTCATAGTCCGTTCGAGTTCTTCTTCGGACCCGACAACCGCCGCCGGCCGGGCCGTGAGGAGCCTCGCCGCGAGGACTCCGGCGGGTCGGGCTTCATCATCACCGAAGACGGCTACATCATCACCAACTACCACGTCATCGAAGGGGCCGACAAGATCCGGGTCAACCTGACCGACGATGACACGGAGTACCGGGCCGACGTGGTGGGCACCGATCCCAGCACCGACTTGGCGCTCATCAAGATCACCTCCGAACACAAGCTTCCCACGGTGCCGCTGGGGGATTCCGACACGCTGCGCGTGGGGGAGTGGGTGATTGCGGTCGGCAATCCGTATTACTACGAGCATACGGTGACGGTCGGCGTGGTGTCGGCGAAGAAGAGGAAGCTCAGCGAGCTTTCCAAGGATCCTTCGCTGGATGAATTCATCCAGACCGACGCCGCCATCAATTTCGGCAACAGCGGAGGCCCGCTCCTGAACGTCGCCGGCGAGGTGGTCGGCGTCAACAGCGCCATCTCGAGCGTCGGCCAGGGGATCGGATTCGCGGTCCCGATCAACACCGCGAAGGAGATCCTGCCCCAGCTCAAGGCCTCGGGGCACGTTTCGCGAGGCTACCTCGGCATCAAGCTCCAGAACGTCAGCGCCGATCTGCGGGACGCGTTCGGCCTGAAGGACGGCCGCGGAGCGCTGGTCCAGGACGTCGACAAGGGCCTGCCCGGCGACAAGGCCGGCATCCGCCCCGGCGACGTCATCGTGGGAGTCGAGGGCAAGCCGGTCGCCACCACGGACGAGCTGGTGAAGATCATCTCCGCCCGCGAGCCCGGCAGCCGGGTCCGCCTGAACCTGATCCGCGACGGCCGCCCCGTGGTCGTTACGGCGCGGCTGGAGGACCGGGGCGAGCACATGAACGCGACCAAGCAGGCGCGATCCCAGGGCGGGGAGGACCAGGAAGGCCAGGGCGAGAAGCGCCTGGGGATCACGGTCGACAACCTCAGCACCGAGATCCGCCGGCAGATGGACGTGGGAGACGACGTGACCGGCGTGGTCGTGACCGACGTCTCGCAGGCGAGCGAAGCCTTCGAGCAGGGGATCGGCCGCGGCAACATCATCACTTCGGTGAACCGGACGCCGGTGTCCAGCGTGGCGGAGTACCGGCGCGAGATGGCCAAGGTCCGGGCCGGCTCGAAAGTGCTGTTCCGGGTCTACGACGCCAACCGGGACACCTGGCGGTTCGTGGTGATCCGCGCCACGGAAGAATAAGGAATCGGGAGAGCCGCCCGGCAACGACGCGGGGGCGGGAGGGGTGCGATGGAAGCCTCTCCCGCCCCCGTCGTGTTTTTACGCTAGAATTCCCCTGCCATGAAACCGCGCATCCTCGTCATCGACGATGAAGAAGACATCCGCAAATCGCTCCGGATGATCCTGGAGTACGAAGGATATCTCTGCAGCGTCGCCGCCAGCCCGCAGGAAGGGCTGGAGCTGGCCCGGAAGGAAGAGCCCGACGTGATTCTGCTCGACATCAAGATGCCGCAAATGGATGGGATCGAGGTCCTGTCCCGGCTGAAGGAGCGCGAGGAGAGCGCCGAGATCGTCATGATCTCGGGGCACGGCACCGTCGCGACCGCCGTGGAGGCCACCAAGAAGGGGGCGTTCGACTTCCTGGAGAAGCCGCTGGAGGAAGGCCGGGTGCTGACGTCCATCCGCAACGCGCTGCAGCACCGGCGCCTGTCGGAGGAGAACCGATCGCTCAAGGCGGAGAAAGGGTCGCGGTACGAGCTGGTCGGCGACTCTCCCGCCATCCAGAAGGTCCGCGCCTCGGTGGGCAAGATCGCGCCCACCAACGCCACCGTGCTGCTCACCGGCGAAAGCGGAACCGGCAAGGAGCTCGTCGCCTGGGAGATCTACCGGCTGAGCCAGCGGCGCGATCGCCCCTTCGTCAAGGTGAACTGCGCGGCGATTCCCGAGGAGCTCATCGAGAGTGAGCTGTTCGGGCACGAGAAAGGGGCTTTCACCGGCGCCGTCGCCCGGCAGACGGGGAAGTTCGTCCAGGCGGACGGCGGGACCATATTCCTGGACGAGGTGGCGGACATGAGCCCGCGGACCCAGGCCAAGGTCCTGCGCGTGCTGCAGGACGGCGAGGTGGAGCCGGTCGGGATGCCGAAGACGCTCCACGTCGACGTCCGCGTCCTGGCCGCGACCAACAAGATCCTCGAAGCCGAAATCCGCGAGGGCCGGTTTCGCGAGGACCTCTACTTCCGGATCAATACGCTGCTCATCGCGGTTCCTCCCTTGCGGGAAAGGAAGGGCGACATCCCTCTGCTGATCGAGCATTTTACGCGGCGGTTCTGCTCCGAGAACAACCGCCGCCCCAAGCGCTTCTCCGCGGAAGCGCTCCGTGAGCTCGCCTCCCTTCCCTGGCGGGGGAACGTGCGGGAGCTGAAGGGGGCGGTGGAGCGCCTCCTCATCCTGGCCGACGAGGACGAGATCACGCTCTCCGATCTTGCGGCGATCCGCAGCCCCATCACGGCCGGGCCGGCGCCCTCCCTCTCCCAGTTCCGCACGCTGCAGGAGTTCAAGGAGGCGACGGAGCGCCAGTTCCTTCAGGACAAGCTCAAGGAGAACGACTGGAACATCTCCGCCACCGCCAAGGCGATCGACACCCCCCGCAGCAACCTCTATAAGAAGCTGGAGCAATACGGTCTGGAGAAGCACGGTCGCGACGCCGCGCCGCCGCCGCGACCTGAAGGCGGATCGGGCGAGTAGTGGCAGCCGTGAGCGCGTCGCGCCGCGCCGTCATCGTGGGGGGGGCCCGCACTCCGTTCGCGAAGGCGTGGGGGGCGCTCCGGCGGATTCCGGCCTGGGATCTCGGGCGGATCGCCGCCTCCGAGGCGATCGCCCGCTCGACCCTGGATCCCGGAGAGGTCGATGAAGTCATCTTCGGGAACATCGCCCAGCCGGCCGACGCCACGAACGTCGCGCGGGTGATCGCGCTGCGCTCCGCGCTCCCCCGGTCGACTCCCGCCTACACCGTGAACCGGAACTGCGCCTCCGGGATCCAGGCGATCGTCGAGGCCGCGCTGCGGATCGAATCGGGCCTCGCCGACGTCGTCGTGGCGGGAGGGACCGAGTCGATGTCGCAGATCCCCTTTTTCTACCGCCCGGAGACCCAGGACCTCTTCCTCGAGGCGGGCCGCGCCCGCTCCTTCTGGCGGCGGATGTCGATCTTCATGAAGCTCCGGCCGCGGCACTTCAAGCCGGTGGTGGCGCTGGAGGTCGGGCTCACCGATCCCGTCGCGGGGCTCAACATGGGCGAGACGGCCGAAGTCCTGGCGAAGCGCTTCCACATCCCCCGGGAGGAGCAGGACCGTTTCGCCCTGGAGAGCCACCGGCGCGTCGCGCGGGCCACCGAGTCGGGGCGGTTCCGGGAGGAGATCGCGCCGGTCTTCCTGCCGCCGGCCTACGGCGACGCGGTGGCCGACGACATCGGGTTTCGGCCGAATCAGAGCCTCGAGGCGCTGGCGAAGCTGCGTCCCGTCTTCGACCGCCGCTTCGGCACGGTGACGGCGGGGAACAGCAGCCAGATCACCGACGGAGCCGCCGCCCTCGTCCTGGCGTCGGAGGAGCGCGCCCGCGAGGCGGGCGTGGCGATCCTGGGGCGCATCCGCTCCTGGGGTTTTGCCGGCTGCGATCCGGCGACGATGGGGCTCGGCCCCGCCTACGCCACCCCGATCGCCCTGCGGCGGGGCGGAGCGGCGTTCCGGGACGTGAAGCTCATCGAAATCAACGAGGCCTTCGCCGCCCAGGTCATCGCCTGCGAGCGGGCGTTCGCCTCCCAGGAGTTCGCGGAGAAGGAGCTCGGGCTCGCTTCCCCGATCGGGGAGATCGATCGGAGCGTGACGAACGTCAACGGCGGGGCGATCGCGCTCGGGCATCCGGTCGGCTGTACCGGCGCGCGGCTCGTCCTCACGCTCTGCCACGAGCTGGCGCGCCGCGGCAAGGATCTCGGGCTCGCGACGCTCTGTGTGGGGGGCGGCCAGGGCGCGGCGATTCTCATCGAGCGGGTTTGACATGGAAAGCGGCGCGATCATGAAGCAGGAGAACAGCGGGCTCGACCTCGTCGTGGAGGGGGACGAGATCTGCCACCTGGTCTTCGACCGCAAGGGAGAAGGGCCGAACCTCCTCAGCTCCGCGGTCATGGCGCGGCTGGACGCGATTCTCTCCGATCTGGAGAAGCGGAAGGATCCGCCGAGGGGCCTGGTGGTGCGCTCGGCCCGCGACGATCTGTTCATCGCGGGAGCCGACGTGGAGGAGATCGCGCTCTTGAGCTCGGCGCAGGAGGCTGCCGAGAAGTCGCGCTACGGACAGTCCCTTTTCGGGCGCCTCGAGGCGCTCCCTTTCCCGGTCGTCGCGGCGGTGCGGGGAACGTGCCTGGGCGGCGGGACGGAGCTGGCGCTCGCCTGCCACTGCATCATCATCGGCGACGATCCGCGCAGCGAGATCGGCCTGCCGGAGGTGAGGCTCGGAATCATCCCCGGCTGGGGCGGCACGCAACGGCTGCCCCGCCGCGTTCCCCTCCCGGCGGCCATCGAGATGATCGTCGCCGGCAAGTCGCGCCGCGGGAGGGCGGCCGAGGCGATCGGGCTCGCGAAGCGCGCCGTGCCGCGGGAATACGTCGTGTCGGAAGCGTCGGCCTGGGTCCGGCGCGCCGCGCAGGAAAGCCGCCGGGGACGGCGGCGCGGCGGAGGGGGCGCCGCTTTCCGCCTCGCGCGGCTGCTGCCTCCGTTTCGCAAGGCCTACTTCGCGCTCGCCCGGAAGCAGACCGCCGCCCGCGTCCGCCCCGATCAGTATCCCGCGCCGTTCGGCGCGCTTGCGGCGATCGAGCACGGCCTCGGCGTCTCCTTCGCGGCCGGCCTGGCCCGCGAAGCGGAGATCCTGGGCGAGCTGGCCATGACCGACACGAGGAAGAATCTCACCCGCCTCTTCTTCCTCCAGCGCGACAGCCGCAAGGTCCTTTCCACGCTCGAGGCCCGGCCGCGGCGCGCCGAGCGCCTCGGGCTCCTCGGCGCCGGAGTGATGGGGGGAGGGATCGCCCAGGTGGCGGCCGCCGCCGGCATCACCGTGAGGATGAAAGACGTCGACCTCAAGCCGCTGGGATTGGGGCTGCGCCATGCCCGGCAGGTCTTCGAGGCCGAGGCGCGGCGGCGGAAGCAGGGACTCCGGGAAGTGATCGGTCCGATGACGCGGATCCTCCCGACCACCACCTACGCCGGGTTCGCGCGGCTTCCCGTGGTGATCGAGGCGGTGGTCGAGAATCTCGAAGTGAAGCGGAAAGTCCTCTCGGAAGTCGAGCAGACGACTCAGGGAGGATGCCTCTTCGCCTCGAACACCTCCTCCCTCCGGATCGATCTCATCGCCGCCGGCAGCCGGTTCCCCGAAAACGTCGCCGGAATGCACTTCTTCAATCCCGTCGACCGGATGCCTCTCGTGGAGATCATCCGCGGCACCGCCACCTCGGACGAAGCGGTCGCGACCCTCGTCGATCTCACGCGTCGCTTGAAGAAGACGCCGGTGGTGGTGAACGACGGCCCCGGCTTCCTGGTGAATCGCATCCTGATGGCGTACTTGAACGAGGCGCTCGCCCTGCTCAAGGAAGGGACCCCTATCGAGGTCGCCGACCGGGCGATGAGGCATTTCGGCATGCCGGTGGGCCCTTTCGAGCTGCTCGATCAGGTCGGGATCGACGTCGCCACCAAGGTCTCCGGAATCCTCGGGGAGGCGTTCGGGGATCGCATCCGTCCGCCGCGCGTGCTGGAGGCGGCCGCCGCCGAGAAGCGTCTGGGGAAAAAAGCCGGGCGCGGATTCTATTGCTGGCAGGGGGAGAAGCGGGGGCGTCCCGATCCCACCGTCTACGCCCTCGTGACCGATCGGGGCGGGCGAATCGCCCCCGAAGCCGAGGCGGTGGACCGGATGATCCTGCCGATGATCAATGAAGCCGCGCTGTGCCTGGTCGAGGGGATCGCCAGGACCCCCGCCGACGTCGATCTCGCGATGGTCATGGGAACCGGCTTCCCTCCCTTCCGCGGCGGGCTGCTGCGGTACGCCGACTCCCTCCCTCTGACGGAAGCCGTCACCCGCATGGATCGGCTCGCGTCGATCCACGGGCCGCGCTTCCGGCCGGTCCCCCTGGTGAGGGACCTGGCGCGCTCGGGAAGGACCTTTCTTCCCGCATGAGCGGCGGCGGGAGCGATCGGCCGCTACCATCGCGCCGCCCCGAGCTTCTCGAAATGATTCTGCCGGCGGGGATGCTCCTCGCGATCCTCGGAAGCCTGGCGCTGGGGCCGAGAGTCCAGGGCGCCTCGCTGGGGTGCAATCTCTGCTTCTGGGCCTTTTTCCTGGCCTTCCTCAGGCGTCGCGGGACGTTCGGGCGCGGATTTCCGCCTTTTCTCTTCTTCCTTCCCCTCTTCTACTTGCTCTCCTTTTTTCACCGGGAAACGACCGAGAGGATGGACTATCTCTTCGGCTCCGACATGGCCCGGTACCTGAAGGACGCTCTGAGCTTCACTACGGGCCCGCGGCACATCGGAGTATCGATTCTCACCTTTCCGTTCAAGGACCTGGAGCGCCTCGGGGAAGCGCTCGGCGTGCCTCGCCTCGGTCATGAATACCTCTATCTGCAATCCGCCCTGATTGGTTGGATTGCCGTGGTCCTTTTCCACCGGGCGCTCGGCGCCGTCGCCGCGGCGGGATTGCGGAGGATCGCTTTCCTGCTTACCTGCGTCTTCGCCTTTTCCCTGGCGATTCTGGCCTTCTCCAGCCTGTTCGAGACTTTCCTCGCCTCGCTGATGTTCCTGCTGCTCTTCCTGGAAAGCGCCGGACGCTATGCGCGGACGGGCGGAGTCTTCGAAGGCGCGATCCTGGCGTTGCTCACCCTGCTCGCTCTATCCATGAGCCTCGAGAACGTCTACCTCGCGCCGGTGTTCGTAGTGACGGCCGTCCTGCGAGCGACCCGCCGAGGCGGCACGGGGATCCTCCGGGAGGCCGCGGTCTACGCGGCGACTCTTCTGGTCGGCTTCTGCCTGCTGGTGATCACGGCGCGCGGGTCCATGGGGCCGGCGTTTTATCCCACCTGGGAGGACAAGCTCTTCCCGAGCGCCTCGGCAAACCTCGCGACGCACATGGATCACTTCCTCGTCTTCCACTCCGATTTCAGCCGCCTGCTCGACCCGCGCGCGTACCTGGCGGGGATCTACCGGTTCTTCGTCATGTCGATCCTCGCCCAGCCCTGGAGACCGGTCACCGCCTACATGTGGGATCTGAAGAACCTCCGGCCCTTGGCTCCTGCGAACCTCGCCTATGAGTGTCTTCTGCTGGTTCTTCTGGTGGTTTCGGGTCGGGGCCTGATTCAGAGGCTGAAGGACGGAGATTTCGAAACCCTGTTCCGGGTGGCGACGCTCGGCTCCATCCTCGTGATCCGGCAGACGATGGTCACTTTCTATGCCTGGCGGGGCTGCATCCTCTTTGCGCCGCCCAGTATCATGGCCCTGTGGCTCCTGGTGGGCGCCGGCCTGCTGGGAAAAGCGAATCAGTCAGGGTGGTCGGTGCGGGTCGCGGAGATCGCTCTTTTGCTTATGGCGTTGCTGCTGCTGGGAGTCAACGGCGCCTACCTGCTGGCGAGCCAGCGGGCGGCCTTGCCAGGCTAAACTCATTTGTCCATGACGATGTCGGCCAGGAGGTTGTGGTTGGGATCCACTTCCACGCCCTTCGGCTCGAACGGGAGCATCACCTGCACGACCTGCCCCTGCTTGGCGAACGGCAGGTCCTTCTGGGCCACCTGCTCCTTGGACGCGCCGTGCCACACGACCGGCAGCGCCAGGATCTTCTTGAAATTCTCGGAGTCCTTCTGGCTCAAGGTCATCTCGAACAGGTATTTCCCGTCCTTGGGCGTCGCCTTCCATTTGCAGTGAATCTCGGGAATCCCCACCCCCCGGAACCACTGGTCGAAGAAATAGTCCCAGTTGTACCTGGTCACGAGGCCCAGCTCCTTCGAGAGGATCTCGGTCGTGATGTTCTGATGCCTGTATTTCGTCATGAGCCCGGTCATCGCCTTGACGTAATTGTCGTTCCCCATCTGCATCCGGATCATGTGGACCACCAGCGGGCCTTTGTCGTAGACCAGCTGCGTGTAGTATTTTCCCGCGTTGTCCCCGCTCACCGCGGTCGCCAGCGCAATCGGGGCCACCGGATCGGCCTGCCGGGCGTTTTTCTTCCAATCATTCATTTTCTGTTGGAATCGCCTGTTACCCAGGAGCGCCTGGACGTACAGCCCGGCGGAGTACTCTGCAAAGCTTTCCGAAAGCCACGTCTCCCGATCGTTGGCCTCTCCCAGGCAATTCCCCCAGTATTGATGGCCCACCTCGTGAGAAAGGAACTCGTGAAGGAAATCCGTTTCCAGCTCGGCTTGGGATTGGAACGCGAAGCCGTCCAGCTGGACCAGGCCTGGAGGGCCCTGGCCATATCCGAAGCCTGGATAGGCCTGGGCAACCTGGAGGTCGTGATAGGGGAAGGGGCCATAGAGCTTCTCGTACAGCTTGATGACGTTCTGGGTTTCTTCGAGAATCCCCTTCATCTTTCCTTGAGGAATGGTGATCGTGCCGCTGACGGGCGTCTTGAGTCCCATGTCCTCGAGTTCCTGTGGATCCGTGATGGTGTAGGTCTGCACGGGGAATGCGTAAACGCCGACGTTCACGGGTTGCCCGGACACCTCGCTGTTGAGAACCCCAGTCTCGTTTTGAAAACGTCCGAAGAGGATGCTGGGCGAGGCGACCTGCTCGTCCATCCTCAATTCCACTCCATCCATCTTCGTTTCCTTGTTTTCCCACCTCCGGACCACGTGACCCGAGCCGGCGGCGATCAGCGGTTTTTGAATCTCGATGTTGAAGTCGAAGGAGGTCCTTCCGTACGGGAAATGATATTGCGGGTACCACGGGTAGATGTTGTAAAGGAGGTAGGATTCGGCGGTCGCCTGGATGATGGTGTCCTCTTTCGCCCGAACCCTGACGACGAACTCCTCGCCGGCCTGGATCGGCTTGCTCAGACGAATCAGAAGCTCGTCGCGCTTGTGCAGATGGGGAAGGACGTTGCCCTGCGCGTCCTCGACCGACTCGACTTTCACGGGACGGGACGCGTCCCTCCAGGAGACATTGCCGTACTGGTTCACGAGATCGAACCGAACGGCTGAGACAGGCTGCGCCAGAGCCTTGAATCTGATCTTCGCGTCGATCTCAACGGTCTTGGTGGTAGGGATCGACACCGCCATGTCGGTCTGCAGGACATCGATGAGGTCCTTGCTGTCCGCCGCCGGCATCATCACGTAGCGGCCCTGCTGATAGTCCTCCTTGCGGTGGAACTCCGCCCAAGCCAGGTAGTCCCGATACGCTCCGACGGTCCGGTCGTGGCCCAGATTGACCTCAAGGACCTTGCCGAGATCGAAGGAGAACGTGACCCAGCCCCATTTCTGCGTCTGGAGCTGCGCGTAGAAGAACTCCTGGCCCTTGATTCCGCCGATGCGGTTGTCGAGATAGTGCATGTCCATGTCGAACGTCCCGAGCCATCCGTCGGCGACCCCCTGGCGCTCCTTGAAAGCCTTCACGATGGCGTCCAGACCGGTCGTAACGGTGGTGGTGTCGGTGCCCGGGGCAGCTTTGGGAAAGCTCTTCTCGGTCCCGTCCGAGAAGCGCATGAAAAGAGCGGTGAACTTCTCCGAGAATTGCGGCGCGCCGTAGTTCTTCTTGAGGAACCAGGCGTCCATCGGCGTCGGCGGCGTCAGCGAGGCGGTTCCTTCGCCCACGAAGATCGCCCCTGTCACCTCGCCTTCGATCGGCAGCATCGGCACCAGGACCCCTTTCTTGAGCAGCAGGGTCATGGCGTCCTTCTGGAGAGTCAGGTTCTCCACGGCGACGACGTTCGCCGTGTCGAGGCCGGTCCGGTAATAGGCGTCGAACGATTTCTCGAGATCGTCGAAGCCGGCGAGGGCCGCCGTGCCGGCGGCGGGGAGCGAGAGAGACAGGACGATGGGGACGAAAGCGAGCCTTCGCATGAGTTCTCCCGGGATGGGGCGACCGCCGGATCGTACTCCTGGAGCGGCCGCCCCGCAACGCCTCGCGGGTGTGCCGCGCCGCGCCAAGCTCCCCGAGGCCGGCGCCTCGAGCTCACCCACCGCCGCGCCGGCGGCCGAATTCCGTGGGCTCGCAAGGAGGCGCGCCGGCTCCGTCCGCCCCGGAAGCGCGCGGGCGGGTGCTATAATGCCGCGGTTTCCGCCGCCTGCGAGCGCGCGCCACCCCCGGAGCGACGATGGAATTTGAGCCGGTCATCGGGCTCGAAGTGCACGCCCAGCTCCTGACCCAGAGCAAGATCTTCTGCGGGTGCACGACCCAATTCGGAAACCCTCCGAACCACAATACCTGCCCGGTCTGCCTGGGAATGCCCGGGGTCCTGCCGGTCCTGAACAAGAAGGCGGTCGAGTACGCCGTGAAGGTCGGCCTCGCCGTGGGCTGCGAGATTCAGCCGCGCAGCCTTTTCGCCCGGAAGAACTATTTCTATCCCGACCTTCCCAAGGGATACCAGATCTCGATGTACGACCGGCCGCTGTGCACGGGAGGCGCGATCACCATCGAGACGTCCGGCGCCCGCAAGCGCATCGGCCTGACCCGGATCCATCTCGAGGAGGACGCCGGGAAGTCGATCCACCACGCCGACGATCGGACCTACGTCGACTTGAACCGGGCCGGGGTGCCTCTCATCGAGATCGTCAGCGAGCCCGACATCGCCTCGCCCGAGGAGGCGCACGCCTACCTCTCGGCGCTGCGGACCCTCCTGCTCTACCTCGGCGTCTGCGACGGCAATATGGAGGAAGGCTCGCTGCGTTGCGACGCCAACGTCTCGGTACGGCCGGCCGGCCGCAAGGAGCTGGGCACCAAGATCGAGCTGAAGAACCTCAACTCGTTCAAGTTCATCCAGCGGGCCCTGCAGTACGAGATCGAGCGGCAGGGCGAAATCCTGCGGACGGGCGGGAAACTGACCCAGGAGAGCCGCCTCTACAGCCCCGACACCGGCGTCACCTCCTCGATGCGCAGCAAGGAGGAGGCGCACGACTACCGCTACTTTCCGGAGCCCGATCTGCTTCCCCTGATCGTCTCCGACCCCTGGATCGAGGAGATCCGCCGCGCTCTGCCTGAATTGCCTTTGGCCCGGAAGGACCGCCTGGTGCGGGAATACGGCCTTCCCGCCTACGACGCCGACGTGCTCACTTCCAGCTCGGGCCTCTGCGACTATTTCGAGACGGCCGCGCGGGCCTCCGGAAACCCGAAGGGAGCGAGCAACTGGGTGATGGGTGAGGTCCTGCGGAGGCTGAAGGAGGAGAAGGCGGAGATCGCAGACTGCCCCGTTCCCGCCGAGCGCCTGGCGGCGCTGATCGGCCTGGTGAGCGCCGGCACGCTCAGCGGGACGCTCGCCAAGGAGGTGTTCGAGGAGATGTGGCGCAGCCGGCGATCGCCGGAGGAAATCGTCCGGGCAAGGGGCCTGACGCAGGTGAGCGACGAGCCGGAACTGCTCGCGATCATCGAGAAAGTGATCGCCGCCCATCCCGGTCCTCTCGCCCAATACCGCTCCGGCAAGGAGGCCACGTTCGGCTTCTTCATGGGGCAGGTGATGAAGGCGACCCAGGGCAAGGGGAACCCCGTGGTCGTCCAGAAGCTGCTCAAGGAGAAGCTGCGGGGAGCCTAGCCTTCCCGACCCCGCGGACCGCCCTTTTTCCAGCGGATCGCGGGGGCGGCGCCCTCCCGCCGAAACGCCCCCCGGAGGACCGGCGCCGCGCCGCCGGCGCAAGAAGGCTTGCAAAATGAGGCGAGATCTGCCATGCTATCCGCCTCGCATCAAGGAAAGCCTCTCCTCCAAGGTTGATTTCCACGCTGCGCGGAACTGATACGACGGCTCAACGAGCCTGAACGGCGGCACCTCCGGCGACTCCTCCGTTCCCTAAATCAAAACGTCGGATTGAAGAGCGGTTCGATCGCGTTCGAGCGTGAGCGCCGCTTCACGAAAGGAAAGATGCCCTTCACAGAATTCGGTCTGCACCACGATCTCCAGCGGGGAATCAAGGAGCTCGGCTTCACCCGCCCCACCCCCATTCAGAAAGACGCGATCCCTCCGGCCATGGAGGGGCGCGACGTCCTGGCGTGCGCCATGACGGGAAGCGGCAAGACCGCGGCGTTTCTGCTCCCGATCCTCAACCGTCTCATGGCGAAGCCGCGCCGGACCACCCGCGCCCTGATCCTCACGCCGACGCGCGAGCTGGCGGCGCAGATCGGGGAGCACCTCGACGAGCTGGCGGTGCACACGCCGCTCACCGGCGCGGCGGTGTACGGGGGAGTGGGCATGGGGCCCCAGGAGCACGCGTTTCGCAGCGGCGTCGACGTGATTGTCGCGACCCCGGGCCGGCTGCTCGATCACTTCCGGTTTCCCTACGCGAAGCTGGCGGGCCTCGAGGTCCTGGTTCTGGACGAAGCCGATCGGATGCTCGACATGGGTTTTCTGCCGGACATCCGGCGCGTCCTGCGCCACCTTCCACCGAGGAGTCAGACGCTGTTCTTCTCGGCGACGCTTCCGGCTCCGATCGTGGGGCTGTCGCGGGAGATGCTCAAGAACCCGGTCATGATCAACCTGGAACGCAAGTCGGCGCCCGCGGTGGGGATCACCCACGCCGTCTATCCCGTGCCGCAGCATCTCAAGTCCTCGTTGCTGCTGGAGCTTCTCAAGCGCGGCGAGATCCGCAGCGTGATCGCCTTCACCCGCACCAAGCACCGGGCGAACCGCCTGGCCGACTTTCTCGTCCGGCAGGGGGTCTCGGCGGCGAGAATCCACGGCAACCGCTCCCAGTCGCAACGCCGGGAAGCGCTGGCCGGATTCAAGGACGGGAAGTACCGGCTGCTGGTCGCGACCGACATCGCGGCGCGGGGGATCGACGTCGAGGCTCTCAGTCACGTGGTGAATTTCGACGTGCCTGGCCAGCCGGAGGATTACATTCACCGCGTCGGGCGCACGGCGCGGGCCGAGGCGGTGGGCGAAGCCTACACCTTTGTCTCGCAGGAAGAGGAGCCCGAGCTGCGGGCCATCGAGCGGGCCGTCGGCAAGCAGCTCCCCCGGGTCACGCTTCCCGGCTTCGATTATTCCCGGAAGGCCGCGGAGCAGCTGGAGATTCCTCTGCGCGATCGCCTGGCGGCGATGCGCGCCCAGCGAGGCCGGCAATCGGTCCGCTCGCCCGGGCGTCCCGCCGGGCCCTCGGCGCGGCGATCCTGGGGCGCCACGCGGCATTCCCGGAGCCAGCGAAGCCGCTAGACACCACACCACCAGCGCCGGTCAGATCTCCCAGGGAAGGCCCGGCCGGCCGAAATGGCCGTAGTTCGTGGTCTGGCGGTAGATCGGGCGGAGGAGATCCAGCCGCTCGATGATCGCGGCGGGGCGGAAATCGAAATTCTCGACGAAGCGCGCCGCCGCCCGCGGATCGCCCGTGCCGAACGTCTCCACTTTCACCGCCATCGGCTTCGCCACTCCGATCGCGTAGGCGACCTGCACCTCGGCCGCCCGCGCGAGCCCTTCCTGCACCACCTGCCGCGCCACGAAGCGGGCGAAGTAGGCTCCGCTGCGGTCGACCTTGGAGGGATCCTTTCCACTGAACGCGCCGCCGCCGTGACGCGCCGCGCCGCCGTAGGAGTCGACGATGATCTTCCTTCCCGTCACCCCGCAGTCGGCGGACGGCCCGCCATGGACGAAGCTGCCGGTCGGGTTCGCCTCGAACCGGATCCCCGCGTGGTGCCAGGAGCCCAGGGCGCGCGACGCGAGATCGCCCGCCACGTAGGCCCGGATCTCGTCCCGGACGGCGGAAGCCGCGTGCTGCGTGGAGACGAGGACGTCGCACACCTCCCGCGGCGACCCGCCCTCGTAGATCACCGAGACTTGCGTCTTTCCGTCGGGGCGGAGCCACGGCTGGCGGCCCTCGTGGCGATCGCGGGACAGCGTGAGCGACAGCCGGTGGGCGAGGAAGATGGGAAGCGGCATCAGCTCCGGAGTCTCGTCCGTCGCGTAGCCGAACATGATTCCCTGGTCGCCCGCTCCCTGATCGACCTTCGGATCGGTCCCCAGGACTCCCTGGGAGATCTCCGGGGACTGCTCGGTGAGGAAGCGGGTGATCCGGACCCCGTCGGCGTGAAAGGGCTCCGCCGGATCCGTGTAGCCGATCTCCCGGATCGCCTGACGGGCCGCCGCCTCGTAATCGACCCGCGCCCGCGTGGTGATCTCTCCGGCGAGCACGACGTTCCCTTCCTTGCAGAGGACCTCGCAGGCGACGCGGCTGAGCCGGTCCTGGGCGAGACACGCGTCCAGGATCGAATCGGCCACGTAGTCGCAGACCTTGTCGGGATGCCCCTCCGTGACCGACTCGGAGGTGAAACGGTAATGAACCGAGTTCGAGGCCTCCCGCGAGCCTTTGGGCTTGACGACGAGCCGGGTAGCCATGAAAGCCTGCTCCTTGGGAACGGGCGGCGCGCGCTTGGTGCCGGAAGGTGACGACCGGCCCGCCGAGCCGGCCTGGCGTCATTATCGGCATTCCGCCGCGTGAGTCAATCCAACCCTACGGCGATCCCAGGCCGGTGATCCGGGCGAACTGGGTCATGTCGAGGCAATAGTGAAGGGGCCAGAGGGGGGGCTCCTGAGATCCTCGAGTCGCGGGCTGCGTGACGGTCTGGGTCGAGGCAGGCTCTCGGGCGGATCGTAACTTTCGGCGCCGGGAGGCGCTCGACAAGAAAAACCGGCGGGCGCCTTCCCCCGGGTGGGCCTGGGGGGGTGAGTGGGTGAGGTCGGGGGGCGCCCGCCGGGTCGGTACGGCTTCTCGTTACTTCGTCTTCTTGCCCAGCGCGGCCTTGTCCTTGAGATCGGCCTTCTCGGCCGCTTTGAGATCGGTCTTGTCGCCCTTCTCGGCGATGTCCGTCGAGACGTGCTCCATCATGTGGTTCCCGATCCAGGCCGCCAGAACGTCGGCCGGCATCGGAGCGAGCGTCACGTCCACCTGCTTGTCCAGGCCGTTGCGCTTCAGGGTGTAGGTCACCGTCTGGCCGGGCTGCCAGTCCTTCTTCACCTGCTTGATCGCTTCCTCGTTCTCCTTCGCGAACTTCACGCCGTTAAGCGCGAAGAGGACGTCCCCGACCTCGATGCCGGCGGCCTCGGCCGGGCTGTTGGGCACGACCTTCTTCACCGTCATCAGGTAATTCTCCTCGTTGATCTCCAGCTCGACGCCCACCCAGCCGCTGTTCTTCATCTTCGACGCCATCGCATCCAGGCATTCCTGGGTGGTGTGGGTGCATTTCTGGTGGCCTTCATGGCCCGCCAGAGCGGGCAAGGCCGCGACGACGAGCAGCGCGAGCATCGCCAGCCACGTTTGACGCCGCATGGGGGATCTCCTTCCAGAGGGGGGACGCCCCGGGCATCCTGCCGCGAGGCGCGCACCGGTTGTTGATCGACTCTGCGGGAGTGTACGGGGAAGGGCTGTAAATGTCCCACGCGCCCGGGTAAAAAGATGTCGGAGTTGTCAAAAACCTGTAAAAAGGAGCCGCGGCCCGCGGGCGGCGCCTCTTTCCACAGTATACTTTTCGTGAATTCCATCCTGGAGACGAGCGCCGCATGCTCAGGGACCTGGCCAGAAAGCACACCCTCGTCCTGGGTTTTCTGGCAGTCCTCCTGCCGCTGCTGGTCCTTCTCGGTCTGCAGCTCGTCTGGCTCGGCCATCTGCGCCGGACCACCGCGCTCGCCCATCAGGCGGCCCTTCACACCTTCGTCGAATCGATCGCCACCGACATCCAGTACTACTACCGCTCGGCCGCCGAGCGCGCCCTCGACGTACCCGCCGCGCTCCTCACGCAGGGGCGCCTCGACCGGATCGCCCATCAGTGGAAGATGAAGCCTCCCGAATGCGCCAAGCGCCTCTTCCTCGTCGATTTCACCCGGGAGCGCTTCGGGAACTTCCTCGTGTTCGATCCCGCGACCCAGTCGCTGAAGACTCCTCCGGCGTCCGATGAATCGATGGC
Organism: Candidatus Polarisedimenticolia bacterium; assembly: GCA_036004685.1. NCBI lineage: Bacteria > Pseudomonadati > Acidobacteriota > Candidatus Polarisedimenticolia > Candidatus Polarisedimenticolia bacterium. Next base: position 202,588 of record DASYRE010000031.1, on the reverse strand, counting down.
GATCATCCTGGCGGCGACCCCGTGGCAGGTGTTGCGGTTCAAGTGGGCCGGCTCGCAGCCGTCGTCGCTGATGGTGGACGAGCGCGACCCGAACTACCGGATCATCGTCAATCCGATCCTAAACGAGGCTTCCGACGTGGTCGGAGTGGCCGGGATGATCCTCGATGAGGAGTTCTTCCGGAAGAAGCTGCTGCCGTCGCTCGTCCACAAGGCCCTCCCGGCGTTCTTCCCGCAGGCCTCCCCAGAGTACGTGACCGTCACGGTGAAGAACCTCCGCGGAGCGCCCGTCTTCAAGGCGGGCGGCCAGGAGGCGAAGGACGTGGCGGTCAGCGTCCGAATTCCGTTCGTGTTCACCGACTGGACGATGGTCCTGAGCAGCGCGGGCAACACGCCGGAGAAGCTGGCCCGGCGCAGCTTCGCCTTCAATCTCACGCTCGCCGCGCTGCTGGCCGTCGCGCTCCTCGGAGGAGTGCTCTTCTCGCTTCGCGCGGCGAGCCGGGCCATCACGCTCTCCGAGATGAAATCCGATTTCGTCTCCAATGTGTCGCACGAGCTCAGGACCCCGCTCGCCTCCATCCGGGTGTTCGCGGAGCTCCTTCGCCTGGGCCGGGTCCAGTCGCCCGACAAAGTGCGGGAATATGGGGAGTACATCGAGGTGGAGAGCCGGCGGCTCACCGGACTGATCAACAACATCCTCGACTTCGCCCGGATCGAGTCGGGCCGCAAGAGCTACCGGTTCGCGCCCGCCGATCCCGGGGAGGTCCTCGCCGCCGTCCTCAAGAGCTTCGAGATCCGGCTCGCCTCGGCCGGCTTCCGCCTTTCGTTCCAGAAGCCGGTGGAGCCGCTCCCGCCCGCGGCCATGGACGCCGACGCGGTCGCCCAGGCGCTGCACAACCTCCTGGACAACGCCGTGAAGTACTCGGGGAGCTCCCGGGAGATAGCCGTCGCCTTGGCGCGCCGCGGCGACATGCTGGTGATCTCGGTGACCGATCGCGGCATCGGCATCGCCCCGGCCGAGCAGGCGAAAATCTTCGAGAGGTTCCACCGGGTGAGCGCCGGGCTCGTCCACGACGTGAAGGGAAGCGGCCTGGGGCTTTCGATCGTGCGTCACATCGTCGAGGCCCATCAGGGCCGGGTCACCGTCGAGAGCGAGCCGGGAAGGGGAAGCACCTTCTCCATCCACCTTCCCCTGAAGCAACCGATCGCCGGGCGTCCGGAGACTGCCGCACCGGGCGCTTCGCCGTCTCCTGGCGCTTCCCCGGGGGCCGCGGAGGAAACCGGCCTGCCGGTCAGGCCGGTCGCTTGAAAGGGAGGAAGGGATCGAGACGATGCCGAAGGTCCTGATCGTCGAAGACGACGATTCGATGGCGACGGCGCTGCGGGACGGCTTCCAGTACGAAGGCTACGCCGTGGCGCTGGCGCGCGACGGGGCGGCGGGACTCAGGATGGCGGGCGACGAGCGGCCCGACATCGTCATCCTGGACGTGATGCTCCCCCGGATGAGCGGTCTCGACATCTGCCGCCAGCTCCGCAAGGAGGGGAGCTCCGTGCCGATCATTATGCTCACCGCCCGCGGCCAGGAGATCGACAAGGTGCTGGGGCTGAAGCTCGGAGCCGACGACTACATCACGAAGCCTTTCGGGTTCCTCGAGCTGATGGCCCGCGTCGAGGCGGTCCTGCGGCGCGGCACGATCCGCCGCGCGGCCCTCGAATCGTATCGCTTCGGCGACCTGGAGGTGGACTTCAAGAAAGGGGAGGCGCGCAAGGCCGGCAAGCCGCTCGGCCTGTCGCCCCGGGAGATGCGTCTCCTCGAATATTTCATCGAGCACCGGGGAGAGATCGTGGCGCGCGAGGCGCTGCTCGACGCGGTCTGGGGCTACGACACCGCGCCGATGACGCGCACCGTCGACATGCACGTCGCCAAGCTCCGCAAGAAGATCGAGGACCCCGGCGCCCCCGAGCCCCGCTATCTCGTCACCATCCACCGCATGGGCTACAAGTTCACCGGCTGACGCGCCGGGCCTTCAGGAGCCGGCGTTGGGCGCCGGCAGCACCTTCACCGTCTTGATCGATTTCTCCTCGCCGACCGTGACGGTGACCCGGTAGTCTCCCGCGGGGACGAACTGCGTCTGTCCCAGACCCTGATCGACGCTCGAGAAAAGGTGCTTCTTGTCGGCCTGGAGATCCCACACGACGCGGTTCAATCCCGCGCGCGCCGGCCCGTCGAGCTTGCGGATCACGAGGCCCGACCGATCGGCGACGGTGATCTCGGCGCTCTCGCCGGTGTCCTCGCGGACCCAATAGTTCAGGATTGCGCCCATCGGAGGGTTCTTCGCGCGGAAGCCGCGGTGGCCCCCTCCGTAGCCCCGGGAGAAATAGAGCCGGGGCTTGGCCGGAAGAACGTCGAGGAGCGTCAGGGCGCGGGCCCGGACCTCCGGGCCGAGCTGGGCCAGGAACGAGGCGTCGTCGAGGATCCAGATGCTCCGGCCGTGCGTCCCGATGATCAGGTCTCTCTCCCGGGGATGCACGACGATGTCGTCGACCGGCACCGGAGGCAGTGACTTGCCGTTGAGCTTCAGCCAGGAGCGTCCGCGGTCGAGCGCCGCGTAGATCCCGAACTCCGTCCCGGCGTACAGCAGCTCCGGATTCACCGGGTCCTCGGCGACCACCCTCACCGGCTCCCGCGGCGGCAGGCTCGCGGCGATGCCGGTCCAGGTCCGGCCGAGGTCCCGCGTCATCAGGAGGATCGGCTTGAACACGTCGCTGCGGTGACCGTCCACCGCGACGTAGGCGGTCTTCGCGTCGTGCGCCGAGGCGGCGATGCGCGATACGTAGAGACCGCCGACTTCCTTGGGCGTCACGTCGGCCCAATGCTTCCCGTCGTCGGTGGTCACGTGAATCAGGCCGTCGTCCGTCCCGGCCCAGAGCGTTCCCGGCAGGAGCGGGGATTCGGCGAGCGAGACGACCGTGCCGTAGGTCTCCGCGTCCGAGCCGACCGTCTGGATCTTGTCCGTCTCCCGGCGGGAGAGGTCGGGGCTGATGGCGGACCATCGATCGCCGCGCTCGATCAGCTTGAAGACCCGGTTGCCGCCCATGTAGAGAACCGCGGGGTCGTGCCGCGAGATCAGGTAGGGGGCGTTCCAGTTGAAGCGAAACCGCTCCTGGCCCTCGCGCGGCGCGGGCCGTATGAGCTTGAGGACGTTGTTGTCCAGACGGCTGCGGATCAGCTCTCCGCCTTGCCCGGTCACGTAGATCAGATTCCGGTCGGTCGGATCGAACGCCACGGTGAAGCCGTCGCTGCCTCCCACGGCGCGCCAATCGCTGTTCTCGATGCCGTCCTTGTCCTCGTCGTCGGTCTGGAAGAAGGTCTCCGAAGGCCCCATCCAGGAGCCGTTGTCCTGGAGGCCGCCCGCCACCCGGTAGGGATCCTCGCCGTCCACGGCGATCCTGTAGAACTGGCCGGCGGCCATGTTGTCCAGGAAGTCCCAGGTGGCGGCCCGGTCGTGCGAGAGGTAGACGCCTCCGTCGTTCCCCACCAGGATCTGGCTGGGATCGTCGGGGTTGACCGCGATGGCGTGGAAGTCGACGTGCACCTTCTCGCTGCCCGAGCGGCGGAAGGTGCGGCCGCCGTCGTCCGAGACGGCCAGGTCCCAGCCCGGCAGGTAGACTCGCTGGTCGTCGACGGGATCCACCGCCACCCGGGAGAAATAGAACGGCCTGAAGTTGTAGTCGCTGACCCGGACCCAGCTCTCGCCGCGATCCTCCGAGCGGAAGAGCCCGCCGCTGGCGGAGCGATCCTCGAAGGGATCCCGTCCCGTGCCGCCGGCGTCGCTTTCGACGACCGCGTAGAGGAGGCGCGGGTTGGCGGGAAACAGAGTGAGTCCGATGCGTCCCGTCCGGGCCGGCAGGCCCCGCGTGAGCTTCTTCCAGGTGCGGCCCGCGTCGTCGGAACGGAATATTCCTCCCGTTTCGCTGTTTCCAGTGAAGGACCAGGGAGTGCGCCGCCGGGCGTACAGGGCCGCGTAGACCGTTTCCGGCTTCTTCGGATCGATCAGCACGTCCGAGGCGCCGGTCTTTTCGTCGATCTTCAGAACGTGCTGCCAGCTCTTGCCGCCGTCGGCCGTCTTGAAGACGCCGCGCTGGGCGTTGGCGCCCCAGAGGTGTCCGAGGGCCGCCACGTAGCAGACGTCGGGATTGCGGGGATCGACGGCCAGCCGCGGGATGTCATGAGTCTCTTCCAGCCCGACATGCGTGAAAGTTGCGCCGGCGTCGACGGAGCGGTACACGCCGTTGCCCCACGAGGAGGAGTTCCGGTTGTTCCCCTCGCCGGTTCCCACCCAGATGATCTTTCCCTTCCCCTTGTCCTTGCCGGTCTTGTCCGCGGCCGCGGCGGGCGGCGTATCGGCGGCCTTCTCGGAGGCCCAGCCGGGCCAGTCGGGCGGAGCGTCGGCGACCGCGATGGCGCCGATGGAGAGGACCGGATACTTGTCGAAGACGGGGCGGAAGGTCACGCCCATGTTGTCGGTCTTGAAAACCCCGCCGGTGCCGAATCCGACGTAGAAGCTCTTGGCGCTGCCGGGGACGAACGCCAGGGCCGAGACCCTGCCTCCCATGTTGGCCGGGCCGATGCTCCTCCAGGAGACCGCCTTGAGATCGTCCGGAGAGAGGTCGCGCCGGACTCCCGCGGGGCCGGCCGCCGGTTTCTTCTCGCGCGGAGCCGCGACCAGCAGGCTGCCAGGAGCCAGGGCGATCAGAACCAGAAGAATGAACCGAATCCGATGTGTCGGCACCGCTTTTCCCCCCAGATGGCGCTTCCCGGCCGGCGCAGCTGCGGCGCGGAGCATTGAAGTGCCGGTGATTCAGTGTTGCGTTTCGGAAATCATGTTAACACCGAGGTCGCCGAGGCGCCCGGATCGCAAGGCGCGCCAGAGCGTCACGTACCCAAGGCGGTACGCAAGCGAGGCGCAACACGGCGAGCCGGGATGGATCGGGGGCCGAATGTAACATGATTTTTGAGACGCGACACCAGACTATCAAGAGTTCCGGCGAAAATGGATGTGCTACCATGACGGTCTTCCCATCACGCGATCACCCGCGGGGAGGCCCGCGGCGAGCAGGAGGATTCATGCGGAGATTGGCGGCATCGTTCTTAGCGTTGGCGTTTTTCGGCTCCCTGCAGGCGGGAGTCCTCGAGGAGAAGAGGAAGTCGGACGCTTACCTCGCGGCGGCAGCGAAGGAGCCGGGCGCCGTGAAGTCGCCGACCGGCCTCATCTTCCGCACCCTCAAGCCGGGGACCGGCGACACCCCCAAGGCGACCGACAAGGTGCGGGTCCATTACGAGGGGAGCCTCATCGACGGGACCGTGTTCGACAGCTCCATCAAGCGCGGCGAGCCGACGGAGTTCCCGCTCAACGCGGTCATCCGGTGCTGGACGGAGGGGCTCCAGAAGATGAAGGTGGGGGAGAAGGCGCGCCTCGTCTGTCCCGCCGGGATCGCCTACGGCGATCGGGGCCACCCCCCGCAGGTCCCCCCCGGAGCGACGCTCGTCTTCGACGTGGAGTTGCTCGAAATCGTGAAATGAACCATTTCCAGGGAGTCCCCCCATGCTGAAGCTGCATCATTTCGACCGGTCCCCGTTCGGTTGGAAAACCCGCATCGTCCTGGCCGAGAAGAAGATCGACTACGAGGTGGTCGTCCCCGAGAACAAGGCCGAGAATCCCGCGTTCGGCAAGCTGAATCCGTTCCGCCTCACCCCCGTCCTGGAGCTGGAGGACGGCACGACGATCTACGAATCCTCGGTCATCAACGAGTATCTCGAGGAGATCCGTCCCGAGCCGCCGATGCTGCCGAAGGATCCCTACGAGCGCGCCCGGGTCCGGATGCTGGAGGACACGACCGATCAGTATCTCTATCCGGTGCTCCGGGATCTCCGTTCGGCGCGCTTCGAGTACGCTCCGCCGTTCTTGATCCCGAAGAGCCCGGACCAGGTGGACCAGAAGCTCCTCGAAGAGGCGAAGGGGAAGGTCCACCAGCACCTCTCCCGTCTCGACAAGGAGCTCGACGGCCGCAACTGGTTCGGCGGCGACGTCTTCTCGCTCGCGGACGCGGCGCTGGCGCCGCCCTTGACGGGCAGCTTGGTCCTCTTGGAGATCCTTCCCGACGCGCGCTATGCGCGCATCGCCGCCTGGTCGCGCCGGATCACCGAGCGTCCTTCCTACGCGAAGTCGGCGCCCCAAGAGCCGATGAAGATCAAGAAGGCCTGAGCCGGGAGGACCTGGAGCTTGCTGCGCGCCATCGCCGACGCGTACCGGGAGGCGTTCTCCGGCCTTCCCCGGCCCGTCTGGCTCCTGGCGCTCGTGACTTTCATCAACCGCAGCGGCACCATGGTCCTGCCGTTCCTGATCCTCTATCTGACGGAGCAGCGAGGCTTCAGCGCCGCCGCGGCGGGCCGCGCCCTCGGCGCCTACGGCTTGGGATCGCTGGCGGGCGTCTACCTCGGCGGCTGGCTCTGCGATCGCATCGCCCCCCGAAAGGTGATGATCCTGAGCCTGCTGGGACAGGGGATCGGCTTCCTGATCCTTTCCGGGGCGCGGTCGCGCCTCGCGATCCTCTCCTTGATGCTCGGCATCAGCCTGGTGGGAGAAGCCTTCCGGCCGGCCTCGGCGTCGGCGCTGGTGCGCGAATCGAAGCCGGGCGATCAGGCGAGGAGCTTCTCGCTGAACCGCCTGGCGGTCAATCTCGGGATGATGTTCGGGCCGGCGGTCGGAGGGTTCCTCGCCGCCGCCGGCTACGCGTGGCTGTTCCTGGCCGACGGCGGCACCTGCCTGCTCGCCTCGGCGTTCCTCCTGGCCGTGTCGCGCGGCGAGATCCTCTCCCGGCGCGGCGCGCCGGCCCCCCCCGCGGCGGCGGGCGGGCGCTCCCCCTGGGGCGATCGGGTGTTTCTCGGGGTCCTCGTCCTGATGACGCTGCTGGCGATGGTCCTCTTCCAGCTCTTCGGCAGCTACCCTCTCACGCTGCGCGGGCAGTACGGCTTCTCCGAAGCGCAGATCGGCCTCGTCTTCGCCATCAACACGCTGGTCATCTCGCTGTTCGAGATGGTCCTGGTCCACCGGCTGAGGCGGCACGACGCGCTGCGCGTGGCGGGCTTCGGAAGCTTTCTCTTCTGCGCCGGATTCGCCATGCTGCCCTTCGGCTCCAGCTTCGCCTTCGCTTCCGCCACCGTCCTCGTCTGGACGGTCGGGGAGATGCTGTCGCTTCCGATCCTCTCCGGCTGGGTCGGGAGCCGGGCGCAGCAGGGGACTCTCGGCGCCACCATGGGCCTGTTCAACCTCTCCTTCTCCATCGCCCTCGTCCTGGGGCCGCCGGTCGGGACCTGGATTTACGCGCGCTACGGCGGCAGCGTCCTGTGGGCCGGCTGCGGCGTGCTGGGACTCCTCCTCTGGGCGGGGTTCTCCTGGCTGTCTCCGGGAACGGTTGGCAGAAGGATGGAGGCGGAACAGGCCTGATTCTCGAGCAGATGCCTCGTTCCTGCCTTCTCGCCGGGATTATCGGTGGCTTTCCCGACAGGGCGGCGGTGCCGGCTCGCGCACAGGGCAAATCCGCTCTCTCATTCCTCGCGCAAGGCGACAGCCCAGTGGTCATCATCAACGAACGACTGGCCCGTCCTGGTATTTTTCTGCCGAGAGCACGGTCCGCATTCGTGGCCGGGTAGGCCTGTCGGCGGTTACCCTGGCGATTCCGGCGACGCGAAAGGTGCGTCCTTGAGGGCGGGCGGGGGGTCGGGGCTCAGTCGGCGGTGTGCCGGCGGCCCCGATGCAGTCCGAGCTGGACGAAATCGCGCGTGAAGAGGAGATCGGCCGTCCAGTCCATCGCCACGCGGATCTTCCGGGCGAGCCCCGGCATCCGCAGCCAGTAATAGCTGCGCCAGAGGACGTAGGCGGGGAATCCGGAGAGATTGATCCCGAACACGTTGGCGACGGCGGTGCGGCATCCGAGCGGGGCGAGCGAGCCGAGCGCCGAGAAGTCGAAAGGCCGGGTCGGCTTGCCAACGAGGGCCCGAGCCAGGTTGCGGGCCAGGCGCGTTCCTTCCCGAACCGCGTGCTGGGCCGTGGGCGGGTAGGGGCGGCCCGACGCGTCGGGGATCACGGCGCAATCGCCGATGCACCAGACGTTCTCGTACCCCCGCACCCGCATGTCCCGCTCGCACAAGACGTAGCCGCGCGCGTCGACCGGCACGTGCAGGCGCTTGACCAGCGGCGGAGGCTGGATCCCGGCGCACCAGATCACGGTGTGCGCCGCGAGGCTCTCCCCTCCGGAGAGCAGCGCCTTGTCGGCGTCGATCCGGGCGACCGAGGCGTGCAGCAGCAAGCGGACGCGCCGCCGCGTCAACCGGGAGGCGGCGTAATCGGCCAGCTTCCGATCCAGGGCCGGAAGAATCCGATCGGTGATCTCGACGAGCGTGATACGGCAGTCCTCGCGCCGGACGTTATGGTAGAGCCGGCGCCCGTGCCGGAGAAAGACCTCCAGCTCTCCCGCCACCTCCACGCCGGTGAAGTTCGCCCCGACCACGACGAAGTGGAGCAGCGCCTGGCGGCGCTCCGGATCGGGCTCGGCGTCGGCCAGCTCGAGCATCCCGACGGCTCGATCGCGAAGCGCGACGGCGTCGGCGAGGCTCTTCATCTCGAACGCGTGCTGCTCGAGGCCGGGGACGTTCGGAAGACGGGTGACGCTTCCGGGGCAGAGCACGAGGTGGTCGTACGGGATCGTCTCCGCCGCCCCTCCGGGCGCCCTGCACCGGATCTCGCGCCGGCCGAAGTCGACCTCGACCGCCTCGGTCATCCTGAAGGAGGTGCGCTTCAGGAAGGAGCGCAGCGGCACGACGGCGTGCCGCGGCTCGAGGCTTCCCGTTCCGGCTTCCACGAGCAGCGGATAGAAAATGAAGTAATTGTTCCGGTCGATCAGCAGGACGCGCGCCCGGCCGCGGCGCGCCGCCTTCTCTAGCGCCTGGGCGCAATACGCCCCGGCGAAGCCTCCTCCCAGGATCACGATGCGCGGCGCGGACATCGACGGCCTCCGGCGGATCGAAGCGCATATTACAATACCAATTCCAGAGGGGGGGGAGGGAGCCGTGGAGCCCATCGTCCTGATCCATGGGTACAGCGCGGAAAGCGCGCAGAAGACCGCCGGCGCGATCGAGTCGATCTATGGATGGCTGCCGCGCAGCCTGGCGGAGATCTACGGCGGCAAGGCGGTGGTCGAGATCGATCTCGGCCGCTACGTCAGTCTGGAGGACGGCGTGACGCTCGACGACATCTCGAGGGCGCTGGACCGGGCGTTGACGGAGGATTTTCCCCACCTCCTCCGGGGGCGCTTCCACGCGGTGGTCCACAGCACCGGCGCGCTGGTCCTGCGCAACTGGATCCGCCGTTTCAGCCCGAAGCCCTCACCGATCCAGAACGCCGTCTACCTGGCCGGCGCGAGCTTCGGCAGCGGCTGGGCGCACATCGGCCGGGGACAGCTCGCCAAGTGGGCCCGCAAGGTCTTCCAGGGAGGGGCCGAGCGCGGGGTTCAAGTGCTGGAGGCGCTGGAGCTGGGATCCGACGAGACGATCGATCTCCATCTGCATTTTCTCCAGGCGGGCTGCTCCATGACGAGCGACTACAAAGTTCGCGAGTTCGTCATCGTCGGCTCCCAGGCCCACGTCGACTGGTTCGTCGTTCCCATCCGCTACGCCAAGGAAGACGGCTCCGACGGCGTGGTCCGGGTTTCGGCCAGCGACTTGAACTACAGCTACCTGAGCCTCTGTCCGACGGCGGAGGCGCGCCGGCTGAGCTGGGCGCAAGCTCTCGCGCAGCGGGATCGTCACGAGGCGCGCCGCGGTCCGCGGCGCGCCTTCTACGAGATCCGGCGGCAATCGCGGCCGGGGATCGCCGGCCGGCCCGAGGTGCCCCTGGCGATTCCGTATCGCTGCGCCCATTCCGGCCCCGACATGGGGATCATGACCGGCGCGAAGCCGCGCCAGCAGGTTCTCGGCCTTCTCCGGATGGCTCTGGAAACCCGCGGCGGGCGGTCTCTGGAGCGCGTCGCCGCGTTCCGCCAGCAGACGGCGCAGACGTATCGCGACCTGCTCGCCGAAAAGCCTCCTCCCTGGTGGAGGAAATGGATCGACGAGCCGCGGGCCCAATACGATCATCACTCCCAGATCATCTTCCGGCTGCGCGATCAGGACGGCAGGCCCGTCACCGGCTTCGACATCTTCTTCGATTCCGTCAAAGGCCCCCAGGATACTTCCCTGCCGATGCGGAAGCTGATGGAGGACAAGCACGTCAACGGCGTCTCTCCCAACATCATCACGTTCTACCTGCGCGTCGGCGCCTTCTCGAAGGAGGCGGGGGACTGGGTCGACCGGGTTCCCGAGGTGCAGGGGTGCTACCTGGAGATCAGCGCCCTGGAGCCGAGGACGGAGGAGATCCTCTACCTGCCCCTGCGCCTCGAGATCGGCGCGAAAGCCCTCCAGACCTGGATCCAGTGGGATCGGACGACAATCGTCGACGTGGAGCTGCTGCGCGTCCCGTCCCCGGAGATCTTCCGGCTCGTCCGCGCCGTCGATTGACGGACCAGCGTCGAGAGGTGGCGGGGAGAGGTTTCAGCGCTCCAGGAAATCGGCGAGGGCGGAGAGGTGCGGAACGATCGCCAGCGGGGCCGGCGCGCCGGCCGGCAAGGGGGTCGCTTTCCGGTTGACCCAGACGACGGGGATCCCCAGCGCGAGCGCCGGAACGACGTCGTGGAAGTGGCTCTGCGCGGCGTGCAGCCAGCGCCGCCCTCCGATTCGCCTCCTCGCCTCCAGAAAATGGGCGTGGCCCGGCTTGTAGGAGCGGACCTGCTGCGCCGTGATTTTCAGATCGAACTCGGCGCGCAGGTGACGGCAGGTCCTTTCGAGGAGATCGTCGTCGACGTTCGACAGGATGCCGAGCGCGAGTCCGCCTCGCGCCAGGCGCTCGAAAGCGGGGTTGGTGTCGCTGAAAGGAGGCCAGGCGGGCAGGCTCTCGGGGAGAAAGCCCGCCCGCTCCGGCGGCATCGACCAGCCGAGCCGTTCGGCGACCCGCCGGGCGGTTTCCGTGAGCACCTCGCGGTAGCTCCGGAATCTCCCGGCCTCGAATTCCGGCTCGATCGCGGCGTAGGCTTCCAGGACGGCGCGGGGGTCCAGCCGGACCCCGTCCTGCGCCGCGGCACCGAGAAACGCCTCCGAGATGCCGGTCTCCCAGTCGATCAGGGTTCCGTAGCAATCGAAGGTGACGATCTCGAAGGGGCGCGATTCGGGCATCGCCGCGGGACGCTCACCTTTTCCCGGGAGCTATTCCCGGGTGTAGGTGATCTCCATCGACTTCACTTCCTTGCCTTCCCGGTTCTCCCAAATCTCGAAGATGCGCTTGTTCGCGTCGACGATCCGGGTGACTTCCTTCATCGTCTGCTTCTTGCCGCTGACCGGATCGTCGAAAGTGCCGATCATCGTCAGGACTTTGCCGGTGGGATCGATGCTGCCCCGGGAGAACATGATGCCGGTGCCCATAGTGTCGGTCCAGGCGCCCACGAACTCCTTCTTGTAGAGATCGTAGCCGGTGATCCCGAACCCTTCGAAGGGCTGGTTCATGAACGACCCGGTGACCTCCTCCTTGATGTACCGGCCGCCCAGGATGGCGGACGTGGTGCACCGCCCCTCGCTGACCTGGGGTTCGCCGGGCGCCATCCAGGTCTTCACGACGGTCTTCCAGTTTCCGGCCATCGAGCCGAGGATTGCGTGCTGCGGGCCCGGCTGCGCGTACTTCGCATAGGCCTCCATCATCTGCTCGGGCGACATCTCCGCGCCGGCGGTCTTGGCCTTCTCCTTGACCGCGGCCGGCTTTTCGCCGGCGAAAGCCGCGGGCAGGGCCAGCAGGCCCGCGCACAGGGTGAAGGCGATGAACCGGCGTCCGTTCCAGACTTTCCGACGCATGCAAGAACTCCATTGAGAAGGGTTGAGGGGGAACTCTCGATCCAATGATTACCCGCCGCCGTCGATTCCTTTAGGCGGCTCTAGCCGCGCGCCCACCGGAGGATTTCCGGAACCGTGGGGCGCTTCCCGTACATCAGGACGCCGATCCGGAAGATCCGGCCCACCGCCTTGAAGAACAGCCAGATCGTGCCGGCGAGCAGCAGAATCGAAAGCGCGATCTGCCAGAACGGCGGAGTCAGGACGGAGATCCGCATGAACATCACCATCGGCGCGAACAGCGGAATCATCGAGACCACGACCGCGGCGGTCGAATCGGGATTCGCCACGAAGAAGAAGGTGGCGACCATCGGGATGACCAGGCACATCACCAGCGGCGTCTGCATGTTCTGGGCTTCCTGCTCCGAGTTGCAGACCGCTCCGACCGCGGCGAAGAGGGAGGTGTAGAGGAAGTATCCGAGAACGAAGAAGAGCAGGAAGTAGATCATCCGGACGGGGGAGACGGCGTCGAGAGTCCCCGACCATTCGACCGCCAGCGGGCTGGCCGCGACGTAGAGGCGGACGATGGCCGCCGTGGCGGTGTAGATCGCCATCTGAGTCAAGCCGACCAGCCCGATCCCGAGGATCTTCCCGGTCATCAGCTGGTCGGGGCTCAGCGAGCCGAGGAGCACCTCCATGATCCGGTTGGACTTCTCCTCCAGGATGCCGCGCATCACGGCGATGCCGTAGAGCAGCAGGGACATGTACAGGATGAACACGAAGGTGAACGTGCCGAAATAGGCCTCACGGAACCCCTTCTTCTTGGCCTCTCCGGCGGCGGCCACCTGGAAGCTCTCCAGCTCGATCGGCGCCAGCAGCGCCTCCAGCTCCTTCTGCTCGAGCTTCATGTTGCTCTGCTCCAGCCGCACGCCCAGGACGGCCTGCCGGAGCGCGCCCTGGAGGGTCCTCTGGACGTCGAGGTTGCCGACGCTCTTAGCGTAGAGGCGGAAGTTCTTCTCGGCGTCGAGATCGTTCCCGGCGGTGATGATCCCGAAGAGATCTCCCGAGACGACGCGCGGCACGAGACGCCGCGCCGCCGCGCCCAGATCCTCCCCCGCCGGGTGCGACTCCACGACGAACGCGGGCCGTCCGTCCTTGAGCTTCTCCTCGGCCAGCTTCTCCCGGAATCGCTGCTCCAGGCGCCCGGTCGCGTCGATCAGGGCGATCTTGCGCTGGTTCCCCGTCTCGACGTCGGCGAGCAGGATCTGGACGAAGATCAGTCCCACCATCAGAATCGGGAAGAGGAGCGTCCCCAGCCAGAACGACTTCTTGCGGATTCTCTCGAGGTATTCGCGGCGGATCACCATCAGGAGCTTATGCATCGGCCGGCCTCTCCCCGACCTGCTCGATGAAGATGTTGTGCAGGGTCGGCTCGACGATCTCGAAGCGCCGGATCGTCACTTTGTCGACCAGCGCCCGCAGCAGCGCCTGGGGATCGGCCCCGTTCCGCAGCCGGATCTCGCGGTAATGGCCGTAGTCGTCGACCCGGGCCACGCCGGGCAGTTCCTGCAGGGAGAGGCCGTCGCCGTCGTATTCCACCAGGACCGAGTTCTTCCCGAACCGCGACTTCACCGAAGCCAGGGAGCCGCCCAGGACGATCCGCCCGCGATCGATCAAGGCGATCTCGCGGCACAGCCGCTCGGCGGTGTCCATCTGGTGCGTCGAGAAGATGATGGTGGCCCCTTCCCGGCTCTGCTCCAGCATGACGTCCTTGAACAGGTTCTGGTTGACCGGGTCCAGGCCGGAGAACGGCTCGTCCAGGATCAGCAGCTCCGGCTTGCGCATCAAGGCCCCGATGAACTGGACCTTCTGCTGCATCCCTTTCGAGAGATCCTCGACCTTGCGCTCCTTCCATTCGCCCAGCGCCAGCCGATCCAGCCAGGCGGCCGCCTCGCGCCGCGCCTCGGCCGGACGCGCCCCTTTCAGCGTTCCCTGGTATTCGACCATCTCCACGACTTTCATCTTCCGGTAGAGCCCGCGCTCCTCGGGAAGGTAGCCGATGCGGTCCCGGGCCGACTCGCCCGCCGGCATGCCCAGGACCCGGACTTCGCCGGCGTCGGGGCGGATGATGTCCAGGATCATCCGAATCGTGGTCGTCTTGCCGGCCCCGTTGGGGCCGATGAGCCCGAAGATGATTCCCCGCGGCACGTCGAGAGAGACCCCATCGACGGCCCGATGATGCCCGAACGTCTTGACGGCCTCGCGAACCGATACGGCGGCTTCCATGGAGCTCCCCGAGCCCGGATGAATTGAGAGAGGGGGGATTATAACCGATGACGCTGAATTTCTTCACTTCGGCGGCTTCGTGTCCCTCACGCTCGGCCGTTCGAGGACGCGCGCGGTCCACGAGGCGGTCGACGGTCCCGGCGTCACTTCCATGAGGGGAAGGAACTGCAAGAAGGGCGCGTAACAGACTTCCGCCAGGCTGAAGCGGCCGTCGACCAGATACTCTCGGCCTTGGATCTGCGTTTCCAGGATGTCGAGGTGCTTCTGGATGCGTCTCTTGGCCTCCTCCATCTTGTCGGCCATCCAGCGCTCCTTCGGGAGGAAGCGCTTGGGGATCAGGATCGCCCGTGACAGCCCGGCGAACTCCAGATCGCAGAGCTTGACGTGCATCGAAACCACCGCCCGGAGCCGGACGTCGGCCGGAAGCAAGGGCGACGACGGCCGCGTCGCTTCGAGGTACTCGAGGATGGCCGTCGACTCGCCTCGCGGGAGTCCAGGGCGCGACGAGCGAGCGGCAGGCACTCCGGAGTGCGCCATTCCCTCAGCACCTGGAGGAGGAGCGTCCGTACCTCCGTGTTCGCGAGGGAATAGGCGGCGGAGGCGAGGTCGAGATCGGGATTCGACTCCGCCAGGTAGCGCCAAACCGTCTCCGATTCCCGGCTCGAAAGGCCCGCCACGATGGCTTCGGGAGTGTCGAACACGAGCCTTCGCCTCCGGGTCAGTTCGTGCGAAAACAAATCTCCAGCTTGTTGCCGCTCGGATCCTCGAAGAAGACGGCGTAGTAGGTCGAGCTGTATTCCGGGCACACTCTCGGTCCGCTCACGCTCCGCGCGCCGGCTGCCTGGGCGATCTCCGCGAGTCTGTCCACCTCCTGCGCGCTGCCGACCCAGAAGGCGATCCGCGTCGCATTGGGGCGATGCTCAGGCTCCTCGGTGAAGGCGAAGTAGGGCGCCGAAGGAAACTCGCCTTCCGCGGAGAAAACTTTCCATTGATCGTCGTGACGCGTTCGCGTGAATCCCAGGTGGGGGAGCAGCGCTCCGTAGAAGCGCGCCGCCTCGTCAAGGTTCGAGACGCGAAGATCGATGTGATTGAATGGATTGAAGGTCAAAGTGGGATTCCCCGCACCGTGTGGCCGGCGCCGAGTCCGAGAGCCGGATCATCCAGATGATCGGTCATGATGTCGAAGATATCCTTGTACTCGGGAACCGGACAGTTCCTGAACGGCCCCGCGATCGAGTCGTGCAACCGGCAGAGTACGTCGTCCACGGTCTTTCCATACAGGGTCTCAGCGTAACTGTTGTCCGGACACGTGCCTCGGCGGTCCCAGAACACGAGCGCACCGTCGATTAGGGAAAGCCGGTTGCGAGTCTGCGCGCACGGACTCTGCCTGGCCATCTCCACAAAGGGTTTCCAGTCGAAGGTCGATTCCGAGGGCGCCGTCACCTCGCCGCCTTGATGGTGTGCGTTGCATGCCATCACCAGGCCGGCGATCGCCCACACGATACCCCGCATCGCGCTGTTCAGCGTTCTCTGTCTCATCGGGACTCCGCCTCGCCGCCCGTTTCAGGATGAAGCCGCCCGGTCCTAGGTTTCGGTGTCCTGCCCAAAGCAAAGACGGTAACCGTTGCAATCCTCCACGTCGAAGTCACGGCAACCGTAAGGCTGGTTGCAGATTTCTCGCGCGATCCTCACGCCATTGGACTTGAATTCCGCGTAGAGCGCGTCGGCGTCGTCGACCCAGACATAGGCATCCCATGCCCCTTCCTCGGGATCGACGAGTCGGTTGGGGCGCATCACGCCTGGACGCTCGAGCTGGGCCAACATGATGACGATGCCGTTGCGATAAACCATGCAGAAGGACGGCGGTTCATTCCAGAAACGGTCGTAAGCGAAGCCCAGCTTGTCCCGGTAATAGTTGGCGGTCGCGACGACGTCATCCACTACGAAATAGGGAGCGATGTTCCAGCGCGGCCGAGCCGCGACGACATTATCCGCCATCCGCTTCCTCCGATCTCGAATCGTTGCGCCGGTACAACGTGTTGGGAAGTCTTCACTCAGTTGCACCGCAGCCACATCCGGCGGACTGGCCGTTCAAGCGGCCTGACGCGCTAGGATGTCTTCGGCTCCTCCCGGTACGTGGCGAGTTGCCAGATGTTCCCGCACGGATCCTTGATCGTGGCGCGGCGATCGCCGTAAGGCGTCTCGGTCGGCTCCTTGATTGATAAGGCGCCCGCCTCAAGGGCACGCCGATAGACCGTGTCGGTGTCCTCGATGTAGAGGTATAGAAACGCCGGCATGGGATCGCGTGGTCCGACGCCGCTCACCATGACGAGGGAGTCGCCGATGCGCATCTGGCACGGCCGGTCGGTGCGAAAGTCTCCTGCTGCACCGAACGCTCGCTTGAGGAAATCGACCAACGCGGCCACGTCGCGAACGACCAGCCGCGGCGTCACGCTATGCCACCCCTCGGGGATCCATTTGGCCATGGGACTCACTCCTCCACCCGGCACCTCATGAGTTGTTCGTCGAGCGTTGCGGCTCAGGGGCGCGCCGCGCGGCGCGACCCGGGCCGTCTTTCAGCACGATGCACGACGCGCGAGCGCGTCCGCCGGATGGGCTTGCTGGGTGCCCCCACCGTCGAGGGCCGGTCGGGACCGTGACCCAGCGCCTTGGCGATTGCCGTGATGGTATTCCAGTTGCGCGTGGTGACCGGGACGCCAAAAAGCCTGTCGAACGCGCCGAGGTAGCGGATGGCCTTCATGTGGCGCCGGTACAGGCCGAACACGAACCGGCTCTCCGTCGCGAGGATTCTCAGCAACCATGGGCCGCTGGGAGGAAAGCTCATGGGCGTCGGCGGTGCCGAGCGGGGGCGTTGGGACAGGATGCTCACGAAGCGGACGAGGTCGGGTCGCGAGGGTTGATCCGCGAAGTGATTCTGAGACATCAGCCTTACAATCTCCCGTCCCTGGCAGATCATGATCTCGGTATCAAAGGGAAGCCCGGCTGTTAATTCGGCGCGGAGTTGCGCCCGGGTGACCGGCCGCCGGATCACCAGGGTGCCCGCCGCGCCGATATTGACGGCATCGAGGTGCTTCAATCGTTGGACGAGCGTGGTAGGTCGGAAGGTCCTGTGACCGCCGACGTTGACCCCTCTCAGCAGTACCACGAGTGCCACGGGCTTTCTCCTGGTCGCGCGGGTCGAACTGACCCACCTTCCGATTCTGGCGATCCACGGGCGCGCGCGTGGCTATCAAAAACTCCTCGACGGCGTGGGAGGCGGCCTAAAGTTGCGGATAAGCTGTGGCGCGCGAACACCGCCTCCAAGTCCGCGGGAACCTTCCACGCGCCGCAAGCTTCAGCCGGTTGCTGGCTGGCGCGGCCTTCATTTGCTCTCCTGTGCCTGACGAATGACGTTGTAGACTCGTTTGGCGTCTTCGATGAGCTCGAATGCCGGAGGGTATTGATGGCTCCAGCGCCCACCCGAGTACATCGCGCCCCAAGGTGGGGTTGGCCCGAAATAGATCGTCCCGGACCCTCCTGATCGTTCAGAAAGAGATAGATCCGTCATAGTGCGAAGGTTCACGCTCTTGATGCTTCGCGACATCAGCCCTGCAACGATGATCGCCCGGCGATCCGTCACTCCGTAGCAAGTGCGACCTCGAATAGCGGCATCAGCGAAGAATCGGCCAACGATCAGATACAGACCGATTAGCACGAACGGCACACCCCAAAGAACAAAGAACCCAGGGGCTTTCGAATTCATGACGCTCACTTCCCAGAAGATCGCGAACCCTCCCCACATGAGGCTGAAAGGGATCAGGAACGCGTCAGAGCCACGAATCACGAGCCCGCGACGGGGGGCTCCAGACCACAGCAGCCGCTCGCCTGACTCAAGCTCCTTTGAGATGACTTGTTCGGGGTTGTCGATCATGCCTCACACTTTTCGACCAGCTAACGCAACTACTCGTCGCGAATCCATGGAAGCGTTCGGTTCGCAAAGCCAACCTGTCCGGTGAAGACAAGGAAGAGATACGAGCCTGAGCAAAACCGGCCGAAAATCAGAGCTGCGAGGGCAGCGAGCAGAAGTATCTCTGTCGCCCATGCCAGAGAGTTCCAGCCCATGAGAAGCGCTACTCCAATCGCCAGCATGAAGGTCCCGGCCATGGCTTGCGCGAACCGGCGAGGGCCCGGCGCTGGGCCCAAGCGTGGCCGGCTCTTCGGCATTGCCACAAAACAGTTGTAGAGCGCGTCAAAGGGGTTCAGCCGCGGCAAGGCTGCGTTCCACCAGAGGAGCACTGATAGAGCGAGGAAGTAGGGCCAGGCCTGGAACAGCAACCCAACCAATACCAGAATGCCGATCGCTCGCGGTTGCCACATCAAGGCTGGGTATTGGTATCCACAGGCTTCCGGCGGGGCGTCCTTGAAGCCCTGCTGTCTGACGAAATTCAATTCTGCCGTCATCCTGCCTTCCGCCTACATCCGCTGAACGATTGCTCTAGAACTACGGGCGGCCTTTTCACGAAACGCATGGTTAAGCTGCAACCTGCGAGCGCCGCCGATTCATGCCCGAGAGCGTTGCCATTCTCGATAATCCGAGACATCGATCCCGCCAGGCTGGGCGATGCTCAAGGATCTCGAATCGAGAGAGTCACTGGCCGGATTGCTCAATTTATACCAAAACGGGATGAGTTGCCGCAATCCGGCTGCTGGTCCTCGCTTTCACATGGCGTCGCTCAGCGCAGAAGTCTCGAGTTTGTGATAGCAGCAAGGCTATATGCCTCTCAGCTATATTGACATCCCCACACCCTGCGTCTGCTCAAAATATTTCTTTCCTGGACTTCATCAATTGTGGTATTGCGTGGTCGGTGTGGAGAATCCATTGACGAGCAAAACCACGGGGAGGCAACCATGAAGCGAGCGGGTGTGATAGCGGCAGCGGCGGTCGCCGTGCTTCTGGCAATTCTGGGTTGCGCTTCGAATCGCCCGACCGTCCCCCAGGCTCCGAAGCAGGGCAAGGCTGTGGTGAAGAGCTTGCCGGAAGGGATCGAGGGGGTGGAGCTGGTCGGAGACACGGTGCAGGCCAAAACGGACTTCCATTGGGTGAAACAGCCGGACGGAACGGTCACCGTGGCGAGAATGGGAGGGGTGGGTGACGTCGGAGGGACTTGGACCTGCAGTTGCACGACCGGCGCCTATAGCTGTGATGCGGTGATTACGGAGAGATCTCTCACTTGCGTGAGCCGAGACTGCTTGTCCTGCAAGCTGACTGTAAAAACAGGTAACCTGACCTCTCCGATCATAATGTACTGATCGGCCTGGCTCGCAGTCGTTTCAAACCTCATGGCCACGTTCCGGCCTTCCCCCTCGCTCGGGGCGCGCACCGACGCTTGCGCGTAGTGGGTTCTTCCTCGATAATCGGGCCCGAATCCAAGCTCGTGCCAGCCTGTGAGCGGCTCCACTAACTGAATCGAACTCCCAGATCAAGTCGATTGGGTGACGAGGATTCCGGCATGAAGCGCGTCTTCTCCTGGGTGATCCTGTGGGTGCTCGCGGGCGTCGCCCCCTTCGCCAAGGAGGCCGGGGGCGCGCCGAAGTCGGAGACGCTTGCCGGCCGGACGGTCGGCCTGAAGCGATCCGGAGGGTTCATCCCCACCTACTGGGATCCCAAGAAGGGAGCGCTACTGTTCGAGCTGTCGCCGCGCCAAAAGGAGAGCGAGTTCCTCTACTTCACGGGATTCGGGAGCGGCGTCGGCTCCATCGGGCTGTTCGCGGATCGCAGCACCATCGCCACGAGCTCCGCGCTGTGCCGCTTCCTTCAGGTGGGATCCCGCGTCCTAGTCATCCAGAAGAACCCCGAATTCCGCGCGGAGGAAGGAAGCGATGCGCTGAGACGATCGGTGGAGCAGAGCTTTCCCACCTCGGTGCTCGCCTCGCTGCCGGTGGAAGCTGAGGAGGGGGGGACCGTGCTGGTCAACGCCAATTCCCTGATCCTCCGGGACGCCGCCGATCTGCTGTCGCAGATTCGCCATCCCACCCAGGCGATCAACGGGCGGATGGTGCGCCAGGAGGCTGCCTCGGGAAGCTGGCGCCTGGATGAAACGAGGAGCGTCGTCGTCCCGGAGGATTCGGGAAGCTTCCCTCTGAACACCGAAATCGAGGCGCTGCTCACCTTCGCCTCCGAAAGCGAGTCGGACTTCAATCAGCCAGACCGCCGCACCCTCAGCCTGCGAGAGCATCATTCCTTCGTCGCCTTGCCGCCTCCCGGATTCGAGCCGCGCGAGGCCGATCCACGCGTCGGCTTCTCGCCGGTCCCGTTCCTGGATTTCTCACGGCCATTCGACAGGCCGCCGGCGAGGAGGTACATCCAGCGCTGGCGGCTGGCGAGGAAGAGTCGGGACACGGGGCCGGGCGAGCCCGTAAAGCCCATCGTCTTCTATCTGGATCGGGCCGTTCCGGAGCCGATGCGCTCGGCGCTCCGGCGCGGAGCCCTCTGGTGGAACGACGCGTTCGAGCAGGCCGGGTTCGCGAACGCGCTCCGGGTGGAGGACCTTCCCGACGGAGCGAGCCCCATGGACATCCGGTATCCGACGATCCAGTGGACGAACCGCGCCGGTCGGGGGTGGTCGGTGGGAATGACGGAGATCGATCCACGGACCGGGGAGATAATCCACGCCGTGGTCCAGCTCGACTCCCATCGGATGCGGACGGTCGGCAATTTCTGGGAGGCGATGAGGACTCCTCCCTCCGGCGCCGAGCCCGCCTCCGACGTCTTCTCCGCCCTGGACAACCTGGATCCCCGGGCGGGATCCGAGAATGTCATGCTGAACAGGCTGGCGCTGCTCACCGCGCATGAGATGGGGCACGTGCTGGGGCTGGAGCACAACTTCATCGCCAGCACGTTCGGGCGCGGCTCGGTGATGGACTACTACGCTCCCCGCGTGAAGCTTCGCCCCGACGGATCGCCGGACCTGTCCAATGCCTACATGCAAGGCGTCGGGAGCTACGACCGATTCGCCATCGAATGGGGATACTCCGAAGACCCGGCGGGCCGCACGCCGCAGGAAGAGCGAAGCCGCCTGGACTCGATCGTCCGGAGCCACCTGGCCCGCGGAATCGTCTGGGGGAGCAGCGACGACCCCCGGTGGAACGCCTACGACGACGGGCCGGATCCGGTCGCCTGGCTGAAGGAAGTGTTTCCGGTCCGGGACGCGCTTTTGCGGCGCTATTCCCCCGACCTGCTGGCCGACGGCGAGCCGGTCTCCCAGCTCGCCTCACGCTTCCCGCTGGTGTACCTGTTCCATCGCTACGCTCTGGCCGCGGCCCTCAACGTCATCGGCGGCGCGCGGATTCCGCCCACGCTGCGGGGCGACGGGCAGGAACCGATTGCGCCCTGGCCCGCCGCGGCCCAGCGCGATGCCCTTCGGCTGGTCCTCCGCGCGCTGGATCCCAAAACGATCGAGATTCCTCCGGGACTCTGGAAGGTGCTGGCGCCCTCCGAGGCGGACGCGAGGGATGCGGAGCGGTTCGCTTCCTCCGCCGGGTATCTATTCAGTCCTCACGACGCCGCGCGTGCCGTCGCGGGCATCGTCGCCGGCGGTCTTCTCGATCCCCAGCGCCTGCAGAGGCTCTCCACGCTCGTCCACGAGAGAATGGGTGCGCCTTCCCCCGGCGAGGTGATCGCGTCCCTGGCGAGCGCCGCGTTCGCGGGTCCGGACGGGGGTGCCGGCAGCGAGTTGGCCGGAGTCGTCCAGACGGAGATCGCCCAGCGCCTGATGCTCCTCGCGGTGGATGAGGGCGCCACGCCCGAGGTTCAGGCGGCCGCCCTGGCCGGCGTGGAGGACGTCAAGAGACGAGTGGCGTCGGGAAGGACTCCTCTCTGGCGGAGGCTCGATCATGAGATTCGACTCTTCCTGGCGGATCCGCGCCGGAACGCTCCTCGTCTACGACCTTCCGCCGCCCCTCCCGGCCCTCCGATCGGACATCCCTCCCCGTAGCCGCTCCGTCCCTGCGAAGCAGCTCACCGATGAAAGTCTGAGCGCAGGTCTACGGGCTGGTTCGTGGGCGCTAGCGGGAAGTCAGATCTTCAGAGGGCCGGCCAGGAATCCAGCCGGGCAACGCGGCGGCCTGCTTCACCCAGGTCGCCATCTGCGCCTCGTCGAGATCGTCCTCGTGGATGTCGATCCAGCGCGCGTCCTTGCCCGTGCCTCCGGGTGGAGCGGGTCGCAGCGACGTGCCTCGGAAGAAGGTCACCTTGACGTAGTGGGTGAAGACGTGGAACCCCAGGAACCAACCCTGGCCCTCGATGCCGTACAACGGCGAGTTCCACTTCACGGCCTTGCGCACGTTGGGCACGTTCCGCACGACGAGCGCGTCCAGGCGCTTCCCAAGGTCGCGCTTCCAGCCCGGCATCCCGGCGAGGTACGCCTGCACCGGGGCGTCGCCGTCCGCCTTCGCGATCTGCGGATTGCCGCCCGAGAGTAGGACGACGGCGACCTTCTCGCCTTCGCGCACCTTGATCGGCTTGGCCTGCCTCGCACCTGGCTTGGCCTTCGCGCCTGCCTTCGGCCGGGACTTGGACTTGCCACGCCGAGGTGTCGTGCGTGCGCCGCGCGATTGCATCTCAAGGTCTACCGTTTCTTGGCCGGCAGGTCATTCTGGGCCACCGCGGCCTTCACGAGCGTCTTGAACGCGCCCGCGTCGACCTCCTCCCCTTCGTGGATGTCGATCGCCCTTCGCGTGTTGCCTTCCAAGCTGGAATTGAAGAGGCGCGATGGGTCTGGGATGCTGGCGCCCCGGGCGAACGTGAGTTTCACGACCTTCGTGTAGGTCTCCCCGGTGCAGACGATCCCGTGGTGCGACCAGACGGGGACTCCCGCCATCCCATTCGACGGCTTCCTCCATTTGCGCTCCTCGATCATCTCGGGGTCGGCTTCCAGGATCAGCGCTCGCATGCGCGCCAGGGTCTCGCCGCGCCATTCCCCCAGGTCGCGGATCCGCTCGTCGATGAGCCGGGAAGCGGGTTTCCCGGTCGCTGGCTCATGGCTCCTCATACCCGCCGTTTTCGTGATGAGCGGGTTGCCGCCCGAGAGGACCACGCCGATCTTCTCGCCTTTTCGCACCTTGATTAGCTTGGCCTCGCTCGCGCTTCTCTTGGACTTCGCGCCAGCCCTCGGCGTGGACTTGAATTTGGAGGCCGACTTGCGTGGCTTGCTGGCGCGCGACGTGCCCTTGGCCTTTGGCTTTACCTTGCCTGGCGCGCGCACGGGACCCGGCGGCGTCTTCCTCATGATGACGGCTCCACGTAGAAGTTCGTGATCTTGAGTCTCATTAGGGCCTCCTCCTGGCTTGGGCGGCGCTACTTACACGCAACCAACGGCAGCGAAGCGTCCAGCTCGTGGCTGGCGGGCTGCGCGGCATCATGCAGGATGAGCGCCAAAGCGCGCCGTATGCCGGCCCCGGTGACCCGCCCACGATGGATGACACCTGCCGGTAGGACGAAGGATTGGCCGGCAACAAGACGCTGGCCGACCTCCGGAGTCTCCAGGCATTGCTCACCGGCGATGACGTAGAACACCTCCGGACTGGAATGAGTGTGAACGGGCGTGGTGGTTCCGGGGATAAGCAGGGATGACTGCACTCGCATCGTGTAACGCTCCGCCGCAGGCAGCGCAAGAGGGCCTATCGAGGTGACGTGACGCCCGCCGTGATGCTCGTCGGTCTTAGCTTCGACAGTCATGAGCCACACCGAACCGTGTGCCTCAGTCGCGACACCGTCAGGCCCGGCCGCTTGGTTCGCGGCCTTCAGCGAATCGAAGCGGTCGATGTGCCAATAGACGGGCTTGATCAGAGAGCCCAGTAGGGGCCTGCTCGCAAGAATCGTGCAGCCCTCCTCCCCACGCCGCTCCGGGGAATCCTCGATGCACTTCACGGGTGGCCGCTCTCGTGCAGCGGCCAACGTGCACGCCACCAAAACGGCTAGAATGGCACAACTCATGTTACCGTGCGTTGTCGGCGCGCGTGTGTTCGCCGCGAAGCGCACTTTAATCACCGATGAGCAATACTATTACCGACGAAGGACACGAACACCGCCACCCCAACGACCGTACGGACCGCATGGAGACGGCCCCACCGCAAGAGCAGCTCGACCGCTTCAGGCGAGCCAGGATCGAGCTGAGGATCCAGCAGGCGTCGGTTGGTGGGCATGATGACCACCAACGTGAACGGAACGAGCGCTCCCAATAAGAGCCCGCCCACCAGCCAGCCAACGCCTGAATCTTGAAACCATGCTACTGCAGCCGACACAAGGCTGACGGTGGCCAAACCACCCTGCAGGACGGCGGCGCGCCGAAAGCTGGGGCCTAATCCCTTGAGGGCGAGTGCTGGACCGGATTCGAGCCAGGCCGGATGTTCAGCGATGCTGACGTAGGTCGAGGCACCTGCAAAGAGCCCCGCTCCGACCGTGGCTACGAACGTGGCGATCGACACGCCTTGACCCCTGGAAATGCCTGTCTATCGGCTGCCGCTAATCCGCGGGCGCGCTCGTCGCGACCGTCGGTTCAAGGGCGTGTTATGCGCCGCTACGCCACCGACTTCCAGTTCAGGGCGAGACGCTTACGTGTCGCAGCGCAGTCTCGCAGGTAGAGGTAAATCAGAGTCTGGTACGGGATCCCGCGTTCCTCCGAGATTGACTTGAAGTATTTGATGAGTGCTCATGCATTGTAAGTACGATATAACTCCTCGTCAAGACTCTGTAGTGCGCATAGCGGCGAGGGGATGGGCGGCATCGGGCTAGTCGTTCGACGGCACTGTTGGGTGCTTGAGGAATCTCACGACTCGCAGCAGCTCATCGAGACGCTGGGTCTCGCTGGTAAAGATTGCGTTATGTCCGGCCGCGTCGTAGTAGTGGGCGTCAATGGGCTTCCCAGCCCGTCGCACTGCCTCTTGGAAGGCGCGTGCCATCGTGACAGTTGTCCTCGCCGATCCGCCGTCAGATGGGTCATCGGCGCTTCCATGCAGTAGCAAGATGGGGGCTTGAACCCCAGCAGCCGCACCCGTCACTTCAGAAGGGTAGCCCGTCGAGTTCAGAATTGCCGCGTAAACGCCCGAGTGCTTGAGAATGTAGTTCAGCGCCGCACCACCGCCGCGCGAATGCCCGAGAAGAGCGATCCGATCGGGGCGCGCGCCCGGAAGCTGGCGTGCGGCTTGGATTAGGGCGTCGACGGTGGCTAGTGCCTGGGCGCTGGAGGCCGTCGGTATCGGCGGTGCCTCCGGGCAAGCGATGGGCGTTACGAACCGTGAGCCCGCGCCGCCGCTCGAGCCCGAGAACCAGCATGGCGCCATCGCTTGAACGCCGCGGTCAGCCAGGTCCTTGGCCAGTTGTACATATTCACGTGCGAAGCCGTGGCTACCGTGCAGAATCACTACGGTCGTGAATGGGCCACGGCTCGACGGTGTTGCGACCGCGGCGAGCATGACGCCGAGGCGGGGACTTGTTACGGTGATCCACTTCACGCCCCCGGCTGCCACGTTCGGAGGCGGCGTGGCGTCAGACACGACCGCCGGGATGCCGGGTGATTGCGGACCGGAGACGTCCACGGATGGGATCCGATCGCGGGAAACGGTTGCCGGTGCGCCGAACATCAGCAGTGCGACGGTTGCGGGGAAGAACACTACAACGACCTCCTGATACGAGCCTCCTGCTCGGCGCGGTATCCGGCGATGCGGCTCCGGTCAGCTTCGGCGAGCGCGTACCGGAGACCAGCGGCTTCAAGATCGCGGCAGTAAGCTGGCGTTCCGGGCTGCTGCCGCCAGGAGTCGTCCAGAACTCCACCGTCGACAGGCTCGAAGCCAAGATCGTCGACGAGGCGGAGCACCGCTGCCTTGGCTTCCGGCGAATCGCCGTAGACGGAGAGAGCAAGCCGCCCCCTCGTTCCCCTCGAAACGCCCTTCTCGAGAAGGCTCTTGGCGAAGATGTTGTTGAACGCCTTGATCACGGGATGTCCGATCTGCTCCGCGACCCACTGGCTGTCGAGCATGCCCCGGTCTATCGCATCGATGTGGCCATCGCGAAGCTCGGGATGATAGTTGCCGATATCGATCACGACGACGCTGCTCGGCACGTTGGCAAACAACCCCCGCGGAAGATCGGCGACGGCCTTCGTTGGGATCGCAAGGATGACGACTTCTGCGGCTTGGACGGCGTCGACCACGGAAGCGGGCGTCGCGCCGAGCTCGGCCGCCAACGCGGTCAGGCTCTCGGGTCCTCTCGAGTTCGCAATCGAGACGTGATGGCCGAGCTTGGCGAGGCGGCGCGCCAGTATCCGTCCCATGCTTCCAGCGCCGATGACTCCGATTCTCACGCCGGCTCTCCTTTCGTGATCGTTACAGGCCCGCACCACCTGGCCCACACCCAGAACACCCACGAAGCCCGAGACCGAGAAGAAACAACGGCGGCATCGAAAAGAAAAGGCAGAATCAACCCAGGAGACGTGTGCCTATTGACGACCGGGGGCCTCATAAGTGTTAGGCCGCAATCGATCATTCCTGTTCAACTGCGGACTTAATATCGTTTAGGTCTTGCAGGAGGGCCTTTTTCGCCACGCCCTTGAACAGAATCCCCATTGGGATCGACATTAATCTTGCAACGACACCTTGAGGCTTGGAATCATGAGAACTAGTCAATGTAATGCCGCCACGGCTCTCTGAAATACTAATGGTGGATAAGAATACAAATCCATTATCTTCTGCTCTGGTTTTGTAGAACTCGTTCTCAACAGCATCAGTGATCCACTTTTCCGCGGTAGCCGGCTTGCCGAATAGCGTTCGGGTCTCTCGCCACTTTAGTCCCACGAGCCCGTTTGCCGGTTTTTCGAGAACCTCGATTCTTTCGATTCCGGTGATGGTTTCCGAGGCGTTCTCGATGTTGGTGATTGCGGCCCAGATCGCCGCCTTGGATCCGTTGATGGTTACCTGTGCTTCAACGAGCATGGTGTTCCTCCTAACTCAGGCTTCATGAATGCGAATGGATGTTGAGCCCACATAACGTTGAGCATCAGCGGCGGCGCGCAGCGCCGTCCGCTGCATGCCGTTAGGTGGCGTTGCGTGACTCGCCGCGATGTCCTCGCACCTCGTAACGAAGCTCCACCATGCCGCTGTTGTAGGCTTTGACCTCCGCCAGATGGAGGGCGATGTCTCTGTCGAGCCTATCGAAGAATGGGATCCCATCACCAATCAAGATCGGCAGAATCGAATAGCGAACTTCGTCGGCTAGGCCGAGACGAAGGCATTCGGCGGAGACCACACCCCCTCCAACAAACCAGATGGTACGGAACGCGGGCCGTAGGCGCCCATTCACGAACTGCGCGAGATCGCCTGAATGGAACTCGACAGTATCCCGGGTCCGTGGTAGTTCGCGACTAGTGAGGACGAAGGTGGGTTTGTCGCCGTACGACCACCCCAACCCCTGGGCTTCAAAACGAAGCGCGGTCTCATAGGTTCGCGAACCCATGACGTAGCAGTCGATCGTCTTGAGGAACGCCTCGACGAATCCTGGGTCCATGGCGTCCCCCCCTACGAATTCGTCTGAGGTTTCGAGCCAGTCGACGCGCCCGTCCTTTCGAGCGATGAAGCCGTCGAGGCTCGCAGCCATGTGGATCGTTACGTGAGAATCATGGTTTGCCATCGTTTCGTCCCGACGTCGAGTGCGACGGCTAGCAGCACTGCTCGGAGCCGCCTCCGGTTGAATCCACAACGTGGTTAAGCTGCGGCGCGCGAATTCGGAGTCCAAGTCACCACGGGCCTCCCGCGCGCCGCCAGCTTCAGTCGGTTGTCATCCGGCCCACTCCTTGGAGCACCGCATTCAGGGCGCGACGATGGACAGAATCGTATGTGTGATGACCGCCTTGTCGTCCTTGTTTGTATACCATTGTCTCACTCGTGGAAGCCGGAGGTCCAGGCCCGCGATCTCCCCGCTCAATACGGCGTACTCGCCGTCCCCTGCTGATTCGTCATGATGATAACGATGGCCGACAAGCGCGTACGTTTCACGATCCAGGAAGAAATACCACGTATCGCTGCCGACGCCTGCGTCGTAAGTGACGCGAAGTTGGTAGACGGCTCTTCCCCCGAAATGCGTCTCCTTCACTCGTGGGTCCAGTCGGGTGCCGGGGTCTCTGAGCTTCATCGGTAGGCCCCAGAGGTACAGATCCCTGTTACGCCTCGACAAGACCTGGGCGGGCTTCAATCGATAGCGCTCGAGTTCATCGGCGGACAAATGCGCCTCCCCATCAACGCGCGCGACTGCGTCGTCATTCTCCACCACGAGGTTGAGAACGCGGCCGTCGACAGAGCTCTCCAACTCGAACCGGTTCCGGGCGTTGTCGAACCGAAAAACGTTGCGATGGGCCGTTCCGTCCGGTTGGCTTGCAAGCTCAGTAACCTCGAATGCCCCTCGCTCCCAACTCCCGTGGGGATCGTGGTAGGCGATCGACCGGTCCAACAGTTCCTTCGCGGTTAATGAAGAAAGCACGGCGAGGGCGAGATAAGGCATCATCATGAATTCCCCAGCCGGACGAAGGGCATGCGACTTCGAAGATTGCGCCTTCAACCGCGGCGCGCCGCCTCGATTGCAGCGATGTCGATCTTTCTCATCTCCATCATCGCATCGAACGCGCGCTTGGCGGCAGCGGGATCGGAATCGGTTATCGCTTTGGTCAGAGCGATCGGCGTAATCTGCCAGGACAATCCCCATTTGTCCTTGCACCAGCCGCATGCACTCTCTTGGCCCCCATTGCCGACGATCGCGTTCCAGTAACGATCAGTTTCGGCCTGGTCAGCGGTTGCGACCTGAAACGAGAACGCTTCGTTGTGCGTGAACTCGGGTCCGCCGTTCAGCCCGAGGCAGGGAATTCCCATCACGGTAAACTCAACCGTCAACACGTCCCCCTTCTTCCCGGACGGAAAGTCTCCCGGCGCGCGGTGCACCGCGCCAACGGACGAATCGGGAAAGGTGTAAAACCGCGCCGCGTCCTCGGCGTCGCCATCGTACCAAAGACAAATCGTGTTCTTTGCTTGCTTGACCATGTCACTTCTCCATCGTGATGAGCTGCCCGGCGCCGGAGTAAAACGATGCGCTCGCGGTCCAAGGGCATGGCTCGGCTGACATTTCCACGTCAAAAGGCCGAAAAATCCGCACCATTTTAGCCGATCTCGAAGCCCTCGCTGAATAGACGCCGGTGGTCGCGTGGCTGCGAACCATTCCCGCGGTCGGCCTGCTCACCGCCACCGCCCTGGTCGCCTTCGTCGGCGTCGTCCAGCGCTTTCCGACCAGTCGTCACTTCGCCAGCTATCTTGGCCTCATTCCCCGGGAATCCTCCAGCGGTCTGCACCGTCGCCTTGGCGCCATCAGCAAGCGCGGCGATTCCTATCTCCGCATGCTGCTCATTCACGGCGCTCGGTCCATTCTGTGGCATGCCCAATGCGCCGCCGCCTTCGGCCGCCTGCAGGCCTGGGCGCTGGGTATCCAAAGCCGGCGAGGCCACAATAAAGCCGCCGTGGCCCTCGCCAACAAGCTCGCTCGTATCGCCTGGGGGGTTTGGAAGAAAGGACACGATTTCGACTCTTCAAAACTCGCGTCGCAGGAGGAGTAACCACCTACCGCTGCGGAGAAAACACGACCGATGGCGAAACGGCCTAGCGTGGAGCGGCGGGGAGTCCGGCGGAGTAGACGCTGGTGTCCGGGTGGTAGGTCTTCCAGTCGAACCAGTAGTCGGGCAGGGCCCGAACGGGTGGTAGCCGTTCGCCCGCCAGCGGGCCCGCGACCGCGCGGCCGGTGAAATCCCAGGTGCTGGCGGTCTGCGCGTCGACCAACCCCCAGGGCTCCGGCGCGGGCCTGAGGAACAGCTCCAGGGTCCGGCCGCCGATGCGCCGCTCGAAGGCCCGCACCGTCTTGCCATCCTCGCCCAACACGACCAGCACCGGGACCCCTCCGAGTCGATCGTTGATCGGCCCTTCCGGAGCGAGCCGCTCGCGCGGGTAGGCGCGGGATTCGCCGCCGGCGGATAGGCCGAAGATCAAGGCGCGCGGCGGCAGGGGCTCGCCGGGCTTGGCGCGAGTCACCACGGGAAGCGCCGCGATCTCCTTTTCCCAATCGGCCGGCGCGTACTGCCGGGCGAAGGCCGTCTCCTTGCGGAGCACCCTCCCGCCGGGGTGCTCCCGCTTCCAGGTCGCGAAGCTCGACTCGTCGAAAGGGACCGGCTTGAGCCGCCGCCCTCTCAGCGGTCCGGCGATCGCCTTTCCCGAGACCTGCTGCCACCAGGAGCCGGTCTCCTCGTCCCGCATGATGAAGTTCTGGTTGTTGATGCCGGAGAGGTGGAAATGAAGCGCCCGACCATCCACCGTCGTCTCCCACACCAGACCGGTGTGGCAGAGCGTTCAATAGGTGGCGACGAGAGGGACGCCGCCGACGGCGTCGGCGACCAGGTGGTGGTAGGCCAGCTGGCGCACCGGATAGGCCGCGGCGTCCTGGCCGATTGCCACGGAGAGGACCATGTCGCCCGGCTCCACGAAACCGGCCTCCTGGGCGCGGGCGAAGCCGGCTTGGGGAAGGGAGTGGAAGAGCCACTCGAAGTGGTTCTGCCACGCGAACCAGGCCGAGACGAACGCGAGCGCCACCAGGATCACGAGGATCGGCCTGCGCCACCATCCGGGAGAGGCTCTCCATAGGCGGATGGCGATGAGCAGAGCCGCCAGCGCCAGAAGCGGCGCGGCGAGCTTGCCCCACTTCTTCACCAGGAAGGCGATCTCCAGCCCGCGGGCCGTCTGCGGCGCGAAGGGCTGGATGATCCAGGCCGGTATCAGCGCGACGGCGAACGCCGCCGCCGCGGCCAGAAAGATCCCCAGGAAGGATCGGAGGCGCGAGCCGGTTCTCATCGGAAGGTCCCCAAGCCTGCCGGAGCAGGTTTCGCTATTCTAGCGTGGTCGGTCTCTCCCAGAGGAAGCGGTGACCGGAATGCGGCGGAGGATTCTCAGAGCGATGCCCAGGAGGCAGCGAAAGATTCTCGCGATCCTTTCGGCGATGATCCTGACGGTGGCGCTGTCGGGCGCGCCCGTTCCGGCCGGCGAGTGGCTCGCCATGAGCCGCCCGCCGTTCCGGATCCTCTACCAGAAGGGGAACGGCACCGAAGCGCGAATCCTCTCCGAACAGGCCCCGGAAATCCTATCCGATCTCGAGCGCGACCTCGGACTCCGGGCCCCCGAGAGCATCCTCGTCCGGATTCTCCCGCCGGCGCGCTCCGCGCGGGGAGAAGATCAGGGGCCGCCGGGATGGGCCGTGGGCTTCGTTCCGGGAGGTTCGTCCGAAGTCAACCTGCGCGGCGATCTGGTCGCGACCTATCCGTTCGAAGATCTGCTCTCCCTGTTCGGCCATGAGCTGACGCACGTCCTGATGAACTCGCTTCCGCCTCGGTCGGGCCCCTTGCCGCGCTGGTTCAACGAAGGGGTGGCGGTCATGGAGTCGCGGCGCTGGAGCCTGCGCGACGTGTTCGCTCTCAGCACCACACTTCTCGTCGGGCCGTCGCCGCGCCTGGACGAGCTCTCCGGCGATTTCCCGCCGGGGGAGTCGGGGGCCCGGGCCGCCTATGCTCAGTCGTTCAGCTTCATCGCCTACGTCGAGCGCGAGCGTCCCGGCGCGGTCCGCCGGATCCTGGCGGAGTCGGCGGCCGGGGCGGGATTCGCCGAAGCCTTCCGCAAGGGAGCGGGGAGGAGCCTGGGGGAGATGGAAGCGGGATGGCGCGACCAGGTGAACTTCGCCTATCGCTGGGTCCCGGCAGTCACGAGCACCGGCGTGCTCTGGGCCGGAATCACTCTCTTGGTCTTGCTGGGACGGATCGCCAAGCGGCGCCGGGAGCGCGCCATCCAGGAGGCCTGGGAGCGCCAGGGGCTGGGATGAGGGTACGCGGTCGAGTCACCGCAGGTTGACGCCGCATTTGTTGCAGAAGCGCGGGCTGAGGTCGCGGCCGAGATACCGGTTGCAGGCGGGACATCGCCAGTTGTACAAGGAATAGACGAGGGCCGCGACGACCAGAGCCAGGAACAGGGGGCCGAGGACGGAAATCGGCACTCCGGGGATTTCCACCTTCCGCCCGCGGAGAACGGCGAACAGGAGAATCATCGCGATCAGCGGCACGGCGATGAAGATCTGCCGGCTCCGCCGCCTCTTGAATTCCTCCTTGAACTCGGACTTCTCCGGTTCCGTGTACTCCATCCCGGCCCCCCCTGTCGCGGCTCCCGGCTGGCCGCGTTGCGCTTTGCTTGCGAACCTCCCGACCCTAGTCCCCGCTGTGGGGCACGTTCACGCCCAGCGCGGTCGCCAGATCGATCTGGTGCTCCTGCTCCTGCTGCAGGATCTCGCGGATGTGCTCCGCCATGGCGAACTCGCCGAGTGCCTCGCACTGGCGCACCCGCCGGCGGTACTGCCCAATCGTCTCGGTCTCGTTCTCCAGGTCGAACTGGAGCAGCGTCTTCGGGTCGTCCGACACTTTCACCGCTTTCGGCACGACCGTGGGCACGCCGCCCAGATAGTCGATCTGCTTCGAGATGCGGAGCGCATGCTCCAGCTCTTCCTTCGCATGAGTCTCCAGCTCCTCGGCGATCGACATGTAGGCGGCGCCTTTGAGGACCTGGGAATACACGACGTAGGCGATGATGGCCTGGTACTCTCTCGCCAGATCTTCGTTCAGATCGTTGATCAGCGCCTCGCGCTCTTTGGAGGGAGCGCTCTTCCGGACCGGGGAAAGCTGGTTTCGACTGGCCATGGAAGCTCCTTTGGGCGAAAAGTTGAAGTGAAGAGATCGGAGCCCGAAGGGGCGGCGTCAGAGACGCCGGCCGCGCATCAGGCCCTCGACGCTGTAGCGTCCCGAGCCCTTCGAGGCAATATACAGAAAGATGAAGCAGTAGACGACCGCCAGCTCGCCGCGGTTCAGGATGGGCCAGAATCCGCCCTTGGCGTGCGCCATGAAGTAGGCGAACGCCATCAGGCCGCTCGCGAGGAAGGCGGCGAATCCGGCCCACAGGCCGATGGCGACGAGGATTCCGCCGCCCAGCTCGATGATCCCGGCGATAAGCATCATCGGCTCGGAAGGCCAGCCCTGCCCGCCGAACTTCCCCAGCAGCTTCTGGGCCCCGTGGCAGGCGAAGAGGAACCCGAGCACCGCGCGCGTGACCGCGTAGAGCACTTCCGAGTACCTACCGAGCCAACGCTCCATGACCAACCTCCGTGTTTGAGTTCATTCGGAGACGGCAAAGCGGCTTAGTGTAGCTCAAGTTCCGGCGCGCGCCGGGGAGCCGGACCTGGTCCGGCCCGTTACGGCGCGGCGCCGGTCGCGAAGAGCTTTGTTCCGGCCGGCGACGCGCTTAGAGATGTAGATGGAGTGATTGCGGCACTTCGCGTGGTGACCCGCGCCTCTCGACCGAGGAACGCGAATCGCACGCTGGGAAGCGCCGTCAGCGGTTTGCCGTCAGGGCCAGGCTGCCGCCGGCGATGACTAACATCGCGCCGCTGGCGCGGTTCGTCGCGATGATGAAGCGGGATCGCCGCGCGGCTCGGGCGGCGCGGCCGGCGAGGAAGCCGTAGCCCGCCAGGACGGCGAATTCGATGACCACCGAGGTGATACCCAGGATGGCCACCTGGACCGCCACCGGCGCCTTCGGGTTGATGAACTGCGGGAGCAGGGCCGCGAAGAAAATCAGCGCCTTGGGGTTGGCGGCCTGAATCGCGAAGCCGCGCGTCAGGGTCCGCCAGCCTGGCTGCGCGGGCCGCTCGACCGTAACGGGCGCGACGGCCAGTCCGGCGCCGCGGAACGTCCTCATCCCCAGATAGACCAGGTAAGCAGCCCCCGCATACTTGATTCCGGTGAATACGGCGTGCGAGGCCAGCAGCACGGCGCCGAGTCCGAAGGCCGAGAGGAGAAAATAACAGGCATTGCCGGAAAGGATCCCCGCGTTCGCCCACAGGGAGCTTCGTCCGCCGCGCGACAGCCCGTGCGAGATGACGAACAGGACGGCGGGGCCGGGCGTCAGGCAGAGAAAGGTCTCGGTCGTGGTGAACAGGATCCACGAGGTCCATGTCACGCCGGTTTCCTCCGATGCCCCGCTTCTCCGGCGCGCGCGGCCTCCTGGGCTCCGGACTGTTGAGGCAGGATCCGACTCGCTCGAAGGATCACGGTCGCGTCAGCGGCCCGCCGCGCGCGGCCGGCCCGCTTCGCTTCCTGAGGTCCGCGCATGAAACATCCCTCACGATTCTCCCGATGTCGGTCCGGAAGCAAGCTCCTTTCCGACCTGAATCCTGCCGATCGCCGCGAACAGGAGCAGGATCCCTCCGGTGATCCAGGCGCCCGGGCTGAAAGCGTCCGATCCATAGAGACCGACGAGCACTCCTGCGCCCACGAGCGCCCCGCACAAGGCGATGAACATCCGCATGCCATAGAGAAAGGTGAAGGGGAGGTAATGCGCTCCGAGGACGATCATGAATGCCGGATAGAACCAATTGAGCTTGTGTAGCGCGGCCGCGAACACCAGGGGAAGCGACAGGGGCAGGACGAAGGCGACCTGCATCGCCAGGGCGTTGAGAGGATTGGCGCGCGAGGCGCGGACCCGGTGACCGATCAGCCGCAGGGTCAGGAGGGTGGCGGGGAAGATGAAGAACCCCCCGGCGACGAGGAGCAGGATCGCCCAGCGCGCCGGCCCCCAGCTCGCCAGCGCCGCCGAGCCCAGCCAGAGAAGGCCGGAGACGAGCTGGCCGGCGAAGCCGCCCAGATAGGCGGCGCGAATCTCTTGTTGGGCTTCCGCGATCGTCATGATCGGCTCCGCGCGCGCGACCCGGCGCTTTCCGAGGGTCGGCTCCGGGCGCTTCGATGGAAAGGCCTCCGCGCTTCCCTCGGCTCGTCGAAGGCGGCGGGATTTTCGGTCTAAATCGCCACGCGGGTCAAACTGGGGTCAGGGTTCGAGGCGGCGGGCTCTGGCGGGGACTTCGAAAGAATTGAACAGAGCTTCCAGGACGGCGGCGTCGGCCGGCTTGACGAGATGGTGGTCGAACCCGGCTTCCCGGGTGCGCCGGCGGTCCTGCTCCTGGCCCCAGCCGGTGAGGGCGATGAGCTTCATGGACCGCCCGGCGGGATGCTGCCGAATCTTCCGGGCGACTTCATAGCCGTCCATCCCGGGCATTCCGATGTCCAGGAGCACGATGGCGGGTTGGTAGGCCTCGATCGACTCCAGCGCCTCGGCGCCCCCGTGGACGACCCGGACGTCGACGCCGCGCAGCTTGAGGAGCAGGCCGAGACTGTCGGCGGAGTCGCGGTTGTCGTCGACGATCAGGACTCGGGTCGACGGCAGATGGCTCGCCGCGCCCGCGGGGTCGCCGGAGCCGGTTCGCGGCTGCTGGTTGGCGGCGAGCGGCAGGCGGACCAGGAACTCGCTGCCTTTTCCCGCTCCCTCGCTGCGCGCCTCGACGCTGCCGTCGTGCATCTCGACGAGCCTCTTGACCAGCGTCAGCCCGATCCCCAAGCCGCCACGGGTCCGGCCGGGATGCGATTCCCCTTGCATGAACATCTCGAAGATGCGGGGCAGGGCCTCGGCGGGGATGCCGATTCCCGCGTCGCGTACCGAGATGACGACCTGCCCCCCCTTGACGGACGCCCCCACCCAAATCCTGCCCCCCCGGTCCATGTACTTCGCCGCGTTGTTCAACAGATTTGCGAGAATCTGCGAAAGGCGCGTCGGGTCCCCTTCGAGGAGGATCGGCTCCGGTGGGAGGTCCAGGATCAGCTCGTGACCGGCGGCTTCGATGAGAGGCCGGCTCGTCTCGATGGAATAGCGCATCAAGGTGGCCAGGTCGATGCTCTCCCGGCGCAGCTCGATCTTCCCGCGCGTGATCCGGGACACCTCGAGCAAATCGTCCACCAATCGCACCATGTGGTTGACCTGGCGCTCCATCATCTCGCTGACGCGCTCGAACAGCCCTTCGCTGGGCGGGGATATCCGCAGGACGTGGAGAGAGTTGCGGATCGGGGCCAGCGGATTGCGCAGCTCGTGGGCCAGAAGCGCCAGGAACTCGTCCTTGCGCCGGTCGGCTTCCCGCAACGTCTCCGCGACCCGGTCGCGCTCGACAAGGTGCTCCCGGATCTGGTACTGGCGGTCACGCGCCCGCAGCGCCGAGCGCACCGTGCTGACGAGCGAGGCGATCCGGAGCGGCCGCTCCATGAGCGTCACGTTCCCGAGCGTCGCGAGCGCCAGCTCGCCGACCGGCGACTCGGACCCCGCCAGCGTCAGGAGCATGAAGGGCGGATCCGACCAGGGAGGCTGGCGCTCGACGGCGTCGAGCAGCGTCTCCTCGCGCCCGTCGCCGATCGCCTCTTCGGCGAGGATCACGGCGCCCACGCCCCGATCGATCTCAAAAGCCAGGTCCAGGGCGTCGTTGCACGTGACGCAGGCGATGCCGGCTTCCGCCAGGATGGAGGCACAAAGCTCGGCGTCCTTGCCGGTCGGAGCCAGGATCAAAATCCGCCTTTCGAGATCGGCCCGGTCAGTCTCCATGGCGAGGTTTTTCCTGGTCCGGGGTTTCCATGTCCCATTGCGGGACGCCGGTGAGGATCCCCCGGAAATTCCGCAGCGGCTCCCCGACGTGGATCCCCAAGCTGCCCAACGTGAGCTCGCGAATCGTCCGCTCGTGGGCGCCGCCGCGCTTCTTGATCACCGAGATCGCCTGGTGCACCTCTCCCCGAAGCTCGAAGTATCGCAGCAGCAGGACGGCGTCCGCCAGGTAGCTCGCGTCGATCGGAGAAACCATCGGGCCGCCGATCAGGCCCGCGTGCGCGCCGATCAGCAGGGTGGCGACCCCCTTCTGTCCGAGGTAGATCAGGAGCTCGTGCAGCTGGATGACCAGGAAGCGCTCCTCCGGCATCGCGTTCAGGTAGCCGTTGAGGCTGTCGACGACGACGATGGAAACGTCGTCGAGCGTCACCACGCGCCGAATCGTATGAGCGAACTCCCCCGGCGACAACTCGGCGGGATCGACTTGCTGGACCCTGACGAGGCCCTTGTCGATGTGCTTCTGGAGGTCCATCCCCATGGCGGTGCACCGGGTGACGAGCGTGTTGGTCGATTCGTCGAAGATGAAAAAGGCCGACCGCTGGCCTCGTGCGGCTGCCGAGACCAGGAATTGCGCCGCCAACGAGGATTTGCCCGTCCCGGCGCCTCCCGTGATCAGGGTGCTGGTTCCGCGCTCCAGCCCGCCGCCCAGGAGCTTGTCGAGCGCCTCGACGCCGCTGGGGAGGCGGCTCAGCACGGTGACAGTGCGATGCTCCGACGCGACCAGACGCGGAAAGACGTCCAACCCTCCTCGCCGGATCACGAAGTCGTGAAACCCGCCGCGGAAATGCCTGCCCCGGAACTTGAGCACGCGAAGGCGGCGGCGCTCCGCGCCGTATTCGGGGCTCATTTGCTCCAGCTGCACGACCGCGTGGGCGATGCTCTGGACCTGTAGGTCGTGGTCCTTGAAGGAGACGTCGTCCAGTATCAGCATGGTGCAACCCCGGCCCGCGAAGAAGTGCTTGAGAGCCAGAATCTCGCGGCGGTACCGCAGCGGCGTCCCCGCCAGGAGCCGCAGCTCGGAAAGCGAATCGAGGACGACCCGGGCGGGCTTGATCTCCTCGACGCTGGAGAAGATGACCTTGGTGGTCGCGCTCAGCTCCACTTCCGCCGGATGGAACATCGTGTACTGTTTTTCGGGCTTGACCGGCTGCTCCGAAGTGACCAGCTCGCGAACCGCAATCCCCTCCAGGGACCAGCCATGGGACTCCGCCACCTGCCTGATCTCTGTGACAGTCTCCGAAAGGGTCAGGTAGAGGACCCGCTCTCCCTGGCGGATCCCTTCCAGGAGGAACTGCAGCGCCAGCGTCGTCTTGCCCGAGCCGGGAAGGCCTTCCAGAAGGTACAGCCGATCGGCAGTGAGGCCCCCCTCCAGGATGTCGTCCAGTCCTTCGACGCCGGTCGCGACTTGTCTTTCGGAATCGGGGGTGCGTTTTCCGGCGCGGGTCATCGTTGAATCCTCATAGGGGACGTTGAGACCGCCTGATCCGGCCGCGAGCGAACCTTGAGGCCGGACGCCGCCGGTCCGGGGCCTAAGGGTCGACGCAAATGTCCAAGAACTATAGGCTAACGAGATTCGCCGCGAGGGTCAATACTTGGCGACGTTCCAGCCCATACTGGATGCCCGGTCCCGCCCGAGGCCGATCCGGGCGCCGCGCCTCACGCGATCCTTCCCAGGCTCCCTACCATGTAGGCATTGCCGATGCCGTGGATGACCGCCACGATCCAGAGGTTGCCCGACCGGTGGAACAGCGCGCCGAAGAAGAGACCGATGGCGAAGATCGAGGCGAGCATCGGGATCGCCAGGGACGGACGCGAATAGAAGTAGCCGGCGTGGAGGGGACCGAAGGCATAGAGGAGATTGGCGACGAGAATCCCGGCGAGAGCGCCCCACCGGCGGACCAGCTCGGCCTGAATCATCCCTCGATACACCACCTCCTGATAGAAGCCGAAAAGGAGATAGGGGACTAAGACCGTCGCGACGATCTCCGGCAAGGAAGAGGAGGCCAGCAGCGCCCGCAGGCGGGTCCACAGAACCGCTGAAAAAACGACGTTGGCGAGGATCAAGAGCTGGACGAAATACGACTTTTCGATCGGGCTCCAGTCGCGCCAGGGGCGCAATCCGATGGACGACAACTTCAGGGAGGCGAGGAAGCGGACCGAGAGCAGCGCCAGGCCGAGGAGCGCGGCGACGAAGATCGACAGAGGCACCGGTAAAGGCGGCCGGCCCGCGGTGATCCGGAACAGCTCGAGAGCCCCGGCGAGGAGTAGAAGACGGTTGCCGGTCGGCTTCGGGATGGCGGGTCCGGGCCTGCGTTCGAAAAGGAGGAGGTGGCCTCGAAGGTGGACGCCCCATCGGCCGGTAAAAAGGCGGTCGCCGGGGCCTTGGTCGTCTGCTTCGGCCATGGACATCCCGCCCAGTATCTCACGACGTGCCACCTTCAGGCGCGGCGCCGCCGCCCGGGATCAATCCGACGGGGCCCGTGAAAGGTCGTTGTTCGCCGGCCCGTTGATCACCTTGCCCCATCGATCGAAGCGCGAGCCGTGGCAGGGGCAGTCCCAGGTCTTCTCGGCGTCGTTCCAATCGACGATGCAGCCGAGATGCGGGCAGACGGCCGAGAGCTCGGTCAGGTTCCCCTTGTCGTCCCGGTAGACGGCCACTTTGGACAGCCCCCGGCGGAGCACCGCCCCGCTTCCCGGCGGAATCTCTTGGACAGCTTCCACGTCGCCGCCGGTGAGGTAGTCGGCGTATTGCGCCGCCACGTTGAGGTTCTCCTTGGCGAACTCTCCGGCGCCAAGGAGCGTCACCCGGGAGGGGTCGTAAAGCTTCGTCCAGGGACTCTCCCGCTTCAGGATCAGATCGGTGAGGAGAATTCCGCCGATCGTCCCGTGGGTCATGCCCATCCCGCAATCCCCCGTCACGATGTAGACGTTGTCCTTGTCGAGCGGGTTGCGCCCGATGAACGCCAAGCCGTCGATCGTTTCCATCACCTGGCCTCCCCACCGGTACTCGACCGGCCCCATCCTCGGGAAGCGCTCGCGGGCCCAGGCCTCCAGCCGGCCGTGCCGTTCCGCCGTGTCGTCGGCCTGCCCCGTTTTGTGATCCTCGCCGCCGACGATGAGGATATGGCGCTCTTCTGCGCCGCCGCCGGGCTGCCCGTTCGTCATCCTCTGGAGCCGGACGTAGTGATAGGGATCCCCGGTGTCCCAGTAGAGGCCCGGCGCGACGGCGCCGCGCGGCACTTCGGCGCCGATGACGTAGGTCATGTAGGGGGCCTGCTTGGTGTGAATCGCCACGAGATCGTTGACCGGGGTGTTCGTCGCGACCACGACGGCGTCGGCGGTGACGGCGCATCCTGCCGCCTTGATCCGGGCGGGCGAGCCGCCCTCGATCTGGTCGGCGTGCGTGCCCGTGAACAGGCGACCCCCCTCGCGCTCGATGACTTCGGCGAGCCCGCTCAGATACTTCAATGGATGGAATTGGCCCTGGTTCGGAAACCGCAGGCAGGGTCCCGAGTCGAACGGCGCCCACGGCGCGCGCTGGATCTTCTCCACGTCGCTGAGGCCGGCGCGGCGCGCCGCCTGCAGCTCTCGATCGAGGGTCTCCTCCTGGTCGTCGGGACCGAGGAACAAGTAGCCGTCCAGCTTTTCGAAATCGCAGTCGATCCCCTCGATTCGGGCAATCGCCTCGATGCGGTTGATCGCGGCGGTGTGGCTGCCCGCGACGAACCGGGCCTTGTCTTCCCCATGGATTCGCTCGACGCGGCGGTAGCCTCGGTCGATCGCGTTCGAGAGATGGGCCGTCGTCATCGGGGTCACGCCGCTCGAAAGCTCTCCGTCGTCGAGCACGATCACCGACTTTCCGGCGCGCGTCAGCAGGTAGGCGGTCATTAGGCCGGCGATCCCGGCCCCGACGATGCAGACGTCCGCCCGGAGATTCTGCCTCAGCGGCGGATAGGGCGGCATCTTCACCGTGGCCGTCCAGACCGATTGACGCTCGAGACTCTCTTTCGCTCGCATGAGCGCCTCCTCATGGCAAACGCGCATTAACCACAGCGCCTTGCTTACCTATGCAAGATGCAGACCGGTATCGGACAAGAGAGACGGCCCGAGTCTCACGGGCATCAGGCGAAAAAAAGCAAAGTGGATGACCCAGGACGAGAATACCGGGATGGAGAGCGAAGCTGGAAAGCGTTTTCTACAAAATGTCGCGGGGTGGCGGGTCAGCTCTCGGGAGCCGGCGTGGGCGTCGCGGGGAGGCGGATGACCTGATCGAACGACAGCTTCCGATCTTCCAGCAGATGTTTCCAGATCCGCGCGGCCTGCCGGTAGCGCTCCGGCGCCCCCGGCCGCCCATGCCCTCCTCCGGCGACGTACTCCGGGTACCCTTCCCTCTGCCACCAGGCGAGGCGCCAGACGCGCAGCACCCCGATGCGACGTTGCACGAGAGTGTGGACCGCCTCGTGGACGAGGATTCCGACTGCCTCGCTTTCGCGCCCGTCGAAATGACGGATCACGCCCGACTCCACGTCGAGGCTCGGGACGAGAATCGAGTTCCGCAGCTCCACGTTGCGCGCTATGGCCCGCCGGTAGGGGCCGTTGAGCAGATTCCACAGCGCCGGCCAATCCACGACGAAGACCCGCTGGTTGATTGAGGGATCGAAGATCTCGGACGTGGCGAGCCTCTCGGCCACGGCCGCCGCGAGGGCGGAGGTCTTCTCGGGCAGGGGCGAATGGGAGTAGAAGGTGAGGCTCGAATAGGTGACGGAGCAGGCGAACAGCGGCTCGGGAAAGGCGAGGAGGATCAGATAGGCGAGCGCCGCCGCCGCGAGGATGCCCGAGGCCTTCAGGAGTGTGCGGGGAAGCTCCATCCCTAGCGATTCTCCTTGCGGATCACCAGCTTCAGCCCCGACCAGACCTCGTCGACGGCGCACACCTTGATGTCGACCAGGCCGAGAGGAAACGCCAGCTCCCGAATCGTGTCCTCGGTGATGTCGGTCGGCACTTTCGAGGCTTTCTTGGGCCAGGAGACCCAGATGGCCGCGCCGGCCCGCAGGCGGGACCGGGAGCGTTTCAGGGAGCCGGCCAGCCGGGGTTTCGAGGTCGCGAACAGATGCACGATGTCGGTCGTGGGTCCGACCCGGGATTGGAACGTCGCTCCGGCGGGGATGGGTGCGAGGAGCTTCTCGTAATCTTTGGGCGGGCTCTCGACGCAGAGGCGCGTGCCCTCCTTGATTCCGAGCTTCTTCGCGAGCGGCGTGCCGGAATAGCCGGCGGGGCTCGGGCTCATCGCGACTCCGAGGCGTCGTTCATTCCAGCCATAACCCGGACAAGAGGAGATGACCGGCCAGCGGAGCGGCAAGCGCGGCCTCTCCGGAGACCGCCAGCGGCGTCAGCGCGTACCATCCCCTCTCGTGCTCGCATCCCTGGTGGACGTCCGCGAGGATGAGAACCGCCGTCGAGCCGTCCCCGCGTCGCCGCGTGATGGCGATCACGGGATCGGCCAGGACCAGCGATTTAGGGGAGATCGTCCCGGAATCCGCGTCGCCGCCATGCTCGAGGACCCGGCCCAGGGAAAGAATCCGGATGCTCTTCGAGGCGGCGGCCCTTTGGGAAAGTCGAGCCGAATCATCCATCTTGACGACCGGCAGCGGATCGGCATCCGGAGGAATGGGGCTCCCGGGCGGCAGGAGCCAGCCGGAGACCTCTCGGACCCTGGTGTCGGAAGAGGCGACGGCCGATTCGGATTCCAGGGAGGTGACTTCCCGGTTGGCGGGCCGGCCCGGCGGCCCTCGGAAATCATCCAGCGGAATGCGCATCACCCTCCGCCCGGCCGCGTTCCGATCCGGCGAGCGGCTCTCGAGCTGCAGGAAGACCGCCGTGGGTGACGCCGCGGCCTTCCGCAGCTCCGTTGTCCGTTCGCCGTCGCAATAGCGCGGTTTCTCCCGCTCGGTCGCGCGCGCCGCGAGGCCGCCGGCCTGCAGGAATGCCAGGGTAATCGCCGCCGTCCATCGGCATCTCCTTGCCGCCTGCCTCGTGCAGGCCCGTCTTCCGATCTCCATGGCGACCGTCATGAGCGACCTTGCAAAGCGATGAGCGCCGAAAGCGCCGCGTCCTTCTGGTCCTTCCCCCACGGCGGGCCGACCGATCGGCCGAGTGACTCGATCCTCCCGATCAGAGCCTTGCCCGCCGGTCCGAGAGCCGCCTCGGCCTGCTTCTTCAGCGATTTCTCGTCGATCGCCACGAGCGGCAGGCCACAGGACTGCGCCGCTTTCACCAGCGCGTCCCGGAAGAGGACTCCTTCCGCCTTGTGCATGCGAAAGTGCACGGCGAGGATCTCCTCGACACTCCAGGCGGGCATAGGGTTTCCGACCAGAACGCCGCACGCCTCCACCCGGTTGTCGCGCTCTCGCTCGCGCCGCACCGCCGCGCGCAGCTCGCGCAGCGCCATCCGGTTCGCCGCCGTGATGCCGCGCCCGACCATCTCGCGCGCGGCGCCGGGCTTCAAGCCCTCGGCGGCGTGATACGGCTGCTTTGCCCACTCCTCCTCGACGAGATCGATGCGGCGCCGGTCGCTCACCTCGATCGCGCCGTCGCGCCTTCCGAGGACGACGAGAGCGGCCCAGCCCGAATGGGCCTTCAGCCCGAACGCGACCTTCATGCGCTTCTCCAGCGTTTCTCGCATCCTCTCGAGGGCCCGGCAGCCGCGACCCGTGAGATCCGGATCCGGATCGAGTCCGGCGCCCCCCTATCCGCCGCTCTTGCTGCGCTTGATTCTTCGCGCCTCGATCGTGGCGACCAGCTCGGGGGGCTTGCCCTTCTCGCCGATGTACAGCGTTTGAGTGAAGACGTCGGGAGAGGAGAAGGAGAACTGCTCGAACCAATGGTAGGCATTCCCCTTTTCCTCGACGTCGCCCTCCATGACCGCGACGCCGTCGCGCCATTTCACCGAAATGCTCGAGCAGCCGTTGTCGTTGAACGTCCCGCAGAAAAGACCCTTGAGCGCCTGCGCCTTGCCATCCCACCAGATCGCCGCGGTGTCGCGGAGCGTGCCGCCGGCGGCATTCAATTCGTATTCCTCGATGAGCGGAACGCCGCCGGCGAGAGCGTGCCACACCTCTTTCCCGGT
Organism: Candidatus Polarisedimenticolia bacterium; assembly: GCA_036004685.1. Lineage (NCBI taxonomy): Bacteria > Pseudomonadati > Acidobacteriota > Candidatus Polarisedimenticolia > Candidatus Polarisedimenticolia bacterium. The sequence continues at coordinate 158,564 of DASYRE010000031.1, read as the reverse complement.
GGCGGCACCTTGCGAGCCGCCCTCGACCGCCGGGTGGGTCTCGGTAATGGCCCACTCGCCCGAGAAGGCATTGGTGAGCGATTTCATCTCGGCCGGCGGATCCGGATCTCCTGCGCTCTTCGCCGCGGCGGGCGGCGGCGCGCTCTGCTTCGTGTCCACCGGTTGGGCGGCGGCCGTCAAAGTGAGCGCGACGGCCAACAGCGGCGCAAGACCGTTCATCGCAGCTTTCATGAGAGCTCCCAGCGTCCGCGCTCCCGGCGCGGCGCGCCGAGGCTCGATGACGGACGATGCTCGACGCGTGCCGCGTCTCCGAAATCCCGTTATCTTGGCGGGTTGACCCGCGGCCGGTTCATGGCCGCGGGGTCCAAACCTGCCTTGAATCAAGCCGGCGCGCGTCCCTTCCCGCGCCGGGCTCACGACCGCCGCCAGCGAGACGGCCAGCAGCCCCCTTCCACCACCCGAGCCCCATCAACACCACGCCGATTACGGCGGCCAGACAGGGATACGCGATCAAGATGGCCATGGCGCCCAACAAGCGCAGGGTGAGCCCCTTCGGTACGGACTCCGTCTCCTTCGAGGCATCCGCGCCGCTGCCGGCCGAGCCAGCCGGATGGCGTGCGCGAATCGTGTCCGGATGCGGAAGCTTGACTCGAGAATTCTACGTCACGCGGCGGCGAGCAGGCATCGAAAAGACGCGGCTTCACCGCCTCGTGGCCTTTCGATAGCCGGTCAGCCTTTCAATCATCGCCTCGTTGCCGATGAGGATCTCGGCCGGATCGCTGCGCAGGGCGACCCGGCCTTCGGCGAAGACCTTGTAATCCTCCGTGTCGTGCACGACGGGCCCGAAAACGCGCTCCAGCTTCTCCCGGATCTTGGGGCGCTCGTCCGCCTCGATCAGAACCCACAAGTGCCCCAACGGCCCGTCGTTGAACAGGAATTCGACTTTCCGGCGCGCACCCAGGACGTTCAGGCCATGACAATCGACCTGCACCTGATCGCGGAACGGAGCCGCCATGCCGCCGGTGTAATGATGCTGTTCGAGGCTCTCGCAATCCTTGGCGAGCAGCGGTTGAAGGTCGCTCAAGCGCGCCCCGAGCCGGAAGGCCGGGTGGAGCTTCTGGGCGCTCGGCAGGGCGGCGAGCAACGCCAGGGCCAGGAAGGCCAGGCTCCTCCGCCTGCGGCCTCTCCGCTCGGCTCCATGAGCGCCGCTTCCATGAAGCGCTCGGCGACGGAACGCGGGAGCCTCGGTTATTGTCGGTATCTTCATTTGATTACAATGCTCCGGTCCATCGGGTTTCAGGAAGATTGGAATCCATGAGAAACGCCGTCCGCGCTCTTGCCGTAGCCACGATCATGATACTCCGGCCCGCGCCCGCGGGCGCGGCCGATCCGGCCGAAGCTATGCGTTTCGTCGCATCCGTCGAAGCCTCCCGGCTGAACGAAACGCCCGGCAGTTCCTGTACCAGCTGCGGAGCTCCACCCGGACGCCCGCCGTTTCCGGCGCCGTCGCCCGGCGCGGCGAAGTCGTTTTCTCCGGCAGCGTGCTGATCGTGCGTCGGCCGAAGATCTCGTCCGGCTGGGGGCCGCCCTGAATCATGGCGTCCTGATGCGCCCCGAGACGAGACAACCGATGCTCTCCGCACAGCTGCGCCGGCTGCAGGAATTCCGGGAGCGTTCCGCACCGAAGAAGATGAGCTGGATGCAGGGGATGCTGTGGCGCCTGCGCCGCGATCCGCAAGGCAGGCTCGTCGCCTATGAATGCGGATCGGTCAAGGGATCCAACGCCTGCGTCGTCGATTTCCTGGAAGAGGATCTCGTGGCGGCCGTCGCCACCAACTCCTGGGAATGCTGCGGCTGGAAGAAAACCGACGCCTGGCGGCCTTCTTCCGATCCGATTCGGCCCGCTGAGCCGATCTACTCGCGGGGAGCAGCCGGGCTCGCCAGGGTCTTCTGAAGCGCCGCCGGCAGGAAGGATTGAACCGCCGAAGAGTCTCAGGCCTCCTTGGCGCGCTGCGGGCCCGACAGCGAGGCGAGGAGGCTCATCAGGTTGTCGTGGAGCACCGGCTTCACCAAGTGTGCGTCGAAGCCCGCTTCCTTGGCCTTCTCCCGATCCGCCTCCTGGCCCCAGCCCGTGACCGCGACCATCAAAGGCGCCTCGTGACCGGAGCCGCGCCGGCGAATCTCCCGGCAGGCGTCGTAACCGTTCATCCCCGGCAGGCCGATGTCGAGCAGGATGATGTCGGGGTCGTAGGTCGCGGCTTTCTCGACCGCCTCGCGGCCGTCGTGAGCGGTTTCGGTGTCATGCCCGCCGTGTGCCAGGAGCATCGCGAGCGATTCCGCGGCGTCCTGGTTGTCGTCGACGACGAGGATGCGCCACGATGGGGTTTCGGGAACGTCAATCCGTTCCGTCGATCCGCTCGAGTCGGCGGCGAGGGTCCGCTCGACGGGCTCCGCCGAGGCGCTCGGGCCGGCCGCCACGGTCCCCTCGACCGGAAGCGGCAGCCGGACGATGAACTCGCTGCCGGCGTCCTCCCCGTCGCTGCGCGCTTCGACCGTCCCGCCGTGCATCTCCACCAGCCTCTTGACCAGGTGCAGCCCAATCCCCAGGCCGCCGTACGCGCGTTCCAGCGAGCGATCCAGCTGCGAGAAGATGTCGAAGATGCTCGTAAGCTTGTCGGGCGGGATGCCGATGCCGGTGTCCTTGATCCGGATGACCGCTTCACCGCCGCGCTCCTCGGCCTTCACCGACACGCGCCCTTTCGGCACGGTGTATTTGCACGCGTTGTTGAACAGGTTCCCGAACACCTGCCCGAGGCGCACCGGATCGGCCTCGAGCCAGATCGGCTGCTCCGGCAGATCGAGCCTCAGCTCGTGATGCAGCCCTTCGAACAGCGGCCCGCACATCTCCAGGGCGCCGCGGAGGATCGAGGACAGCTCGACCCGCTGTTTGTGAAGCTCGAGCCGGTCGCGCGTGATCCGGCTGACGTCCAGCAGATCCTCGAGCAGCCGGGCCATCACCCGCACCTGCCGTCCGGCGACGTCGCTGGCCCATGCCAGATCCCGATCGATCCGGCCCTTCGTCTTGAGGATGTCGACGGCGTTCTGCAGCGGCGCGAGCGGATTGCGCAGCTCGTGGGCGAGCGTGGCCAGGAATTCGTCCTTGCGCCGATCGGCTTGTCGCAGCGCCTCCTCGGCCTGCGCGCGCTCCACCACGTCCGCGGCCATCCGCGCCAGCAGATCGAGGTAGCGCATCTCGCGCTCGCTGGGCCGACCCGGGACGCGGTAGTGGTTGTTGAGCATCCCCAGCAGGCGGCCGTCCCGGCTGACCAGCGGGGTCGACTGAATTCCGCGGATGCCGTCTTCGAGAATGATCTCCAGGTCCACCGTCCCCTGCAGGCTCGGCTCCGCCGCCACGTCCCCGACGACGACCCGGTCGGCCTGGCGGACGGCGGCGCCGCAGGTGGCGGCGCATCCGTTCTCCGCGAAATGCTCGAGCAGCCGCGGGCCGAGGCCCTGGTGCACGACGATGCGCAGGCGTCCGGTGGCCGGATCGTAGAACTGGATGTTTCCCTTGTCGGTCAGGGTGAAGCTCGCCGCCGCCGCGAGGATTTCGCGCAGGAGCGCGAGCAGGTTCTGGCCCTGGACGAGCCTGGTGCTGAGGTCCTGCAGCCGCGTCATCGCGGCCAGCTCGGCGCTGAGCTGCTCCTGGCTCAGCTGGAGCGCCTTCTCCGCCCTCTGGCGCTCCTCGACGTCCGTGTAGGAGCCCACCCACTCGCGCACCGAGCCGTCGGCATTCAGGAGGGGGGTGGCGCGGACGACGAAGTGGCAGTATCGCCGCGAGGGAGCGTGCCACATGCGGCCGTGCGACGCGTAGAGGCTGCGTGTTTCGCACGCCTGGCGCCAGGCCTTCACGAGGCCCTCGCGATCCTCGGGGTGCAGGACGTTCGTCCAGCCGAAGCCGCGATACTGCTCCCAGGTCTGCCCCGTGTATTTCTCCCAGGCCGCCTGGGGCGTGACGAGCGACCCGTCGGGGTCGGCGGTCCAGGGCACGTCGGTGATGACCGAGACGAGCGAGCGGTAGCGCTCCTCGCTGCGCTGAATCTCCGTCTCGTTCCGCCGGCGCTCGATCAGATCGGCGGCCTGGCGCGCCAGCAGATCCAGCATGCGCAACTGCCGCTCGTCCGGCCGGCGCTCGGCTTCGCCGTAATGCGTCGAGAATACCCCCATGACCTGTCCGGATCGGCTGATCAGCGGGGTCGATTGGACGGCCCGCACGTTCGAGCCGAGCAACATGCCGAGCGCCTGCGTCCCCGCGAAGAGCTGGCTTTTTTCGATGTCCTCCACGATCACGCGCTCGCGGCGCTGGGCCGCCGTGCCGCAGGCGAGCCCTTCCCGGATCCCGTCGAAGTACTGGAGGAACGGCGCCGAGAAGCCGCGCTGCGCCGCCATCCTCAACGTTCCCGCCTCGTCGAGCTGGACGTTGCCTTTCTCGGCGCCGGTGATGTCGATGGCCGCGTCGAGAATCTCCTGCAGGAGCGAGGAGATATCGGTCGATTGGAGCAGCCGCGAGCTCACGCGCTGCATGCGCGTCATGGCGCTCAGATCGGCGCTGAGGCGCCGTTCGTTGTCGCGCAGCGTCGCCTCGGCCTGCTGGCGGTGCCGGAAGTGGCGGCTGATCGCGCCGCTCGTCCACAGCAGGAGAATCAGGAACAGCACCATCTCGCAGAGCGTCCGAATCGCGTTTCCGAACGCCGAGTCGTACAGCTTGTCCCGCTCCCCCAGGACCCTGACGAAACCGATCAAGACCGGCGTCCCGATGACCACGGGCAGGGCCCGCCGCATCAAGATTCCGGCAGGGCCGTCCTGGCAAAGCAGGTGCATCAGCCCGGATTCCGGGACGCTGGCCACCAGTCCCAGCGAGGCGGCCAGGATGAACGTGGCGGTCTGCAGGGCGATGATCGTCAGGGTCGGCACGGTGTAGAGGAGGCTCACTCCATAGAGGTAGCCGATCAGAGAGAGACTGGAGATGGCGGCGGTCAGCAGCCCAAGCCAGGGCACCCACCGGCGCCCCCGGTCCCGGGCCAGCGAGGCGAGCAGGATCGTCGAGCCGATGATCGCCCACGAGATCGCGCCCAAGGGGCCCATCCGCCCGGGCGCCAGGACGCCCAACTGGCCCCAGGACCGGTGGAACATCAGCAGCGTGTCGATTCCGAGGTCGATTCCGAAGACGTACTGGAAAATCGTGCTGGCGCCGAGGAGCGCCGTCAGCGCCCCCAGGAGCGCGGCCGGGCGCCGGAGGCCCCGCGACAGGAGGAGGAGCGCGGCGCCGGCGAAAATGGCGGCGATCGCGGTGTTGGGCTGGATGGCGATGCCGTCCCGGTCCCAATCGGCGAGGACCGGCCAGTCCAGGACCCAGCCGAGGAACGATATCGCGCCGCCGAGCAGCGCGTACACGCCCAGCACCGCCACGGCGATACGAGACACCCGTTCGGTGGACAAGCCGAATGCCTACGAATAGTTGGTTGTGCGAATCACTAGGCCTTCGCCGGCTCGGGCCGTCAAAGTCCTTCAGGGCAGAATCTTAGATCGATGTGTCCGGGACGGCCAGTAAGCGACGCCACGTTGCGCTGGCGGCTTCGCCACGCCTCACGCGCCTCCCGGTGGGGTGAATTGCGCCAGATCGTAGATGCCGAGCTTGTTCTCGATTCCGTCCACCCGCTCCACCATTCTCTCGAAGCCGATGCCTGCAGGAACCCTCGACGAGTTTGATCCAGCGGAGTCATGACCTGCCCGAGCCCATGAGGTTGTCTTCGGCGGATTCGGCTGTAGCATGGAGAAATGAGGGAGGAAAGGCGCTTTGGCCGAAGGATCGGAGAGGGACAGCGCCTCTAACAAGAGGAAGGGTAGCGCATCCATAGGCGCGGGAAGCTTACCGCGCGCCAAGGACATGAAGAATCAACCAGGTCAAACCAAGGAGGTTTCGATGTCAAAAAAGTCGCTCGGGCTGTCAGCCGGGGCCGCCATCGCCGGGATCGTGCTTGTCGCTTGGGTTTCAAACGCCGGAGCCGCCGTCGATTACCATCCGGTGCTCGACCCCGCTAACTTCGTCGCGGTCGTCGACAACCCCTACTTCCCGCTTCCTGTCGGAAGGACGCTGGTCTACCAGGGGATCAAGGACGGCCAGACCCAAATCGACACGGTCACGGTGACCAACCAGACGAAAGTGATCCTGGGCATCACCGCGACGGTGGTCAGCGACGTGGCCACGCACGATGGGACGCTGCTGGAAAAGACCTTCGATTACTATGCGCAGGACAAGCAGGGCACCGTCTGGTACCTTGGCGAGGACACGACCGCCTATTTGGCCAACGGGAAGACTGACACCTCTGGGTCATTTGTGGCTGGCGTGAAGGGGGCTCAGCCGGGAATCATCATGGAGGCAAATCCTCAGATTCCGGATGCCTATCGACAGGAGTTTCTTGTCGGGGAGGCGGAGGACACCGCCTGGGTGGTCGAGGTGGGAGGAACGATCACGGTGCCGTACGGCAAGCTGCGCAACACGCTGGTGACGCTCGAGGCGACTCGGATCGAGCCCGGCGCTTACGATCAGAAGATCTACGCCCCGGGGATCGGAATCGTCTTCGAGCTGGCTCTGACGGGCGACTCCGAGCTCGCCCAACTGGTCAGCGTCACGGGGCCGTGACCCGCGCGACGCGACTCCAGCTCGATCAATGTGCCTTCTGTGCCGCTCGCTGCGGGAACGCGAAGATGCAGATCGTGATCAATGCGAGAAGGGCTGCGGAGGCTGTATAGCGGCTCAGCGCCAATCCGCCGGAGCTGACGGGCTTGTCCAGGAAGTCGCCGACTACGGCGCCGAGCGGTCGAGTCAGGACGAAGGCCAGCCAAAACAAGAGAGTGCGGGAAACTCTCGTCCACAGGTACGCCGCAATCACGAGAGCCAGCAGAGTTCCAAACACGATCGCGCCCCCGACATACCCCAAGCCGGCCGTGTCGGCGGTCCAATCGCCGAGGGCCGTGCCGAGGGTCTGGGAGAACATGATCGTGAGCCAGTAGAACATCTCGGCTCGAGGAGAGCTCACCGTGCTCACCGAGATCGAGCCGAGAGTTCGGTACCAGACCCACAACGACAGGATGAGCAGCGCCAGGAGAACGGACGTTCCTCCGGCATAGCCGATTCCGAGCGAGCGATCGGCAAAGTCGGCCAAAGTCGTTCCCACCGTCGTCGAGGCGATGATCGTGATCCAGTACAAGAGGGGGTGAAACCGCCTGGCGGATATCTGGGCGATGACCGCGGCGACGAAAAGTGTCGCGAAAATCGCGGTGCCCACGAGATAGCCAAGATTCATCGACATGGATACCGCGTCGCCCCCGGTCTCGCCGAGCGTGGTGGCCGCGATCTTGATGATCCAGAAGATCAGCGTGACCTCGGGGACCTTGGCCAAAGCGGTTTCGCGCGTGTCGTGCAAATCGTCCTCCTCGACCATCCGGAACGCGCATGCTCTCACCGCCTCGGCATGCGCAGGGCCCCTTAGAGTAGCGGACTCACTCCGGTGCAGGCGAGTTCCGGTCTCCTGCCGGAATGCCGGTCACCCATCAGCAACAACTCCCCGGGGGGCAGCAGGCGCCGTCCCCTTCGGTCGTCGCGGTGTAGGCCTCTCCCTTGGTCTCCCGCGGATGCCTCGGAGCGGTACGGGAGCAATCGAAAGCCTTGCGATCTTCCGCGGCAATCTCAATCCGGGAGGGGATTGGGATGATTTGGTCCGCGTAGGGCTCGGAGGTGAGAATGCGGTACGTCTTGTCGCAGACCGCCGTGCGCTCGCCGCGCCTCAGGACGTGGTGGTCGTCGTCCTCCACCTGCTTCCACGGGCCTTTGTAGAGGACCGCCTGGTTCCCTTCGAAACAGGGCCCCTCCTTCCCCTTACGGGCCGTGACGGTCACGGAGCGGAATTCAATTCCGCGCACTACGCGGAATGGCTCTTCTTTCCACCGCTCGATGCCCACCCCGTAGAATCCCACCGATGCGAGGCCGCGCAGCAGCTCGCCCTCCTGGAAAGCGCCGGACACGCAGCCGCTCCAGAGCTCCGCGTCCTGCTTGAGATCCTCCGGGACCACTTCGTCGCTGACGATGTCGCTGAGGGCGATTCTCCCGCCGGGCTTCAGCACCCGGAAGATCTCCTGCAGCAATGGCGGCTTGTCGTTCTCGCGCACCAGGTTCAGCACGCAGTTCGAAATCACCAGGTCCATGGAGGCATCGGGGACAAGCGGCCGCTCGCGCCGCAGGCGCCGCGCGGCCTCCTCCAGCGCCGGCAAGTCGGAAGCGCCGCCGACCGGGTGGTCGCGAAGCCATTCGTCGAGAAGATCGAGATCGAGCCTCAGATCCTGAATGTTGCCGCGCCGGAACGACACGTTGGCGCAGCCGGTGCGCCGCGCGACTTCGGGCGCCGCGCCGCGGGCCAGCTCCAGCATCTCCTCGTTCGCGTCGACTCCGACGACCCGGCCGCCGGGACCCACGATCTGCGAGGCGATGAAGCAGATCTTCCCTCCTCCGCTTCCCAGATCGAGGACCGTGTCTCCCTCTCGGACGTGGGAGGACGGATCGCCGCAGCCGTAATCGCGCTCCACCACCTCCCGGGGAATGGCCTCGAGGTAGCGCGCCTCGTATTCGGTCGCGCAGCAGAGACTTTCTTCGCGCTGCCGCGCGCCCCGCGCATAGCGTTCGTGGACGGCGCTTTCGACCGCGAGCGTCTCGGAGTTGGTGGATGACCTCAAGGAGTTCCTCCTGCAACAAGTCGATTCCGTTTCAGAGCTCGATCCCGGCGGCTCGGTTCCCGTCTCTTGAAGACGTGTAAATCGAGCGGTCCGGTGACAACAATTTTTGCCTTTCCGCGTTTCGCTTCCAGCGCCTGATGAACCCTCTCCAGCAGCCAATCGTGCGGAGGCAGCTTATCCAATCTCACGTATTTATCCAGCCAGGCACGAAGCTCCGCCAGACTGTCCATGGTCCGATTGCATCCGAAGCGCGCGCGTCCACCGGCCTTGAACAGGCCTCGTCGCACGGCCTCGGCGACCGCACGATTGGCCGCATAGTCGTCGTCGAATCGCTCGTGCATGATTCCGAGCCACCGAGGCCGGCCGGCGCGCACGAGCCCGACCCGGCGATGCACCGTCGCGGGCCGCAAGTCGATCAGGATGCCATCAGGCACCAGCACTCGCCAGGCTTCGCGAAGGGCATGAACCATGCCCCGTGGCGGCACTCATCACAGGACCCATGAGTACACGACGACATCAAAAGATCCCTGCGGGTATTCGAGACGTGTCGCTCCTCCGACCTTGAAACGAATACGCGAGACGAGTCGCTTGGGTAGATGACGGCGCGCCAAGCGGCCGAGAGCCGCATCGGGATCAATCGCCAGCACGTCCGCACCCAAGCGGGCCAGACGCCGAGTCAACCGTCCGTCGCCGCAGCCGATCTCGAGAACCCGTTTTCCATGCCAATCCACGACCTGTCTAAGGGCGCGCACTTCGTTCTGTTCGGGATCAACCCGTAGCGGCACTTCATCTCCTTCGTTGATTAGGCTGAGCGGCAACAGGGCGCATGGTCATCCGATCTGTTCCTGGACGGCCCAGTGCCACGGCTCGTAAGCTATTCCGAACCGGTTTTCGCGCGGATACGTCATGGCGAAGCCGAATCGCCCCCCGTTTCGTACGAGCCAATCAAATGCCGCCGTCGTCTCGAACTCCTCCGATAGTGGCGCGCAGCCCGGAGTGGTCAGGTCCACGGCTCTGCCCGTATGGTGCTCGCTGTAGCCCGGAGGCGCGTTCACTTGGAGGATCTGTTCCAGGCCTTCGCCCGCCGCGATCTTCCTGTCGAAAATCTGTCGCTGATACTCCAAGCTCCGGAAGGCCGAGACGAGCAGCAACGTGATGCCATCGCCACGCGCCGCGGCCTGAAGCTCCGTCCACGCAGCCGCGGCGTAAGGCGCGAGGTGCCGCTCCCGGCCGTGGATGTCCAAGCCAACCGGCACGAGATCCTCGGCCTCGGTATGGAGCGGCATCGGCCGATCCACGGCGTATGAGGCGGGAATTCCCAGCTCCGCCAAGTTCCGGGCCACCCGTTCCTCGTAGGATTCGTCGGTTTGCACGTCACTCCCCGGATTCCGTCGGGAGCTTCGAAGCGAGCCAGCCGCTGATCCCCGCCGACATGACCTGGACGTTGCTGTAGCCGATCTTCTTGGCTCGACGGGCGGCGTGGGGGGCTTTCCGGCACATCGGGTTGGAGCAATAGAACACCAGGGCTTCCGTCTTGTCCGGCGGCAAATCGCTGTCCTTGTAGTCAGGGTCGAGGTTTCTTGCGCCCGGGACGTGAGCTTTCATCCAGCTCTGGCGAGAATTGACGTCGAGGATGGATAACGGCTCGGAGCTCTTCATCCGTCGATGCAGGGCGCCGGGCGATATCGTCTTCAGCCCCATGAGAAGTGCAAACATGCTCCTGCTCCTGTTGGCCTCGAGGCTCGAATCCTTTGCGTCCGGATCGGTCGTCACGAACGGCCGGCGGGACAGTCGGGCGGCCATGCCTCGGGATCGCTTTCATGCCAGACGAAGAACTCGCCGGAGTCCGGCTCCTTCGTGTCACGGGCGAACAACAGGGATCGTCCGCTCGGGGAAAACAGCGGACCGATCTCGCTGCCGTTGACGTTCACCTCCGCGCCCAGTTTGACCCGAGCCGACCAACCGGTCCGGGTCTTGCGTGCTTCGTACAGGCCGCCGTCGGCCATGACGATCAAGCGGGAGCCGTCGGACGAAGGCAACGGCTCATACTCGTCCCCCGCGGTGTTGACCGCCGGACCGAGGTTTTCGACCTTCCAGCGGCCGGCCGCATCGCGGCGCGCCCGCCAGATGTCGTTCCCTCCGAGGCCGCCGCCTCGGTCCGAGCCAAAATAGAGCCAGCCGTCGGGGCCGGGCCTCGGAAACCACTCCATGCCGGCGGAGTTGACCGGCTCCGGCAGGAGCGTGGGAGCGCCCCAGACGCCGTCCGCCCCTCGATCGACCCGCCAGATGTCGAGGTCCTTCCGCTTCATCCCGTTCTGCGATCGCGAGGAGATGAAATAGAGGCTTCGGCCGTCGGAGGTGAAATAAGGGTCAGCCTCGACTCCGTCTCCCGCGAAGGCGGGCGGCTCGGGCTTGGACCATCCCGTCGCGGTGCAATGGCTGACGAGAATCCGCCAGCCTTGGAACGCCGGGGAGCTGCGCACGAAGTAGAGGTCGCCCGTCCTCGGATCAAAGGCGGCGTGCGACTCGAACTGCGGGCTGGAGATGCCGGCGGGCTTCCACGGCACGGCCTCGGAGCCGGGCAGCGGAATCACCGTCGAGGCGAGAAGCGACGCGGCAACGGCGAGGGTCTTGGGAAAGGTCATGACTTGGTGACTCCTTCGGCCGCTCACCATGGAGGCGCCGGCGGCGCGGCGCGCGCGGGCGGTTGCTGGAGGCGAGCCCCAGGAGCGATTCACTCCGGCGGCGGCCACGCTCGTCCGGCGAGCTCGGCCGGGAGCGACTTCGGATCCTGCGGATAGAAGCGGGAGTGCTCCACCTTGGAGCCCGATTGCCCCTCCTGGGGCGCCGCCACGATCAGCCAGAGCGCCTCCTCGGAGGTGTCGTTGAAGACCTGACGGAGCGTCCGGGGAGCCACCAGGACGCAGCCATAAGTAGGCACCGTGACGACGCGCTCGCCGAGGCGTATGCGTCCCAGGCCTTCGAGAAGAAAGTAGAATTCCCACGAATCGACGTGCCGGTGCCAGGTGTTCGCCGAGAACGGCGGAAGACGCCATAGACGCCCTCCGAGCCGGTCGTCCCCCCCAAGATCATGCAGGAGGTTGGTGTTCGGAATCTTCATGATATTCGATTCACGCCAGCGCTGCTCGTCCGGCAGCAGCACCGCGAAACCCTCCGCATCAAGCGACATCGCGCCTCCTTCCGCTCAACTGTGTCGATGCTGCCGCGGGATGTTCCGCATCATCGCAAGCTCGCCCTGGAGCGCCGAGGGCCGGTGGCTTTGAAAACTCAGCAATCGGACCTCTGGGAAACCCCGTTGGCGGTCATCGCGGCTCGTCGATCTTCGGGGACGTGGAAACTATACGACCAGCAAAGCGTTCAGAGCAAGCAACGCGCGGAGGGTGAAGGGCTCGGCAGCGGGTCAGCGCACCGGGTCGAGAGGAACCGCGGAAGCGGGATGGGTCGCGGGGAGCGGCGCCCCGGAAGCTCCCGTCGCCTGGGCGTAGGAGCGCTCGAAGGCTTCGCGGCGATGGCCGAACCAGGAGTCGAGGAGGTGGTAGGCGGCGGGAACGGCGAACAACGTCAGGCCGGTGGAGACGATCACGCCGCCGATGACGGCGAGGGCCATCGGCTGGCGAAGCTCCGCGCCCGGGCCGAGGGAGACGGCGGCGGGGATGGCGCCGGCGATCGTGGAAAGCGACGTCATCAGGATCGGCCGGAGCCGGATGGGGCAGGCCTCGAGCAGCGCCTGATCGCGATCGCGGCCGGCGCGCCGCAGCTGGTTGGTGTAGTCGACGAGGATGATCGAGTTCTTCTTGACGATCCCCATCAGCAGGATGATCCCAATCATCGAGTAGACGTTCAGCGACTGTCCCGTCACCCACAGGGCGATCAGGGCGCCGGTGAAGGAAAAGGGCAGCGCCATGAGCACGGTGATCGGGTGGTTGAAGGAGTTGAATTGGGACGCGAGGACCATGTACGACACCAGCAGCCCCAGGAAGAGGGCGAAGATGAGACTCGTGAACGATTCCTGGAAAGTCTGGGCGCTGCCGCTGAAGACCACTTGGTAGCCTTCCGGGAGAATGCGCTTGGAAATGGCCTGGACCTCCGCGAGAGCGTCGGCCTGGGACTTGCCTGGGGCGACGTTGGCGAAAAGTCCGATGGCGCGCGACTTGTTCCGCCGCGTGATGGTGAGCAGCGACGGCTTCACGTCGACGTGGACGATGTCGGAGAGGCGCACCAGGTCGCCGGTACGGGTGCGGACGAAAAGGGGCGAGATGTCCTCGGGCCGCAGGCGCTGCTCGGCGAGCAGGCGCACGCGGACGTCGTAGCGTTTCCCTTTGTCCTGGAACTTCACGGCGCGGACGCCTCCGATCAGGGAGTTCACGGTGTCGCCGATGTCCTGCATCGACACGCCCAGGTCGGCAGCGAGCTTGCGGTCGGGGAGGATCTGCACTTCGGGCATCCCGACGAGGTAGTCGGTGTCGACGTCGACGAACAGGGGCGAAGCCTTCATCTCCCCCATGATCTTCTGGGCGTTGTCGGCGAGGACGCCCCAGTCCTGGCCGCGCACCGTGAACTCCACGGGGAAGCCGCGCTGGGCGGTGAACCCGGCTTGCGAGAGATCCTGGATCGTCACCCGCAGCGAGGGAATCTTGTTCAGCTCGCGGCGCATGTCGGCCATGAACTCGGCCTGGCTGACGTGACGCTCGGAGCGCGGCTTGAGCGTGACGAACAGGGCGCTGGTGTTGACGTCGCTGCCCCCGAATCCGCCGATGACCGCGAAGTAGAGTTTCACCTCGGGCCGCGACACCACCCACTGCTCGCAGCGCTTCATCAGCTCGTCGGTGTAATCGATGGAGGATCCGACCGGGGTCTGGACCCGCGCCAGGACGCGGCTGATGTCCTGGGACGGGACGAATTCGCGATTGATGAAGCCGAGGATCGAAAGCGAAACGAGGAAGATCCCCGCCATGGCCGCGAGGACCAGGTACCGGTGGCGCAGGCAGGGGCCTAGCGCGCGCTTGTAAAGGTTCGAGAGGCGATTGAAGGTGGCTTCCGCCTGACGCCCGATCCAGGTGGTCCGCTCGCCGACGTCCAGGAACTGGGAGCAGCGCGAAGGCGTCAGCGTAATCGCCTCCAGAAGCGAGAAGGCGACGGCCACCGAGACGGTGACGCCGAACTGGAAGAAGAACTTTCCGATGATCCCTTTCATGAAAGCGACCGGAAGGAAGATCGCGATGATGGCCGCGGTGGCGGCCATGGCCGCGAAGGTGATCTCGCGGGCGCCGTCCAGCGATGCCTTCAGGCGCGAGGCGCCGCGCTCGGCGTGCCGGTAGATGTTCTCCAGGACCATGATGGCGTCGTCGACGACGATCCCGACGGAGAGCGACAGCCCCAGCAGGGTGAAAGTGTTGAGCGTGAAACCGAAGAAATAGAGAACCGCGAACGTCCCGATGATGGACGTAGGGATGGAAAGCAGGACGTTGAGCGTCGAGGAGAACGATCCCAGGAAGAGCCAGCAGACGAGGCCGGTCAGTAAGACCGAAAGGATCAGGGTGAATTCGATCTCATGGATCGATTCCTCCACTGGGGCCGTGCCGTCGAAGACAATCGCCAGGTTCAGGTCCTTGGGGAGGATCTTGCGAAGCTCCTCCAGCTTCTTCTTCACTCCGTCGGCGACTGCGACGGCGTTGGTGCCGCGCTGCTTGCGGATCCCCATCCCCTGGGCCGGAAGTCCCATGGAGCGGCTGATGCGCCGCTTGTCCTCCAGGCCGTCCTCCACGATGGCCACGTTCTGCAGGCGGATTTGCGAGCCTTCGTGCTCGGCGATGACGATCGCCCCGAAATCGGCAATCGACATCGCCTCCCCCTCGGCGCGGACGTTCATCTCCTTCTCGCCGGTCTCGATCCGTCCGGCGGGAATCTCCACGTGCTCGCGCTTGAGGGCGTTGAGGACGTCGGTGACGGTCAGTCCGTAGGCTTGAAGTCGCGCGCCGTCGAGCCAGACGCGCACGTTCCGCTCCCGGTATCCGGGAAGTAGGATGTCCCCGACGCCCGGAACCATCTGGAGCTGATCCTTCAGCCGGTTCCGCACCCAGTCGGCCAGCTCCTGCGGCGGACGGTTCCCCGTCAGGGCGATGTACATGATCGGCTGGTCCTCGGGGTTGGTCTTGGTGACGACGGGGGGATCGATCTCGCGCGGCAGGTTGCGCTGGGCCTGGGCGATCTTCGTCTGCACGTCCTGCAGCGCCGCGTCGATGTTGCGGCTGAGATCGAACTCGATGGTGACGTTGGTCATCCCGAGGCGGCTGGAAGAGGAGACTTCCTTGATCCCTTCCACCGTCGCGACGGCGTCCTCGATGACGTCGGCGACGTCGCTCTCCATCACCTCCGGCGCCGCGCCTTCCAGTGTCACACTGACGTTCACGACCGGGAAGTCGACGTCGGGCATTTGGCTGACGCCCAGGCGCATGAAGCCGATCCCGCCGAAGATAATCAGCGCCGCCATGAGCATCCAGGCGAAGACCGGATTCCTGATGGAAAGATCGGAAAGGGTCATGTGTTCTCTTCGTTCTTCTCGGCCGGCTTCGCCACGGCGGGGACCGGGGCGACGACGGAGTCTTCGGTCAGGATCGCGGCGCCGCGGACGATCACCTTGTCGCCGGGTTGAAGCCCTTCCAGGATCTCGACCTTGCCGTCCTTGGTATAAAGACCCAGGCGGAACGACCGCTTCTCAACGCGATCGGCCCCTTTGAGGACGAAGCCGACGAAGCCGCGGTCGGTCGGCAGCACCGCGGTCTGCGGGACCACGAGCGATCCCTTCCGCTCCCCGACCTCGGCCGTCACGTCGGCGAAGAAGCCGGGCCTCAGATCATTCCCCGGATTCTCCACCCAGGCGAGGCAATCGACCATGCGGGTGGCGGGATCGGCGGCCGCCCCGATGTGGTACATCTTGGCCTCGAACTCTCGGCCGGGAATCGCCTTGACGCGGAAGGTGATGCGGGAGGCCTGCGAGAGGCGGACCGCTTCCGATTCGGCGACCTTGAAGGAGAGCTTGAGCCGGCGCGCGTCGACGATGGTCGCGACGGGCGTGCCGGCGGTGACGTATTGGCCGGTGCTGACGACCTTTTCGTTGATCATGCCCGCCTTCTCGGCCCGGACGAAGGAGTCGGCGAGGTCTTTCTTGGCGATCTCCCAGGCGGCCTTGGCGGAAGCGGCCGCCGCTTTGGCTTGATCGAGCTGGGCGGTGAAGTTCGATAGCTCTTCGTCCGACACCCACCCTGCATCCTTCTGTTTGAGGGCCTGGCGCTTGGCGAGCGCCGCCTCCGCCTCGCGCGCCTGGGCTTCCGCCTGCCGGTAGTTGGCTTCGGCGCGCTGCGCCGCGAGGCTGTAGCGCTCGGGGTCGATGCGGGCCAGGACCTTTCCCGGGTTGACCGCCTGCCCTTCTTCGAAGGCGATGTTCTGGATCACGCCCGCGACGCGCGCCGGCACGCGGATGACGTCCCATGCCTCGATCGACCCGACCGCCTGGATGGTGTATTGCACGTCGCGCAGCTCGACTTCCTTGACCTCCACCGGCACGGGCGGGGGGCCGCCGCGCGCTTCGCCGCCTCCCGCTCCGCCGCTGGAATCGCGCGCGCCGCTGCCGGAGCAGGCCAGCCCGGAAACGGTGAGAAAAGCGACGGCCAGCGCGGCGGCGCCACGCCACGGTCCGCGGCGCGGCATCTTCCAACTCACCGGCTTACCGGCCGCAGGTTTCTCGCGCTCCGGCTCCGCGGGCGCGAGCGTTTCGAGCATGGACTCCTCCAAGACTTGCCGGGCGCCGGATCCCCGGGCCGCCCGCGCCTGTCGCGTCATGGGGCTCCTCCCACTCCGTTCGGAGTCATCGCCGGCTTGCTCCCCTCGGCGGCCGGCGCGGAGGGGGCTGGCGGCGCGAATTCAGCGGGCGTCAGGTAGAGGCCCTGGAAAAGCTTCAGGGCCACCCAGTCGAGCTTGACCTGGTATTTCTGGCGCTCGAGGTCGAGGCGCGCCGCGAGGAGCTGGTTGTGCCCGGTGATCACTTCCAGGTTCGTGGCCAGCCCGTTCCGGTACTCCTCCTGGACGAGCCGGTCGTTTTCCTCCGCCGAGGCGACGCTCACCTCCAGGGTGGCGCGCTGCGCGGCGTCGGATTGCAGCGTCCGCCAGGCGGTCTCCACCTCCAGGGCGATCCTTCTCTCCAGCTCGTCCCGATCCAGGGCGAGCTGCCGGAGCCTCGATTGCGCCTGCAGGACGTTGGCGTGGATGCGGCCTCCGTCGAAAATCGGAAACGTAAAGTCCACCTGGGCGCTCCAATCGGTCTCCTGCTGGAAGGTGGAGTAGTTCTGCCGCTCAAGGTACCGATCCACTTCCAGAGAGACGTCAGGATAGTACTCTCCGCGCGCCAGCGTGATCTGGAAGCGCGCCGCGTCCACCTGCTTTTCGAGCGCCTTCAGGTCGCGGCGGGCGGTCTTGGCCTCGCGGAGCATCGCTTCCAGCGCCGGCGTGGAGGATCCGGGGAAAGCCCCGGAGGGCTCCGCGGGCGCGGGGGAAGGCGGCGCCGCCTCCGAAGGCTCCGGCGACGCCGTGGAAGGCCGAGCCGAAGCCGCAGCGGCGAGATCGGGCACGATGAGGTCGTCCCGCAGGGGCAGATCGACGGGGATGGTCACGACGAAGCCGAGCTGCTCGCGCGCGACCTCGAGATCGTTAAGGGCCCGGGTGAGCGTCGATTCGTCCTCGGCGAGCTGCGACTGAACCAGGAGGACCTCCGTCCTGCGGGCCAGGCCCGCCTCGTGCCGGGCCTGGATCTCGCGCGCCCGCTCCCGCTCCACCTTGACCGAGTCCTCCAGCGCTTTCACCGCGCCCTCCTTCTGGAGGACGGCGTAGAAGGCCTGCGCCACGCTCGCGTACAGGAGGCGCCGGGCGTCTTCCTCCAAGTGCTCGAACGCCTCGATATTACTGCGCGAGTAGGCGAGGAAACTACGATCCCGCAGCCCGCTGAAGATCGTCTGCTCTAGCTTGATGAACGCCTGGTTGCGGTTGTCGGAGGGGGGCGTCACGGTGCCGGGGACCACGGAAGTCGTGACGGTGTTGACCTTGTTCTGGCGGTAGTAGTTGTCCTCGAAGCTCAGGTGCGGAAGGATGGCGGCGCGGGCCTGCAATCTCAAGAGGCGCGCCTGGGCGGTGTCCTCGCCCGCTCGGAGGACCTGCTCGTTCTGGGCGACGGCGACTTCGAAGACGTCCAGGAGCGTCGCGTAGCCTCGGGCCCGCGCGGCGTCCAGGCTCGCCGGCGCGCCCGCCTTGAGCGGCAGCGAACGAGGAGGGGAATCCTCGGCGCCCAGGCCGGTGACGCAGACGGCCAGCCAGGTGGCGATGGCCGCCAGAGTCCACCCCCGGGAGGTCATGACGCCCTCCCTTCCGGGGCGATCCCTTCGAGGAAGATCCTGACCAGGGTGCGCGCGACGCGATCGACCGAGGCGCGGGAGACGACGGGCTCCTTGAAGATGCGGCGCGCCAGCAGCGCCGAGAGGATCATGCCATTGAACACGCGGGCCGCCAGCGCGGGATCGACCGCTTCCTCCGCCTTGCCGCCGGAGCGGGCGACGCGCGAGCGGATCCGCTTTTCCATCAATCCGAGGAGCTTGCCGCCGCGGGCCTTGTGGAATTCCGTCGCGAGATCGTGGCCTTCCATGGCGCTGCGGAGCATCAGCCGGCAGAAGGCATCGTCGGCGTCGACCCTCTGGATGATGTCGGTCGCGACGCGCAGGAAGAACGCTTCGTCGTCCAAGGCCAGCAGCGCATCGTCGAGAGGCAAGGCGCGCTCGGCGTCGCGTATCTTGCTCTCCAGAATGGCGCGGTAAAGCGAGTCCTTGTCGGGGAAGTGCTTGAAGACCAGCGCTTCGCTGACGCCGGCGGCGCGGGCGATGCTGCGGGTCGTGGCGCCGTCGAAGCCCTCCCGGGCGAACAGCCCAAGAGCCGCTCTGACGATCGCCTGCGATCGCTCCGCTCCGGCCAGCCGTTGACCTGCCACGCGCGTCCTCGAAGTAAGTGAGCGCTGACTATCCTATGAGCCGGGAGGCGGTTCGTCAAGCGGTCAGCCTGCACGACTCGTCGGGCGCGTTCGGTCAAAACCGTGCGGCCGGGACGAAGCCCGGTTCGGCGGGTTCGTCGCGGCGGCGGGAGCGTTCGCGGGTGGCGCGCGCTCAGAGACCTCCGACCGAGAGCGAGGAGTCGGCGTCTTTCCAGGCGGCGCGCAGTTGGCGCGCGACGCATTCGACAGCCGAGGATTTCCCCTGAGCCTTCAGAGCCTCGCCCAGGCCGAAGAGAGATCGGGGATTCCGGGGATCGCGCTCGAGATCCTCCCGGAAGACCTTCTCGGCCTCGACCGCCTGCCCATCCCGGAGAAGCTCGCCCCCGAGCGACTCGCGTATCGGGTAGTACCAGCACGGAGGCTCGTCGTAGGCGAGCAGGTCCTGGGCGGCCACCGCCTTCCTCCACGACTCGATCGCCTCCCGGCGGTTTCCGGCGGCCGCCGCGATCCTCGCGTCGAGCATCGACGCCGCGATCGCGAGGGCGGCCGCGGCGCTGCTGAGGCCGGTCCCGCCGAAGGTCGCCTCGGGAGGGACCTTCTTCGCGGCCTCGGCGAAGCGCTCGCGCTCCTTCCGCGCCTCTTCGGGGCGGAAGGTGGCCGCGTAGGCGATGCCTCGGGCAAAATGCCTCAGCGCCGCGGTCGTCGGCGCAGCCCGGGGAGGGTCCGGCGTCCGCAGAATCGAATCCCATTTGCCGAAGCGCAGATCGACGAACAGGGGAGTCGGCAGGAAGGAGTCGACCATGGGCATCGCCTTCAAGCTGGGCGCCAGGTGCGCCACCAGCTCTTCCGCGGACTTCTTCGCGTCCGCGTACCTTCCCTGCATCATCCGATCGTAGGCCAGGAAGTGCAGGTTGTGGGAGTAATACATCAGAGGATACATCCCCGGCGCCGCCGTGAGCTTGAGGTAGCGGCGGTCCGCTTCGACCGCGGCGGCGTTCGCCTTCGCCGAAGCGGCATGGTCGCCGGTCCGGGAATAGATGTGCGCCGGCATGTGGACGAGGTGCCCCGCCCCCGGGATCATCGACTCCAGCCGCCGGGCGCTGGCCAGGCCGCGCTCCGGGTTCGGAGAGGCCTCCACGGCGTGGATGTAATAATGATTCGCCCCCGGATGGTCCGGGTCGCGCCGCAGCGCCGACTCGAGGACCGCGACGATCTCCAGCGTTCCCTCGGCCGGCTTCCCGTCCAGGCTCCAGAGCTTCCAGGGCCGCAGGTCCATCAGGCTCTCGGCGTACAGCGTCGCCGCGTCGAGGTCGTCGGGATATTGCGTCATCAGATCGCGCATGGCGTTCTTGTAATCGACGTTGAGCCGATTCTGATCGGCTTGCGGGTCGGCGGAGTAGCGCTTCGCCAGCGCCTCGATGTAGGCCCGCTCGCTCTCCGCGCCTTGCGTCGAGAGCGCCAGCGCTTTCTGCACCGCGGCGAAGGCTCGCTGGCCGCTTTCGGGAGCCATCGGCAGGTTGATGTTCGGCCCGAGGGCGTAGGCGATCCCCCACCAGGGCATGGCGGCGTCGGGATCGAGCGCCGCGGCCTTCTCGAAGGAGCGGATCGCCTCCTCATGGTTGAAGCCGAAGACCAGCGTCAGCCCCTGATCGAACTGCTGCTGGGCCTCCGGGCTCTTCGTCGTAATCGGATGATGATAAGAGCCGAGGCCGGGAAGCAGCGCGGGCGGCAGCGCGCCGGCCTTGGCGGAAGGCTCATGGGACGGTGTCGGACTCGAGCTGCCCGGGGAGGCGGTGGCCGGCCGGAGGACCGCGACCGCCGTGACGAGCTCCAGGGCGGGGGTGGCGAGGAGAAAGATCAGGACGACGAGACGGGCCCGCATGGTCATGACCTCAGGTTCCTTCTCGCCGGTTCACGAGCAGCGCCGTCGTCTTGTGCCCGATCTGCTGGCGGGCCAGGACCTGCGCGGGGGCCTTGAGACCCGCCAGGAAGCGGTCCATGTCGCTGCTTTCCACCACGAGGTAGACCTTCCGGCCCTGGGCCAGGTACTCCTCCGTCTCCTGCCGCGAATGGATTTGAGGCATCAGCCGGCCGGTGTAGAAGAGGTAGGAGGAGTCCCACCGCCACAGGCCGTGCGAGCGGATTTCGTCCTCCGGCCCGACGGCCGCCGCCACCTTCCGGCAGAAAGCGACGGGGCTCTTGTAACGGTCGGCCAGCTTCAGGACGACGAGATCGGCGTAGAGATAGATGCCGGACAGGCACAGGATCAAAGCCGACACCGGGGTGAGGAGCCGCGAGCGGCGCAACGCCAGGAGAATCGTCGCGCCGCCGGCGAGGGCGAGAATCCCGATCGGCAGCAGCGCGGCCGCCTCCGCGCGGCGGACGCCGTCCGGCGCCGGCCACAGGGCCAGACCGGCCGCCGCCACGAACGCCGCCGTCAGGAAGATCCCGAGAAACGCCAGCGCGACCTTCGCCCACCGCCGGAACGCCGGGGTTGTCCCTCCGGAAAGGACCTCGTCCAGGAGCTTCCCGGTGAGCAGCGCCGCGGCGGGATAGAGCGGCAGGAGATAGACGCCGCGCTTCGATCCGGCGGCGGAGAAGAGCCCGAAGACCGCGGCGAACCACAGCGCCGCGAAGAGACGCCCGCGCCGCTCCAGCTCGTTGCGCACCGGCGCGGCGAAAGCGGCCGGAAGCAGGAGCGACCAGGGAAAGAGATCGGAGAACAGGCGCGGCAGGTAATACCAGAACGGCTGGGCGTGATTGAAGGGATCGGTCGCGCGATCGAGATTGTGCCGGATGAAGAAATCGGCGAGCACGGCCTGATGGCCGGTGAGGGCGAGACTCACGTACCAGGGAGCCGCGACGACGGCGCAGGCCGCCGCCATCCAGGCGATCTCGCGCCGGAAGAGCCAGCGCCAGTCCTTCACGGCGAGGAGATAGAGCCCCATCGCGGCGGCCGGGACGACCACGCCGACGGGCCCCTTGGTGAGAAAGGCGAGCCCCATCAGGACGCCGGAGAGGACCAGCTGAAAGGCGCCCGGGCCGGGCGTCTCCTTGGCGAGGAAGAACAGGACCAGCGAGCCGGCCATCAGGGCCGAAAGCATCTGATCCATCTGCACGTACTGGGAGTGCCACCAGAACATCACCGACGTCGCGAGGCAGGCGGCGGCGAGGAATCCCGCGCGGATCCCGAAGACGCGGCGGCCGAAGAGGTAGACCAGGAGCACGGTCAGGACTCCGCCGGCGACCGACGGGATCCGCAGGGCCGCCTCGGAGAGGCCCCCGCCCAGCTTGCAGGCGGCGAGCATCGCCCAGAAATAGAGAATCGGCTTGTCGGAGTAGATCGTTCCGTTGACGTAGGGGAGAAAGTAGTCGCCCCGGGCGATCATCTCGCGCACCCCTTCGCCGTAGACCGGCTCGTTGGGATTCCACAGGGCGCGCCTTCCGATGCCGGCGCCGAACAGCAGCGCCGAGCCGAGGAGCAGGATGAGAAGGCGCCGGCGCTCCTGGGACGGGGAAAACAGGGTCGCGACCGGCCGGCCGGGAACGCTGGGCATCGGCTCCTTTCGAAGGGCGATTGATCTTAGGGACGCCCGGTGCTAGTGTCAACGGCCCGCATGAAGGTGCTTCACCTCGTCAGCCGATACCGCTGGACCGGTTGCGCCGAGCCGGCGGTCAACCTGTGCCGGTTCCTCGCGAAGGAAGGCGCGGAGGCGCGCCTCTGCTGCGTGCCGGGCGGGAGCCTTGAGCTGCGCGCCCGCGAGCTGGGGGCGCAAATCGTCCCGGCTGCCCCGCTCGGGCGCGACTATACGCCGTGGGGAATCCTCGGCGCCGCGGGCCGCCTGGCCCGATACGTGGCGCGGGAGCGGATCGACCTGATCCACGCCCACACGTCGCACGACCATTGGCTCGCCGCGCTCGCCGCCGCCGCTTTCTCCGAATGCCGGGCTCCCCTGATCCGGACGCATCACGAGACGCGGCGGATCCGCACCGGGACGGTCTGGCGGCGCATCTTCAACCGCCACACCGCCATGAACGTGACGGTGTCGGAGGCCTCGCGGCGGTTCTTCGAGCAGAGCGGCGCCATTCGCCCGGAGCGGGTGCGGACGATTCATGGAGGTCTCGATTTCTCGCGCTTTCGGACCTCCGCGCCCGCGGCGGCGGTCCGCTCGGCCTGGGGAATCCCCGCGAAGGCCTCGCTCGTCGCCCATCTTTCCCACATCGGGCCCGACCGGCGGCAGGACCGGATGCTCGAGGCGTTCGGGATTGTCGCCGAGGAGTTCCCGTCCGCCTGGCTCGTCTTCCTCGGGCAGGGGAACAAGTCGACGGTGCGGCAGCTGCGCGAGAAGGTCGGCTCGCAGAGCTTCGCGGGTCGCGTCCTGTTCAGCCGCGATTTTGCAGAGGCCGGAATAGCCTGGCTCGATCAGGTCGCCGCGGTCGATCAGGTGGCGGTCCTGGCGGTGGGATCGGAGGGCTCGTCGCGCGGCGTGATGGAGGCGATGGCGCTGGCGAAGCCGGTCGCGGGGGCGCGCACGGGAGTGATCCCCGAGCTGATCGACGACGGCGAGACGGGATGGCTCGTCGATCCCGATCAGCCGCTGTCGATCGCCGGCGCCCTGAGGGAGATGATTCGGGACCCGGCTCTCTCCCGGCGCGCCGGAACGGCGGCGTCCGCCGTCATCAAGACCCGTTTCCGCTGCGAGCGCCAGGCCCGGGAGATGATGGGCCTTTACCAGGAGATTCTCGCGTCGCCGCGGGCGGCTTCGGCGTCGCGGGGCGGTTCGAGATGAGGCAGTCCTTGCGGCGCCCCGTGCTGCCCTCGGCCAGGAGCGCGAAGGGGCGCGCGGAGGATTCTCTCAGGGATTCGAAGTCCTCCTTCGGAAGCACGCAGAAAACCTCCTGGTCTCCTTCCAGGTAAGCCTGGAGCGCCGATCGATCCGGCAGCCGCGGCATCAGCCTTCCGGTGTAGAACAGATAACCCGATCGGAAGCGGTACAGGCCGTAGGTCCTCAAGGGCGCATCGCGCGGGACTAAGTGCAGCAGCGTCTCGGAGAACTTGCGCGGCGAGTTGAGCGCGTCGAGCGCCGGATAGATCCCCCAGATCGCGACGATCCAGACCGCCGCCAGGGCGCCGACCAGAAAGCCGTGCGCCGAAAGGAGCTTCCCCCTGGCGAGCCACCTGAGCCCGAGGATCGATCCGATCACGGCGCCGGCCGCGAGGAGCCCGGCCGTGGCCAGGAGATGAGGGGCGCGCCGGGCGGCCAGGAGCGGCGCCGCGGCCCCGGCCGTTCCGAGGGCGGCCAGCGCGATCCCCTCCGCCGCGAGCGCCAGTTTCCCGCCCGTCGTGCGCCGCGGATCCCGCGCCACGGCGTCCAGGACGGCGCCGCAGAGGATCGCCGCCGCCGGAAGCGCCGGCAGGAGATAGATCGGGCGCTTGCTCGCCGAAAAGGAAAAGAAGATCAACGGGACGAGAATCCAGATCCACATCCGGCGCGCGAGCCGCCGGCGCGCCGGCTCCTCCGGCCGGAGAAAGAGCGCGGCGGGAAGAAACAGCGAGACGGGCAGGAGATCGGTCGGCGTCCGGGCGAAGAAGAACCACCAGGGATGAAGGTGGTCGAACCCTTCCACGAACCGATCGACGTTGTGGCGGAACAGGAAGGACTGCACCAGCTCCGCGCCGTGCCGCTGGACCAGGAGCGCGTAATAGAGCCCCGCCGGAATCAGCGCGAGGAGCCCGGCGGCGAGCAGCCATCCCCATCGCCGAAAAAGCCGGCGCTCGAAGAGGGTGTCGGCGGCGACCATCATCGCCGGGAGCGCGAGCGCCACCGGTCCTTTGGCCAGGACGCCGAAGCCGAGGAAGAGCGCGGCCGCGGCGATCCATCCGGCGCGTGGGGACTCGCCGTCGGCGATCCGGAACAGGCAGAGCGTCCCCCCCGTGAGGCCCAAGAGAAGGAGCATGTCGTGCTGGACGTAACGCGCCTGCTCCACGAAGAACGTGCTCACGGCGAGGCTGGCGGCCGCGAGGAAGGCGCCGCGCGGCCCGAGCGCCCGGCGCGTCAGGAAGTAGAGCGCCAGGACGAGGCCGGTCCCGGCCAGCGCCGAGGGAAGGCGCGCCGAGGTCTCCGTGACTCTCCCGGCGGGAAGAGAGGCGAGCCAGATGCCCCAGAACAGCAGCGGAGGCTTGTCGGGATAGAGCTCGCCGTTGACGGTGGGGAGGAGCCAGTCGCCGCGCTGCCACATCTCCCGCGCCGCCTCGGCGGGGATCGGCTCGTTCGGCTCCCACAGATCGCGGCCGGAAAGATTCGAGAAGCAGAGGATCGCGCCGAGGGCCAGCAGGAGCGAGACGAAGAGCCGCTCTCCTTCGGGTCTCATCGAATCGTCCCTTGCTTCCCGCGAGGAGCATCCCGTAGCATAGCGCGATTATGGTGGAACTCTACCACGTCCACAAGGACTACGGCCGCTCGTCACACGCCCTCGTCGACGTGAGCCTGGAGATCGGGAAAGGGGATTTCGTCTTCCTGACGGGCGCGAGCGGCGCCGGCAAGACGACGCTTCTGCGCCTGCTCCTCCGGGAGGAGATCGCGACCTCCGGGAAGATCCTCGTCGACGGCATGAACGTCTCGACGCTGCCCCCCTCGAAGGTCCCCCAGCTGCGGCGGCGAATCGGCGTCGTGTTCCAGGACTTCAAGCTCCTGCCGCGCAAAACGGTGTACGAAAACGTGGCGCTGGTGATGGAGATCCTCGGAGTGCCGCAGAGAATCCAGCGGTCCCGGACCTTCTCCGTGCTCGAGATGCTCGGCCTCAACCACAAGGTCCGCTCCTATCCGCTGCAGCTCTCCGGCGGGGAGCAGCAGCGCGTCGCCATCGCGCGGGCGCTGGTGAACGAGCCGAAGCTGCTTTTGGCTGACGAGCCGACCGGAAACCTGGATCCCGATCTCTCGTGGGAGATCATGACGCTCTTCAAGGAGATCAACATCCGCGGCACCACGGTCCTGGTCGCCACGCACGACCGGGACCTGATCCAGAGGATGGGAAAGCGCGTCCTGACGCTCGATTGCGGGCGGCTCATCACGCACGAGCTGCTCCGCTCGAAGGCCTGACCCGTCGCCGGGCGGGGAATGCCGGCCCGGTCAATCCGGCCGCCTCACCGTAGTGGGTTTGGGGGTCCGCCTTGCTCCGTCACACGTTCGTGGAAGCGCTGGTGAACCTCTGGCGCAACCGCTTCATGAATCTGCTGGCCGCCGCCACGATCGCCGTCTCCCTGCTGCTGGTCGGGATCTTCCTGCTGGTAGCGCACAACCTGTCGCGCACCGTGACGGAGCTGGGGAGCGAAGTGACGCTCAGCGTGTACCTCAAGGCGGACGCACCCGAGGCAGACCGCCGGGCGCTGCTCGACGCCTTGAAAAGCCGGAGCGAGGCCGCGAGCTTCGAGTACGTCCCCCCGGGGGCGGCGCTCGAGAAGTTCCGCCGGCTCTTCCCCGCCCTGCGGGAAGTTCCCGACGCGCTCGAGGAGAACCCCTTCCCGGCGTCGATCGAAGTCCGGATGGCGCCCGGCCACCGCGATCCTGACGCGGTGCGCCGCTTCGCTGCCGAGATCGGCAAGCTCCCGGGCGTCGAGGAGACCGCGTTCGATCTCCCCTGGATCAGCCGGCTGCGCGATCTCGTGACGCTGGCGCGGGCGGTCGGCTATTCGCTCGGCGGGGTGGTCGGGCTCGCGGCGATCCTGACGATCGCCAGCGTGATCCGCCTGACGATCTACTCCCGCCAGCAGGAGATCGAGATCCTCCGGCTGGTGGGGGCCACCCGCACCTTCATCCTGGCCCCGTTCCTCCTGGAGTCGTCGCTGCTTGGCGCTCTGGGGGGAGGGATCGCGCTCGCCTGCCTGCGCGGCATCCACCGCTACCTGGTCCTGCACCCGGCCAAGATCGTTCCCTTCTTCAACGATCTCTTCGCCGCCTCTTTCCTGCCCCTCTCCACGATCTGGCTGCTCGTCCTCCTCGGCATCTCTGCCGGCGCCTTCGGCGGCCTCCTGTCGCTCCGCAAGATCTCGCTCTAGCGCGGCGGAGGAAAGCTTACGCTACTTTCTCAAAAAACCGACGTAGCTGCCGCCGCGGGCGGGAAGGACCCAGGGCTTGCGGCCGACCTTTTCGCAGAAGTCCCGGAAGGCGAGGTTGTCGTGGATGTCGTCCGAAATCAGGAAGCCGCCGGGGCGCAGGGCGGACCACAGGCTCTCGTAGCCGAAGGCCCGCCCGCGCTCCGACTTGTCGCTGTCGTAGTGCGCCAAGTCGATGACCGGCCAATCGCGCAGGACCCTGGGCAGGACGTCGCGGTCCGGCAGCCGGATGAGCTTCCAGCGCGAGCGCAAGTTCTCCGGGACGACCCATCCGACGTATCGATCGTTGCGGCGCAGCGCGTACGGCATGTCGCCGCTGACGAGACGGCCTTGGCCCATCTTCTCGAGCGCCATGAGGATCACCAGGCTCGACCAGCCGTGCGCCACCCCCGTCTCGACGACGCGCTCGACGCCCAGGTGCAGGCAGAGGTGATAGAGGAGATCCACCTCCCCCGCCCCGCCCATCCTCACGGGGCAGGAGGCGGCGACTTCCTCCGCCCGCCGCCAGACCTCCGAATGAAGCTCCGAAACCGAGGGGCATTCCTCGGGCAGTCCCGTCTCGCGAAGAAACGCCTGGCGCGTCGTGGCGGCCGCGGCGCACCATTCGGCGCTGCGCATCTTCTGCAGCTCGCGATGCGACCGCATCGTCCGCGGGTGCTTCATCGACGAGCCCAGTCTCCGGACCAGCTCCGGGTAGAGCGTGGGCCGGCCCAGGAACCAGACGAAGCTGCGGAAGTTCACGGCTCACCCCGCTCCGTCACGCGCGCCACGGCGGTGGGCCGGTGCCAGCGCAGGTAAAGCGGGGGAAGGACGAGCAGATTCAGGAGCGTCGAGGAAGCCAGGCCGCCGAGAATCACCGCCGCCATGGGGTGTTCGATTTCCTGGCCGGCGCGGCCGGCCTGCAACGCCAGCGGCATCAAGCCCAAGCCGGTCACGAGCGCGGTCATGAGAATGGGGGAGAGCCGGTCCAGGCTTCCCATCATGACCAGCTCCGAGCCGGGCGTCCTCTTCTCTTCGATCTCCAGGTGGCGGAAATGGGAGACGAGCATGATGCTGTTCCGGGTGGAGATTCCGAACAGAGTGATGAATCCCACCAGCGAGCCGATGGAGAGGAGGCCGCCGCTCAACGCCGCCGCGGCGACGCCTCCCACCAGCGCCAGCGGCAGGTTGGCCATCACCAGCAAAGCCAGCCTCGCCGAGCCGAAATCGGCGCACAGCAGCAGGAAGACGCCGACGGCGGCGCCGAGCCCGAGAAGAGCCAGCTCGCGGCGGGTCTGCTTCTGGGCTTCGTACTCGCCTTCCCAGGTCCGGAAATATCCTACCGGAAGACGCAGGGCATCGATCCGGCGCCGCGCTTCGGCGACGAAGCTGCCGACGTCTCTTTTCGCGGCGCCGGCCGTGACCAGGATTTGGCGTGTCCCGGCTTGCCGGTTGATGACGTTCGGCTCGCGGCCGACGTCGATCTTCGCCACCGAGGAGAGAGGAATCGATCCTCCCGTGGGCACGTCCACGAGCATTCTCCCGATCGCCGCCGGGTCCTCCTGGATTCCTCCCTCGCCCCGAACCCAGACGTCGAAGACCTTCTGGCCCTCGTAGACCTGACCGGCCCGGATGCCCCAGAGGGACACCGTGGCGGCTTCCCGCAGGTTCTCCATCGTCAGGCCGTAACGCGCGGCCGCTTCCCGGTCGAAGCGGATCTCGACCTGGGGCATTTCCACCTGGCGCTCGACCTGCACGTGATCGGCTCCCGGGATGGCCGCCATCGCCGCGGCGTCACGCGCCGCCTCCTCGCGAAGCACCGCGAGATCGGGGCCCTGAATCCGCAGGACGACCGGCGCCCTCGTTCCCGAGATCACCTCCTCCATTCTCTCCTTGAGGAATTGGTTGACCGCGAAGGAAAAGCCGGGAAAGGCGGCAAGCCGGTCACGGATCTTGTCAAGGAGCGGACCGTAGATTTCTTCCTTGGGATCCAGCGCGAGCATCAGCTCCGACTGCTCGGGTCCCCAGGTGTCTTCGCCGAGCTCGGCGCGACCCGCTTTCAGGGCCGTGGAAACCACCTGCGGCAGCTGGTGAAGGTTCTTCTGCACTGCCAGGGCCGACCGCACGGAGGTCTCCAGGGACGTCCCGGGGAGGCCGGCCATGTGGATGATCACGTTCCCTTCCTGGAAGTCGGGCAGCAGCTCGACCCCGAAGAGCGGCAGCAGGGTGAGCGAAATCAGGAAGAGCAGCGCGGCCACCGTCACGACGGTGCCGGGCCGGCCGAGGAGCCGGGCCAGCGCCCAGCGGTACGAGTCCTTGAGCCTCCTCACCAGGGTCCCTTCCTCGCGGTCGGCGGAGGATCCAGCCAGGAACAGGGAGGCGAGGGCCGGCGTCAGGGTGAGGGCGACCAACAGCGAGGAAAGGGTGGCGGCGACGTAGGCATACCCCAGCGGAGCGAAAAGTCTTCCCTGGATGCCGCTGAGAAAGAAGATGGGAAGGAAGACGAGCGCCACGATGAACGTGGCGTACACGACGGCGCTGCGGACTTCCAGCGACGCCTTGAGGATGACGCCGAAGATCGGAAGAGGCTCTGGGAGCTGGCGATTCTCCCGCAGGCGCCGGAGGATGTTTTCCACGTCGATGATGGCGTCGTCCACCACCTCCCCGATGGCGATCGCCAGCCCTCCCAGCGTCATGGTGTTCAGCGTCGCCCCGGCGCCGCGCAGGACGAGGATCGCTGCGAGCAGGGAGACGGGAATCGCAGTGAGGCTGATGGCCGCGGTCCGGAAGTCCATGAGGAACAGAACCAGGACGACGGCCACCAGGATGGCTCCGAGCCAGAGCGCGCGCTCGAGGTTTCCCACCGCCCGCTCGACGAACGTGGCCTGCCGGAACAGCTTCTTGTGAATGCGGACGCCCTTCGGGAGAGCATGGGAAAGCTCTTCCAGAGCGCCCTCCAGGGAAGTGGTGACGTCCAGCGTGTTGGCGCCCGGAAGCTTGTCGACTTCGAGGACGACCCCCGGACTTCCGTCGATGGCGGCATCCCCGACCTTGAACTCCGCTCCGAAGCGGACCTGGGCCACCTGCCCCAGCGTGACGGGAACCCCGTCGCGATAAAGGACGACCGCCTGCTCCAGATCCGCTGGCGAGCTCACCAGCCCCTGGGCGCGAATCGGCAGCACCTGATCGCCGGCGCGCAGGAAGCCGGCCGCGGCCAGCGCCGAAGCGCCCGAGGCGGCGGAGACCACCTGGCCGATGCCGACTCCGTAAGTCTGCAGGCGCCGGGGGGAGACGAGAACCTGGTATTGCTTGACGCCCCCTCCGAAGATGGTGACGCGGGAGACGCCCGGAATCGCCAGGATCCGCGGCCTCAAGGTCCAGTCGGCGAGGCTCCTCAGCTCCAGCGGATTGAATCCGGGTCCCGCGGTGAGGCCGACGTCGAGAACCGTGCTCGAAGCGGAAACGACGGGCGTCATTCCCGGAGCTTCGACCCCGCCGGGCAGGCGCGCCGCCGCCGACAGGAGACGCTCGCTGAGGACCTGGCGGGCCCGGTAGATGTCGGTGCCGTCGGCGAAGATGGCGATGATGACCGAGATTCCCGCCGCGGAGGAGGAGCGCAGCGTCAGCAGCCCGGGGGACCCGTTGATGGCCTGCTCGAGCGGCACCGTGACGAGCGACTCGACTTCCGACGAAGAGAAGCCGGGGGCCTCCGTCTGCATCACCACTTCCGGCGGGGCGAATTCCGGAAAAACGTCGACCGGAGAGGAGGAGGCGAGCAAGACGCCGAAAAAAATCAGAAGGCCGGACAGCACCAGGACGATCAAGCGGTTGGAAAGGGAAAAACCGACCAGGCGGGAGAGCATCTCAATCCCCCTCGTCCGATTCGTCCCCTTCCCCTGGAATGGTGGTCTTGAACAGCTCCCCCAGGAGCGCCTGGGCGCCCTGGGTCACCACCTCGTCTCCTTCCGAGATCCCTTCCAGGACCTCCACGCGTCCGCCTTGCCGCGGACCGACCCGGACCCGCCGCTTCTCGAACCCCCCCGGCGTTTTCACGAAGAGGACCTGGTCGGTCCCTTCATACAGAAGAGCGGAAACGGGGACGCTGAAGGATTCCCGCTCCGAGGTCTTGACCTCGACCATGGCCGTCTCCTGGGGACGAAGACGATGCCGGGGATCCTGGACCGCGACGCGGGCGGTGAAGGTGCGGGTTTCCGGCCTGAGGAAGCGGGCCAGCGAAACGACTCTTCCCGAAAACTGCTCCCCGGGTGCGGACTCCACCGCGATCCAGGCCTCCGCTTCCGGCTTCACGTCGGGGACTTGAGCCTCGTAGACCTGGGCGAGGGCCCAGATGTCGGCGTGAGGGAAAGCGGGGCTTGGCGCGCCGATTCCCAGATTCTGGAGCGTCGCTTGGGCCCTGCGGCGCTCGACCTCGGCCTGCGCATATTCCATTTGCGCTTCCTGAACGGTCTTCGCGGCCGCCACGTTCTCCGAAGCCAGCTTCTTCAGCCGCTGGAACTGCGCCGCGGCCTTCTGGAATCGCGCGTTGGAATCCTGGTACGCGAGCCGCGCTTCCAGCTCCTCGGGCGTCTCCGGAGTGGGGCTGAGCTTCGCCGGCAGGGAAAGAGTCGCCGCGAAGGGCGACCGATGCGTCACCTCGGTGGCGATTCCGGCCTGGCGGATGGCTTCCGGCGTCAGGACGACCCGGGTCGGGCTGGAAGCCGCGGCATCGGCCGCCGGCTTCGCGCCCGGCCGCCCGGCGCCGTCATGGCCGCCGCAGCCGGCCGCCAGGAGCATCGCCACGGCGGCCGCGGGAGCGCTGCGTCGCAGGATCGCGCTCATGGGCTCGCCGGCGCTCCCTCGGCCCGATCCAGACCTGCCGCGCGCCGGAGCCGAGCCGCCGCCAAGGCCGCGTCGAGCCCGGAGCGATGGTATTCTTCCCGGACCGCCAACGCGGAGCGCCTGGCGTCGAGCAGATCCAGGATTCCCGACTCGCCGCCCTCGTACGATTTTCGAGCGGTTTCGACCAGCTCGGCCGCCCGCGCGAGCAGTCCCTGCTCGTAGAGCTGGTGCTGGGCCTGGGCGACGTGATAGCGGTTGTACGCGTCGGCGACGAGACGTCTCGCGGCAATCCGGGCGGCCTCCGCTTCCGCTTCCCCGGTCCGGCGCCCCGCTTCGGCCGCCTCGATGTTCCCCTGGTTCCGGTTCCAGATCGGCAAGCGCACGGCGACGCCGGCGCCGAGGTAGTTCCGTCCTTGATCGTCCCCCAAGGTCGGCCCCACGGCGAAGTCGGGGCGCCTTTCCAGACGGGCGCGATCCGCCTCGAAGGCCGCGGCGCGCGCCGCGTGCTCTCGTGACTGAACCTCCGGCTGGCCGCGCAGCGCGATTTCCTGGAGCTCGGGAAGGCTTCCGGCCGGCCCGGGCTCGGCGCCGGGATCCGCCAGGTCGACGGGAGCGTCCGCCGGCAGGCCCTGAAGCAGGTTCAAGCCGGCCGCTTCGGCGGCCAACTCGCCCCGCGCGAGGACCATCTGGCTGTCGGCCCGCATCCTTTCGACCGAGGCCCGGAGCGACTCCATGGGCGCGGCGTCCCCGGCCGAAACCCGCAGCTCGACGGCCTTCTCGATCGAGCGGGCGGCTTCGAGGTCCTCCTCCTTCAGGCTCACCGCCTTGGCGGCGAAATAGACGCGCGCGAAAGCCTCCCGGACCTGGAGGAGAACGTCCAGCCGGTCCCGCTCGCGGTCGCTGCGCGCCGCTTCCAACCGCTCCATGGCCGCCTTCCGGTCGAGCCCCCGCTTGCCGTGCCAGGGGAAAGGCTGGCGAATCGCCAGGCTCGTCTCGCGCGGCGCGAAGCCGCCGGCGAAGCGCGTGACGTCGAGGGAAAGCTCGGGATTGGGATAGAGGCCGGCCTGGCGGAGAAGTCCCTGCTGCTGCTCGATCCGGGCGTCGGCGGCTTTCAGAAGTGGGCTCGCGGCGAGCGCGCGCCGCTCGACCTCCTGGAGCGATTCAGGGACGGGAGGTGAAGGCGCCGCGTCCTGGCACAGCGGCAGGCTGGGCGGCGCCAGCGCCAGGACGAGCAGGGCTCCCTGGGCCCAGGCAGCCTTCCTTCTTGCCTGGCCGAGTCCCGGGGAGCGGCGGTGCGCATCGATCATCCCGATCCTATCCGCGGGTGGCGGCTCATGCGCCGGTCTCGCGACCGTGAGTGGCGGGTCCTTTTCTCAGGCCCGCTCGTATCGTCTTTGAAAGAGCGGGACATTCTAATGCGCCGCCGCAATCCCGGGCAACATTTGAGAAGAGCCAAGCGGCGGGAGTAGAATTCGATCGCGCCTGCCGACAATCGGGTGCGAATCGCACCCGGAACGCGGCGGAGAGGAGCCACGTCATGGGAACGCAGCAGCCTGAGAAGAGCGCGGGAGAGACTCTGGAGCTCTCCCGCCGGGGAAAGACCGCGAAGCTACCGGTCATCACGGGGACCGAAGGCGAGGTGGCCGCCGACATCACCAAGCTCCGGGACACGCTGGGGCTGATCACGATGGATCCGGGATTCGGCAACACGGGTGCTTGCGCGAGCAGCATCACGTTCATCGACGGGGAGAAAGGGATTCTCCGTTACCGGGGATACCCGATCGAGGAGCTTTCGGAGAAGAGCAACTACCTCGAGGTCGCCTGGCTGCTCATTCATGGAGAGCTGCCGACGCCGGCCGAGCTGCAGCACTTCATCCGCGAGATCACCTACCACACGATGCTTCACGAGGATTTCGAGCGCTTCTTCGCGTCGCTGCCGAAGGACGCCCATCCGATGCCGGTCTGCGCCGCCGCCGTCGGGGCGCTCGCCACGTTCTATCAGTATCCGGAGACCGACCAGAACGTCCACGAGTCGATCGTCCGACTCTTGGCGAAGATGCCGACGATCGCGGCGCTTTCCTACAAGCACTCCCTGGGGCAGCCCGCCCTTTACCCGCGCAACAAGCTGGACTACTGCTCCAACTTCCTGCGGATGATGTTCGGCAATCCCTGCGAGGACTTCGCGGTCGACCCGGTGGTGGCCAAAGCGGTGGATCTCCTGCTGATCCTCCACGCCGACCACGAGCAGAACTGCTCCACGAGCACCGTCCGGCTGGTCGGCAGCTCGCGGGCGAACCTCTTCGCCAGCATCTCGGCCGGGATCAGCGCCCTGTGGGGGCCGCTGCACGGCGGGGCGAACCAGAAGGTGATCGAGATGCTCGAGCAGATCGCGGCCAAGGAAGGAAGCGCGGAGAAATTCCTCCAGCGCGCCAAGGACAAGAACGACACGACACGGCTGATGGGCTTCGGGCATCGCGTCTACAAGAGCTACGACCCGCGGGCGGCGATCCTCAAGAAGACTTGCGACGACGTCATCGGACGGGTGGGGGGCTCCGGCCAGCTTCTCGAAATCGCCATGAAGCTGGAGGAGGTGGCCTTGAAGGACGAGTACTTCGTCAGCCGGAAGCTCTACCCGAACGTCGACTTCTACTCCGGCGTGATCTACCAGGCGATTGGCATCCCCGTGAACATGTTCACCGTGATGTTCGCGATGGGGCGGCTTGCCGGCTGGATCGCGCACTGGCTGGAGATGAGGCATGATCCCGCGTTCCGGATCGGCCGGCCCCGGCAGATCTACATGGGAGCCACCGAGCGGCGCTATGTTCCCCCCGAGAAGCGGGGCTGACGCTATCCCGACAGCACCTTCCGGTAGGTGGCGTCGTCGAAACCGACGAGGAGCGTCCGGCCGACGCGGAGCGCCGGGGCGCGGAGGTTGCCGCTCGGGCCGATGATCAGGCTCCTCAGGGTCGCCGCGTCGGGAGGCTGGCGCTTCATATCGACGCGCACGACCTTCTTGCCGCGCATGGCGTAGATCTCGTCCGCCTGCCGGGCCAGGGCCAGCGCTTCCTTCTCCCCGATCGTCTCCTTCTTGGCATTCACTACTTCGACGCTGTCGATGCGTTGCCGCGCAAGAAACTCCTGCGCCCTCCCGCAGCTCGTTCAACCGTTCCGGTGGTACCGCCAGTCGATCCGCATGCTGATTCCTCCGGAAGGACGCTGGTCAGGAGCGCTCTTCTATCACAGACGTCCCTGGTTCGCTTTCGCGATGAATGACTCCAGGGTCACGATGTTCACCGACGCCGTGCCGCTCAAGTATTTCTGCAGGCCGCCGCTGGTGTAAAAATTCCGAAGCGTCCAGCCTTCTCCGCCGAGAACGAGATACGCGGACTCATAGCCCCCCGAGAGAACTGAATCGGCCAGGCAAATGACTTCAAAGGGGACCTTTTGCTCGGCGGTGCCGGAAACTTGCTGCCATTTGAGAGAGACGAGCCACTGTCGGTCATCCTTTTCCGCAATCGCATCAATACAATGCCGGCGTCCGCCAATCCGGGTGCCGATGATGACTTGTTTTCGATGGGCATAGCCGCCGCGCTGCAAGGCGGGCAGGATCATCTGCTCGAGAACCGTCCCCGTTCCCGTGTCTCGTGTCGACATGGACTCAGAGGTTTCGGACCGCTAGAACCTCTCGGGCGCGGCTGCGGTCTCCCGTGCAGCTGATCATGCGCGGCGCCTCGAGAATGCTCAATCGATAGCCGAGTTTCTCATACAGCTTGACGATCCTCGGCGTGGCCTGGTTTGACAGCACGACGGGACCTCGATGGCGAGCCAATTGCTCCGCCGTCCTAACCTGATCGTCCCAGGAGAATCCGTTCTGAGCGTATTGAGTAAACTCCACGTCATAGGGCGGATCGGCATAGATGAAGTCAGTAGTTTCTAGCTGGATCTCCCCAAAGTCGGAGCTCGTGAATTCCCAGTTCGCGAAGACTTCGACGTACGCCGAGAAGTCGGTGGTGTAATTGATGCGGACGTAACGGCCAAAGGGCACGTTGAAGCTGCCCTTTCTGTTGAATCGGCAGAGGCCGTTGTAGCCGGTGCGGTTCAAAAAGTAAAAAAGCGCTGCTGCCTCGGCGCTTTCCTCGAGGCCTTCAGCGAGGAACTGGTTGAAGCGGTTGCGATGGCGGTAATAAAGCTTTTCAGAGTTTTTCATTTGTAGATCGATCGTGAGGCCGCGCCCTAGCCAGCGGTAGAAGTTGATAACGTGCTGATTAATGTCGTTCAGAAGCGCTCGCTCGGGAACGAGACCGAGCGTCACTGCGAGCCCTCCGCAGAAGGGCTCCACCAGGCGCCGATTCGCGTGCTTTCGCCACAAGGGTTTCAGGTGCGGCACCTGCCAGCGCTTGCCACCGGCCCACTTGAGCGGGGGACGCAGAGCCGGCACCTGGCGAATCGCCGCCCGCGCTGCTGGTTGGCGGATTGCCGCCCTGGAGGAGCGAGCTATATTTCGGATAGTCTCCATGCTCATTGGCGGAACTCTATCAGATATCGACGATGAGCCTCGATCCGAGCCTGGCCCGAGGGCGCGGGCGATCATTTCTTCGGAGCGCCGGCATCCTTGACCCAGGCCTTGTAGCGCGGATCGTCCCGAATCGGGTCGAGGTCGGTGTCGTTCAGGGAATACGGAACCAGCGTCGGATTCAGCCGGAACGCCTTCTCCAGGTTCGCGAAGGCCGGCTCCTTCAGCGCCGCGAGCGAATAGAAGCAGGCCAGATCGTAATAGGCGCTTCCCCGGTCCGCCTCGTTCAGGCCCGGCGCGGAGGCTCGCCGCCGCGTCGCCTCCTCCATGATCGCGACGGCGCGCTCCCGCTCCCCCTTGTCCACCCAGAAACGCGCGTCGCTGTAAGCGTTGGTCGTGTGGTGCAGCTCGAGGAGGCGCTGCAGCTCCTCGATGGGGCGCGGGCTGTCGTCGACGCGCAGGTCGATGTAGCGATCGTTGTAGCCGGCGTAGCCACCCCTGTCGCGAACGACCAGAAGGGCCGCCGATTGCTGCCCGCGCGCATCGCCGCCCGCGGCCTGGCCGGCGGCGAGCGCCTTCACCAGCCGGTCGGCGAGCGGCAGCGCCGTGGAAGCCTCGAAGCTCGCGGCCATCGCCCCCACGACTTCCTTTCCGGCCAGGATGTTGCCCTGGGCCGCGTAGTTCTTACCCATCTTCCCGCCGGCCCAGGCGTTGCATTTCGCTCCGGTCCAGGTGGCGGTCCTGCCCTTCGCGTCCACGATGCCGGCCTGGCGCTGCTCGGCTTGCGCATCGCCCTTCACGAGCTGATCGAGGACTTCGGCGGGGGCGAGGCCCTTCTCGAGGAGCTGCAGCCCCTTCGGCCCGAAGGTCGTGTTGGCGAAGGATTGCGTCGCGACGGCGCCGACTCCGGCCTTCGCCCAAGGGACGACCGATCCCACGGCGAAGAACCGCGACTCCACCGCGACGCCGAGATCGCCCGTCACCGGGTCGTATCCCACGATGCTGAACGTGGCCACGCGGCGCCCGGCGAACGCCGGCGAGAGACTCATCGCGGCCGGGAGAACGAGGAGAGGGAGCGCAACGGCCAGGAGCCGGGGTTGGGGACGCATGAACTCTCCCGAAGACGGCGAACGCTTGCGCGGCGCCACATTATAAAGGGATTTCTTCCTTCGGCGACGGTTCTCGAGGCCACGGGCGCGTCCCTGGTCCGTCTTCAAGGCCCGCGCCGATCACGTCCTCTCCAACGCGATGCCGCGCCTGGAAATCTCCTGGCGGGCTTCGGGCGACATCAGCGCCGCCGCCTCCGCTTCCCACGCATAGCCCCAGCGATAATCGCGCCGCAGCTCGGGGTCGGGATAGCCGGGATGGGTGACGAGCTCGGAAGTTCCTTCCGGAATCCGCCGCAGCACTCCGAGAAGCGCGGGGAGATCGAGGCGGCCGGTCTCCGCGATCCCGAAGAGCCGATCGCACCGCGTGAGGTCCGAAGCCGTTTCTGCCGGCTTGCCGGCGGCCGGGGCCTTGTCGGAGACGGCGGCGAGGCGCGCGAGGACCAGCTCGAGAGCTCGGCGCGACAAGGGGGCGCCGGAAGCGCCGCCCGCCTCTCCCGCGAGGCCCGCGCCCATGCCGCGGCCCGAGTCTCCCCCGCTCTGGCCCCGTCGCGGCAGGCGCATTCTCGGAATCCCGAACCGGCGAGCCAGGCCGGCCGCGACTCTCCAGAGCGGCGGAAGGAGGTGCAGGTGCTGGTGGCTGTCGAGGTGGGCGGGGCGAACGCCGGCCGCCGTGGCCCGGGCGATCTGCGCCTCCCATTCGGCGCGGACTTCCTCCGTC
Organism: Candidatus Polarisedimenticolia bacterium; assembly: GCA_036004685.1. NCBI lineage: Bacteria > Pseudomonadati > Acidobacteriota > Candidatus Polarisedimenticolia > Candidatus Polarisedimenticolia bacterium. Next base: position 120,455 of record DASYRE010000031.1, on the reverse strand, counting down.
TTGATTCTTCCGAGGAGCCAGGCGGGCAGGAACTGCCGCCACGACTCCCGGAATCGCTCGCCGTCCGGGGCCAGGCTCGGCACGGCCGACGGCGCCCGGACCGGCTTTCCTCCCACCAGCGAGAGATGGACGCCGACCTTCAACCCCGGCAAGGAGCGGATCAGCGAGACGGTCTGCTCGAAGTGGGCGGTGTTGGTCAGAAACGAGGCGCTGGTGAGGATGCCGTCGCGGAACGCGGCCGCGATCCCGGCGTTCACCCCCGGAGTGAGCCCCAGATCGTCGGCGACGACCAGGAGCCGCTTCATTCCGGCGGCCGCCGGAAGCCTCCCGAGCGGCGGACCTCGCGGCGCATCGTCTTGAGCTCCGGGTAGAGGCGGAACATCTCGGCGAGCATCTTGCGGATCGTGGAGAAGCTGGAAAGGGTCGAGATTCCGCGGCTTCGGGGGAAATAGTCGACGCCCATCTGGAGGATCCGGTAGCCGAGGTACTGGCAGCGGATCAGGAGCTCGGCGTCGATGAACGAGCTTTCGCTCGAAAGCCTCACCCGCTCGAAGACCTTGCGCCGCACCAGCTTGAAGGAGAAATTCACGTCCTTGACCTTCAGGCCGAACAGGATCTTGACGAGGAGGTTCCAGCCGAACGAATAGACGGTGCGCACCGGCCCCTCGCCCGTCCGATCGAACCGGTAGGCCGCCACGACGTCGGCCTGCCGGATGATCCGGACCGCCTTGACCAGCTCGATCATGTCGAACGGGTAGTCGGCGTCGGAGTAGAGGACGAGATCCTTGCGGGCCTGGGCGAAGCCGGTCTTCAGCGCCCCTCCCAGCCGGAGGTTCTTGTCGTGCCGGACGACGCGGATGCGGGGATCCGCCTTGGCCAGGGCGAGCGCGATCTCGCTCGTCCGGTCGGTGCTGGCGTCGTCGACGATCAGGATCTCGAAGTCGTCGGTGAGGCTTTCGAGGATCTCCGCGGCGCTCGACACGGCCGCCTGGACGTTCTCTTCTTCGTTGTACATCGGGAAGAAGACGGTGACGCTCTCCGCCGGATGCCGGCGCGCCAGCCGGAGCTGGAGCGCCTCTTCGGGAAGATCCACCGGAGAGGTCCCGGTCACGGCTCGACCCCCGGGAGGAAATTCGTCACCACCGCGACGTGCCCCGATTTCTTCAGAAGGTGAAGGGGAGCGGCGGGGTGGCGGATTTTCAGCCTTTCGTACCGGTCCCATCCCATCAGGCAGTAGAGGCGCCGCGGCGCTTCGAGCCTGGCGACCAGCTCCGGCTCCGCGCGGATCAGCTCGGGAACCCGGCGCAGGTAATACGCGAAGCCGGGGTGGTTCTCGCGATAGAGGATGACCGCATCGGAGGGCTGCAGCAGAGATCGCACCACGTCGGCCGGCTCGCGGCTGCTCTTCCAGGCCTCAAGCCGCGGGAACCCGAACGCCACGAGGCTGAAGATCAGGATCATGCTCCCGGCTAGAAGAAGGAAATAGGAGGTCCGCGATCGGCCCGCCAGGAGCGCTCCGAGCGCGACGAGACTGCCGGCGACGCCGCTGAGGGTGAGGGGCAGCAGCGCCGCTTTCAGGTCCATCGGCACCGAGCCGAAGCTGTTCGCCTTCCAGACGAAGCAGGCGATCCCCGCGGTGAAGATCGTCAGGAAAATCATCGCCCCGACTCCGGCCGGCCGCGTCTTGCCCGGTTCGGGATCGAGCCATTCCTCCAAGGACCCCGCCGCCAGAAGAGCCGCCGCCGGCAGTGCCGGGAGGATGTACGAAGGGAGCTTGCTGGCCGCCAGCGTGAAGAACGCCAGCAGCGCCAGGAGCCATACGGCGGGAAGAAGCCGGGGCCGGAGGATGCTGCCGCGCCGCCAATCCAGGAACGATCGGCCGACCGCGCCGGGAAGAAACGCCGACCAGGGAAGGAACCCGATGCTCAGGACCACCAGATAGTAGAGAGGCGGCTCGGCCTGGTGCTCCGGCCTCAGGAAGCGCCCCAGGTTGCCGGTGACGAAGAATCTCTCCACGAGATCGGGACGGGCGACGGCGATGGCAGCGTACCAGGGCACGGCCAGGGCGGCGATGACGATCAGGCTCGCCACGGGACGGAGCAGGCGCAGCCGCGGCAGCGATCGCGTGATCGCCAGATAGCCTCCCAGAACCAGAAGGGGAAGGAGGAGTCCGACCGGCCCTTTCGTGAGGGCCGCGAGCCCGAAGCAGGCCGCTCCCGCCAGCGGCAGGATCCGGTGTCTCGGCTCCCCCAGGGTCTCCAGATAGCAGAGGATCCCGAGCGTGCAGAACGCCGTCAGGATCATGTCGGTCACGGCCGCCCGCCCCATCACCACGAACTGGGGGGACGCGAGCAGGATGAAAGCGGCGATCCATCCGGCCGTCTCGCTCCCATAGATCAGGAAACCGAGCCGCAGGACCGCCAGGAGCAGGACCAGGGCGGCCAGGACCGAGGGGAGGCGCGCCGCCAGCTCGTTCTCTCCGAAGAGCCGGAAGGACGCGCCCATCGCCCAGTAGAAGAAGATCGGCTTGTCCAGCAGCGGCTCGCCATAAAGATGCGGGACGAGCCAGTCGCCGCGCTCCACCATCTCCCGGACCGACTCGGCGTAGGCCGATTCGTCGGGGTCGGTGAGCCCTTCGTCTCCGAGGTGCGCAGTGAGCATCACTGCCGCGACGGCCAGCAGCAGAAACAGGCCCAGCCCGAGGCGGAGCGCGCGCGATCGAAAGCTCATGCCGCCGTGGGAATCAGAAAGAGGTGCCGATGTAGAAGGACTGCTCGGTGCCGTTGTCGAAGCGTGGATCGGGAATCCGCTTGAACGAGGACGGGAACCCGGTCGGCCCGACCTCGTCGCCCACCACGATGCTGTTCTCCAGGCGCTTCGCCCAGGTCCACGTGAGCTCGAAAGGTCCCAGAAACCAGGAGAAGCCGATGCCGTACGAGCCGCGGCCGTCGGCGAGCATGTGGTTCTTGCTGTCATAGAACTCGAACTCGCGGGGGACGGCGATGAGAGTCCCGGGCGACGCCGGGTCGTCACGGATGAGATCGAGCCCTTGATAGGTGGCGTCCGAGCCTCCCGTATGGGGATCGTACCACCGATCCCCCTGGAACCAGGCGGCCCCGACGTCGAAGAAGAGGAAGCCCCGCAGCATCCGAATCGAGCCGAAGGGAAAGCGCAGCTCGTCCACCAGCGGGAACCGCAGCTCGAGGTTCGAGAAGGCCACGCGGTTCCCGAAGAACTCCCGGAAATTGTAGCCGCGGATCTGGTTGAACCCGCCGATGGAGTAGATGAAGCTCCCGCCCAGGCCGGGATCCCCCTTGCTGTTGCTCACCGCCCCGAGCAGCCGCCAGGCGAACAGCGAGCGGCGCGTCAAATGGGCGTAGGCGCGGTAGTCGAGGTATTCGTTGGTGAACGGCTGGCCGTCTCCCGAGACGGTCGGGGTGTATTCCACGTTCAGGCTGAAGCGCTTGCCGTGATAGGGGCCGAATTCCTTGTAGCGGGTCGTGTCTCCCGAGAAGGAGGCCGTCAGGAGAGGGTATTGCTCTTTGAAAGTGAGGAACCGGATCCGGACAAGCGGCCCGCTCGGCGTGGACACAATCTCGGTGAACGGCCGATCCACGGTGCGCTGGTAGTACCCCAGTCCCCCCTCCACGCGATAGGCGCGGGAGAACGGATAGGAGAGGTGCGAGCCGAGGCCGGTGATGCGGCTGTTCTGGCGCAGCCGGAAATCGCCGGAAGTGGTGCTGACGGTGAAGAAATCCCGGAAGTCGAGCAGCTGGAAGGCGTAATTCCAGCGGTGCCTCAGGTTCCAGTACTCGATGTCGATGTTCGAATAGGTGGAGACCGACTGGAAGTTCATGAAGATCCGGTTGTTCCCCAGCAGGTCCGACAGGATGATCTGGGCGTTGCTGAGCACCGTCCCGTCGTCGGCGACGCCGATGAGGACGCTGGGATTGCTCTCGACGTGGAAATCGAGCTTGTCGTAGACGCTCTTCTCCTTCTGGTCGAGCGCCAGCTTCAGCGGCGGCTCGAATGGCTCGATCTCGGGAGGCTCCTGTGACTGCTCCCCGGGCTTGATCACCGCGACCGGCTCCCCCAGCTCCATCCGGAACAGGCGATAGCGCCCCTTGTAGTAGGTCGAGACGGCGAGAGACGTCTTGCCGTCGGACGCCTGGATCTCCAGCGGCGTGAAGCAGCCGCCGATGAGGTCGGTGTACTGCTTAATCTCGCCGTCGGTGAGGCTCAGCGAATAGAGATTGAAGATCCGGTTCTTCCCGAGATCCGAGACGTAATAGACGGTCTTCCCGTCGCGCGAGAAGGAGGGCTGGATGTCCCCGGACTCGCCGAACGTGAGCTGGGTGAGGCGGCTCGGATCCGCCGAGTCGACCATGAAAATCTTCTCGTACTGGTTGATCCGGCGGTTGAAGACGATCCATTTCCCGTCGGGCGACCAGGAGGGGTTGCTGTCGTAGAACTCGTCCTGGGTGACGTGCGCCGTCTTGCCGGTCGCCAGATCGAAGCGGAAGATGTCGACCACCCCCCGCTCGTTGCCCGAAAACACGATCGATTTTCCGTCCGGGGAGAAGGCGGGTGAGGACTCCACGTCGATCCCGGGGATGGAGAAGCGATCCACCTCGGAGCCCTTCAAGGCGTCGTAGATGAAGAGCCGGCGCTCGTTCTCCTTGCGGGCGAAGAAGGCGATCCGGTCCCCTTCCGCCGACCAGGAGAGATCGTTCTTGCCGTCGAAGGCCTCGGTGATGATGTTCTCGTACTTGTTCGTGAACCCACGGGTCAGGTTGCGGATCATCTCGCCGTCCTTGGCGGAGAAGATCACGACGTCCAGGTCGTCGTAGCGGTTCGTCAGGGCGGCCACCAGGTCGCCGCTGGGCGAGAGGACCGGCGAGAAGGTGAAGATCCCCTCGAGCTTGATGCCGATCTCCTTGCCGTAGTCCTCCGGCTCCTTCTGGTTGATCAGCAGCCCCAGGTACTTCTTCTGGAGGTAGCGCCGGAACTGCCGGTCGAACTCATCGGCCTCGACCCCGAAGGCCTCCTTGATCGGCTTATCCAGATTGTTGGCGAGCAGGACCTTGCGGTACTCCCAGAGGAAGTTGCGGATTCCTTCCTGCCCGTACTTCTCCTCGATGTAGTCGAAGGCCGCCTGCCCGAACCGGTAGGTGAGGAAGTTCAGCTCGTTCACCTTGTGGATGGGAGGAATGATGTCGTTCACGACCGCGTCGCGGACCACCATCTCGCTCAGCGGGTTCGAGGCGCCCGCCATGTGCTCGGCGAGACCCTCCATCAGCCACAGCGGGGTGCGCGAGCGCAAGGCCCGTCCGAGCGACTCCTGGTAGAGGATCGAGTACTCGAAGACGTGCGTCAGCTCGTGGGCGATGAGCTGGTAGAGCAGGTCCGGAGGCTGATCCACCGGCAGGACGATGCGGTTCTCGAACGGCTCCGCGAACGCCGCGACGAATTCCGGGATGAACCCCAGCGTGATGTTGGTCTGCTCGAACTCTCCGTGCGTCTTGTAATAGATCAGCGGGATGCGGAACTTGATCTCGTGATCCAGCGCCTGGGAGATCTTGACGTAGGCGCTTTCGGCGTAGGAGACGACCTGCTCGAGCTGCCCCTCCTCCTCGGGATAGTAGTAAACGTCGAAGTGGGGCGCCTTGTAGACGTGCCAGTCGAAGCGGTCGTAGGCGATCTTGTTCTTGCCGAAGGGAAAGGCGGGGCTGGCCGACGAGAACGCGGCGAGCGCCGCCAGGACCAGAAGCCACCCTCCGCGCGCCTTGCGGCCCAAAGATGCCCCCCCTCGCTACTCGGCTAGTCGGTGAAAAGGGTCCTTGATTCCGTCTTGTCTTTGCGGGCGATGATGCCGATCACGTCCGGTTCGATGTGATCGAACATGGAAAAGAGGACCGTCAGGGGATCGTTGCCCCTTCCCGGAACGGTGGTGTCTTCGCTGAACTTGTCGTCGTAGACCAGCTTGCCGCTGCGCCCGCGGATGAAATAGAGATGCAGGTGCATCTCAAACCCTTCCCGGTCCGCGAAGCGCGTGCGCCGGATGCGCTGGCCGGTCACGGAGCTGATGGCGTCCTCCTGGACGAAGCCGGATCGGTCGCTCACCTCGTAGCCGAGGCTTCCGGTGAGAATCAGGTCGGCCCCGTACTTTTCCCCCATGTCCTTCCAGAACGGGGCGTTCGCGGCCAGCTCGTCGAGATTCTGCTCCGGCAGCGGTGGAGGCTCGACGTCGAGGACCTGGAGGCGCGTCTTCTTCCGGAGCTCGCGCTTGATGAGCGTCACCATCTCCCGGTTGATGTCCACCTTCGGATTGTCGGTGAGGAGAACCAGGCGGGTCACGAGGATGGTGTCGATCCCGGTCATGTCGACGCGCTCGGGCAGGGGAAGCGTGACCTGGACCTGGACGGTCCCGGCCCAGGCTGCGCCGGCCGCCGCGAGGAGCAGGACGGGAAGAAGCGATAAGGCTTCAGCGCGGCGACGCATCGGGGGGCTTCTCTTCCGGTTCCGCGGCCGGTTGGCCTTCTTCGGATTGTCCCGCGGCCTCCGCGCCGCCGGGAGGGTGGTCGCGATCCGCCTCCATCTCCTTGTGGGCCAGGATTTCCTTGTAGTAGCCGGCGAAGAGGTCGTGGTTCTGCCGGATGTCCCGATTGTCCGGGGCGAAACGGAGCGCTTCCTTGTAGTACTCCGCCGCCTTCTCGAAGTTTCCGATGGTCTCGCAGGCGACCGCGAGATTGTTGAGGATCCGCGGATTCTCGGGCGAGAGTTTCAGCGCCCGCTCCCAGCGGAACTGGGCCTCGCGCCAGAGCCCCTTCTTCGCGGCCCGGACGCCGAACTCCATCTGGTCGGCCCCGTCGCGTCCGGCCGGAAGCGCCGCCGACGAAAGAAAGAGGAGGACCACCAGCAGGGAAAGGGGGCGTCCGAGCTTGGGAGGCGTCATCGCGTTTCCTGGAAATCCTGGTTGACCGGGCACGAGAGTCGGCGCTATCCGGCAGCCTCGCTAATATAGCCCAGCGATATTGCCGATTCAACGAACGGCCCGGGTTGCCGCGGGGCGGGGCCAGCGTGGCGCCGCCGGATGCGGCCGGTCAATCCATGATGTCTAATGCGCGGCGAGGTATCCCGGCCGGGCGCGCACCACGGCGTCGGGCAGGCTCGTGCGGACCGTGATGCGGCGCCAGCCTCCTTCGCCGGCCGGTCGGGTGGGATAGTAGCTGAGGATGTACTGGTGGTTGAGGTCCTCGCCGATGCGCCCGTAGATCGTGCGCAGCGAGGAAGGGTCGCCGGAGTCGAAATAGGCGCCCCCGGTCTCTTCGGCGATCCGGCGCAGGAGGGAGGACGCGGCCCGGGGCCCGAAGGCGACCGTGTAGAAGGTGACGGCGCCTTCACGCGCCATCTGCAGAGATTCTTCCAGGCGCTTCTTCCCGGCTTCATCGTCGCCGTAGGCCGTCTCCCCGCCGTCGGTGAAGAGAACGGCCGCCCGGCGGTCGTTGCGGGTGCGCAGCTGGACGACCGCGGCGCGCAGCGTGTCGTAGAGCGCCGTCGGGCCCGAGGCCTTGAGCTGGTTCACGGCGTGCGCCAGGCCCCGCCGATCGAAGGTGAAGTCCCGGGCCAGCGTCACGGAGTCGTTGAATCCGATGACGCAGACCTTGTAGAAGGAGGGCAGGGAGGCGATGAAATCGTTCGCCGCCTTCTGGGCGCTCCACAGGGTCCCCTTCATGCTGTCGCTCGCGTCGAGCGCCAAGGCGATCGAGACGGGAGTCGGATCGCGGTCGAAATGGACCACGGTCTGCGGGCGGTCGTCCTCGAGAAGAGTGAAATCGCTCAGGCTCAGCCCTTCGACGAACCGGCCGTCGTGATCGAGGACCGACACCGGAATGCTCACCAGGTTGACCTCGACGCGCGTCTGCAGGTTGCTGGAGCGCGAAACGCGGGAGAGACGCACCGACCGGCCCTCCCGGGTCTGCCCCTGGATGAGCAGCGTATGGCGCTCGATCTCTTCGCCCAGATCGATCTCGAGCGCGTAGGGCGGGCCGATGGAGGTCTTCCGGAGACGGCCGTCGACGAAGAAGTCGATGGTCGCCACGGCGTCGCCCCGCGGCAGCTCGATCGACACCTCGATGCGCTGGCGGCCGAACAGGTACGGCCCGCGCGGCGCGACCAGCTTCAACACGAACGCGCCGTCGTCGGACCGCGCCACCGTCTGGCCGTCGGGCGTCTCGGCGGTGGCTTGCGGCTCGGAACTTGATTCGGGGGGCGGGGAGGCAAAGCTGCCGATCCCCAGAGCGAGGAAGAGGGCGAGAAGGGCGAAACCGAAGGATCCGAGGAAATAGCGCTGCCGGAGCACCGAGTGACTCCTTGCCTTCCCGACCGGGGTGAAGCGAGGCGGAATATAGAATCCGGGGAGGCGTGGAGCAAGGAAAGCGAGGGTGGCCTCTTCGGGAAAGGTCTGTTAGTGTTCGGCTTGTTATGAAACGTCACGCGCGTGAAATTTCCGTAACCGGACCGGTCGACGCCCGGGTCAAGGCTCCCTCCTCGAAGAGCGTGACCCAACGGGCCTTGATCATCGCTTCCTTGGCCCGCGGCCGGTCGCGCCTGCTGGATCCGCTCGATTCCACCGACACCGAGACGCTGGTGAAGGCGCTCGGGGACCTCGGGATCCACTCGCGGCGAGGCCCCGAAGGGTGGGACGTCGAGGGTCAAGGAGGGCTTCTCCCTTCTCCGGGAGCGATCCTGGATGCGGGCGACGCCGGCACCGCCGTCCGCTTCCTCACGGCCATGGTCACCCTTGGGCGGGGCCGCTTCGTCGTCGACGGTTCCGAGCGCATGCGCCAAAGGCCGATTCGGCCTCTGGTCGAAACGCTGACGGCCCTCGGCATCCATGCCCGATGTCTCGGCGAAGCCGGCGGCTGCCCTCCCGTGGAGGTGCTCGCGGACGGGCTGCCGGGGGGGACGGTAAGACTCCAGGGGGCCAAGAGCAGCCAGTACCTTTCCGGCCTGCTGATGGCGGCCCCCCGTGCCGCGGCGCCGCTGTGCCTGGAGTGGAGCGGATCCCCCGTTTCCCTGCCTTACGTTCGGCTCACGGTGGACGTCATGACCGCTTTCGGAGTGACTCCGGTCGAGGACCCGCCCCTGGTTTTCCGGATCGATGCTCCCCGCGAATACACGGCGCGCGAGTTCCGTATCGAGGGGGACTATTCGAGCGCCGCCTATTTCTTCGCGGCGGCGGCGATCACTGGAGGGCAGGTGCGCGTCGAAAACCTGCGATCCGACTCCCAGCAGGGGGATCGGGGCATGCTCTCGGTTCTGGAAAAAATGGGGTGCCGCGTCTCTCCCGAGCGCGATGGATGGACCGTGGCCGGCGGGGGGGAGATCCAGGGGTTCGACGTCGACGCCTCGGAGATGCCCGATGCGGCCCAGACGCTGGCGGTCGTGGCGCTCTTCGCCAAGGGTCCGAGCCGGCTGAGAGGATTGGGAACGCTGCGCGTCAAAGAGACCGATCGGATCCGGGCCACGGCCCAGGAGATCCGCCGGTTGGGGGCCGAGGCGGAGGAGGGAGCCGATTTCCTCGAAATCAGGCCCGGGACCCTGCGGGGCGCCGAGATCGAGACCTACGGCGACCATCGCATGGCGATGAGCTTCTCTCTGGCCGGCTTGCGCGTCCCGGGGATCCGGATCCTGGACCCTCAATGCGTCGCCAAGAGCTTTCCCGATTTCTGGGACGAGCTCGGCCGCCTCACCCCTCCGCACCGCTGAAAACAAGAAGGGCGGGGCTTGCGCCCCGCCCTCGGCGGTCATCCGCCCGAAAAGAAAACTAGAACCGCAGCCGCAGGTTGCCGAGCACGCGCATGTAGGAATCGGCGCTCGTTCCGAGGGACGCCTCGATCGCGTCGCCCGGCATGAAGAGCCCGACGCCCGCCATCACCTGCGTGTTCGGGCTGTACTGATACTTCCACCAGCCGTCGATCTCGGTGCCGAGATCGTCCTCGTTGTTGCCGGCGATGAGCTCCTCCTCGGTCATCCGGTACATCCAGTAATCGACCCCGAAGCTGTGGTCGTTCATCCGCATGTTCCAGCCGATGGAGGCGGCGGTGAGGTCGCTCAGCGTGAAGAGATCGGTGAACCCGTACCGCATGTGGCTGTCCTGGAACAACGGATCGAACGACTCGTTGTCGCTGTCCAGCGGGTCGTCGTCGCCGGAGGCCCTGGCGAAGAAGCCCTTGATGATGTGGTCGGCGTTGCCGGTGTGGAACTGCCATCCGGCCATCAGCTCGAAGGCCATGGCGGAGATGTCGCCCGTGTCGCCGCGGCTGGGGCCGTTGTTGAAGTCGCCCTTCTGGAGGGCCAGCTCGCCGCTCCAGACGAGGCCGCTCTGGCCCGGGTCGGCGCTGTGGTTGGCGCGGCCGCCCACGGTGTAGAAGGCCCGGCGGGCCGGATCGGGAAGGCCAGCCTGCCTGCCGTCCTCGTAGTAGAGGAGGTAGGCCGCGACGTTGATGTTGGCCGGAATCTTCTTGAAGTCCACCCAGGCGCCATAGAAGTTGACGCTCCCGTGATCGGGTGTGCCGAAGACGCCGAACTGGCTCTGGAAGGGACGAGACCACCAGAGGTCGAGGTCGATGCTGTCGGTGTTCCAGCAGGCCAGCGCGGCGTCATGCGAGAGACCGGCGTAGAAGTCGTTGTCGCCCAAGAGCATCTCGGAGCCCTTGACGATCTCCTGGCGCCCGAACTTCAGGGTGAAGTGGGAGCCGGCGATGTCGGTCAGGGCGATGTAGCCCTGATAGAGCTTCACGTCGTTGTTGCCGTCGTTGTTGATGTTCTGGTCGAGGATGAACGAGTTGCCCAGCACGTTCGAGAGCGAGCTGCCGTCGCTCGTTCCGCCCACGGGACCGGGCGTCTCGCCGAAGTTCGGGATGTCGTCGCCCCACACGCCGATCGTCTGGAATTCGGCGTAGCCGACGACGCCCTTGCCGAAATGCCCTTCCGCGGCCAGCCGGGCCCGGTAGGGAAAGATCAGGAAGGAGTCGGCGACATCGTTGTCAAAGTCGAAAAAGTTGTCGTTGTAGTCGGCTCTCTCGCGAATCTCACCGTGGATGACGAACTTCTTGCCGTCCTGATCCTCGTCCGCGACGACGAAGGTGAAGACGCTTGCCACGGCGGCCGCGAGCAGGAACATAAAGAGGAACTTCTTCATCAGTCGTTTCTCCATGAGAGGATTCTTTGGGCCACCCGCTCCCGGCGGCCCCGGAGAAAGCCGTCTCCGGGCTCGATGCACCGACGGTCTCGCCGGATCATCGTGACGTTCCGGCGTCGCAACGCGACAGGTGGTACTGCTTCAACTGCAGGAAAGAGATGAAATTACCCGCTCATCACCTCCTTTTCGTTCGTCCGGACGCACGCGACCGGATGAAGCACAGCAGAATCGTTCGGCCTCACCCCCCTTCTCGGCGAATTGGGGTTTTCGACTCTCAATTCCGGGACGAGCGGTCCATTCGGGGAAAAACAGCGATGGACCGTCGCGATGTGACAGCAAGATGACTGCCATGCCTGGCGCCGGACCGCAACGTGGACTCGAAGTCATTCGCCGGGAACAGGTTAATCAAACCAAGCAGCCGATTCTTAAGTCGCCGTCCGGCGCCGCCAGGCTTCGTTTCAAACGGATTGTTGGATGAATATCCAAGCGACTGGATCCGGCCCTGCGATTCATGGTCGTCCCACGCGCTCCGCGGGCCGCGACGGCGCGAGCCGGAGGAAAGCGCGTGAGTGTATATAGAAACGGCCGGCAGGTGTCAACCGGCGCGCGCGCCGGGGAGGATCTCGCGGAGCGCTTTCCGGGCGCGCGGCTTGCAATCGCCGTGACAAGCGATAAATTGAAAAGGCGGACAGGCATCCGATATACTTCCGCGACGAACGGGAGTGGCCGATGAGATTACGAAATCGTACCGACTCCGGCGGCGCGCTCATCCTGGCGGCTCTCATCGTCGCGCTCTCGTTCGCCTGCACTCAGCAGGCGCCGGATAAGAAAACGGAGCAAAGGGCGCCGGAGCCGCGCTCGCAATCATCCGCTCCCCAAAGCGTGCGAGTCACCGTTCCCCAGGGAACGGAAATACGGCTGACGATGAGCGTTCCCGTCAGCTCCGCGACCAGCCAGGCCGGAGACACGTTCACCGCCAAGACGACCGACCCCGTCGTCGTCGGCAATCGCGTCGCCATCCCGTCGGGCAGCACCGTGCAGGGACAAGTGAGCGAAGTGAACCCCGCCAAGAAAGGGTTGAAGGAAAAGGAGGGTTCTTTGGCTCTGGCTTTCGACAAGGTGACCACGCCTTCCGGATTCAGCTCGCCGATGTCCGCCGGCATCGCGAGCGTCGCTCCCAAATCCACCAAGAAGACCGCCGGCATCATCGGGGGAAGCGCCGCGGGAGGAGCGCTTATTGGGAAAATCCTGGGCGGCAGCACGAAGGACGCCGCGGTCGGCGCGGTGGTGGGAGGGGCCATCGGCACCGGCATCGCGGCCGGGACCAAGGGAAAGGACGTCGAGATTCCCGCCGGCTCGAAGCTCACCATCACCCTCGACCAGCCGCTCACGATGGCAGTCAAGCCCTGATTAACGAGCGCCGGCGAGGCGCGCTTTTTCTCGCCGGTCCATCAAGGAGGCAACAGAATGCTCAGATCCATGCTTTTCCGTTCCCGTCTCCGTTTCGGAATGCTCTTCGTCGGGATCGCGGCGGTCGCGATGTTTTCCCTGGCCTGCACGCGCCAGGAGCCCGCGCCCACCGAGGATGGAAGCCAGATTTCCGAGAATCAGGAGCCTGAGCCGGTCCAGCCCGCCGAAGAGGCTCCGGCGCCGGCCGAGCAGACTCCTCCCGCCGACACGGCGCCGAAGCGTTTCACGCCGCCCGCCCAGGCCCCGGCGCCCAGACCCGCGCCGAGACAGCCTGAGACGCTCGCCGTGACGGTTCCCGAATCGACCACCCTGAAAGTGAAGATGGAAGATCCGCTCAACTCCGGCACGACCCAGCCCGGAGATCGCTTCCGGGCGACGCTGGTGGACGCCGTAGTGATAGGGGATCGCGTGGTGCTGGCTTCCGGCGCGACGATTCAGGGGACGGTGACGGACGTCGTCCCCGCGAAGAAAGGGATCAAGGAGTCGGGCGGCGCGCTGACGCTGACGTTCGACTCGATCTCGACCGCGGAAGGCAGCGTCCCGATGGCCGCTTCGCTCTCCCAGGTCGCCAAGTCCACGAAGAAGAAGGCCGGCACGATCGGCGGCGCCGCGGCCGGCGGCGCGCTGCTCGGCAAGGTCCTCGGCGGCAGCACGAAGGACGCCGCCATCGGAGCGGTGGTCGGAGGGGCCATCGGGACCGGCGTGGCCGCCGGCACCAAGGGGACCGAGATGAAGATCGAGCCGGGCGCCGAGCTGGTCATCACCTTGCAGCAGCCCCTGACCGTGCACCTCAGGCGCTAAGCCGCAGGGACGCCGCGAAAACAGAACGGCCCGGAGGCCGCCCCGATCGGGGCCTCCGGGCCGTAGTTTTTGTGAAGCTCTCTCAGTTCGAGCCGGAGCTCCCGCCGTTGCTGTTCACGTGAACCTTGAAGGGGAGAGCCATCGGCCGGAACCGCCCCGAGCCGTCGTCCACGTTCAGCAGCATCGTCATGAACGCCGTGCCGTTGCAAGTTCCCCCGCCGGCCTCATGGAGCTTGTCGAACTGGAGCGAGAAGACCATCGAGCCCGCGCTCCGCTCGACCGACACGATCTGGCCCTCGACCTCTCCCTTCGGAGTGTAGCCGGGACCGCTCAGCCCGAAAGCCAGCACGCCGCCGCAGCGCACGGAGCAAGAATAGTCGAGCTGGAGAGGCAGGACGCTTCCCAACTCGTAGTTCTTCGCCACGTAGTTGCAGTCGTAGGTGATGACGTTCGAGCCAGAAGTGGCGGTGCAGCTCCCCTTGGACGATTCGGCGGCGAGGGCCGGAATCGCCAGGATCGCCAGGACCGCCATCCCGAAGAGCGTGGCTTTCAATAGTTTCCTCAAGAGTTTTACCTCCTATATGAGAATCAATCGACGCCTATTTACTGCAACTAGAATACCAATGCTATGACCTGTAAGAGAGGGGTCCCCGAAGCGCCGGAACGGGCCGGGATAGCGGCGTTTAGCGGATCGGTGGGGGATTCCGCCTCATGTCGGCCCAATGGACAGGGCAGGCCGCGGGCGGACACTTTTTGCTCGGGCCGAAAACAAAATTTGTTGGGCTTTCTGAATGGTGCTCGACTGGCGCGGGTTACGGGCGGGCGGTGAGCTCGCGAAAATCGGGATTCCGGGAGAGAGAATTGAAATCGGAATCTTTGGCCGCTTCCCTCGTCCCCGTAAAGCCCTTGTCCACGGCCTGACGCAGGAAGGCCAGCGCCTCCGTTTCCCGGCCCAGCAGGGCCTCGCCGCGCGCCAGATTCAGGTAGGGAACGTAGGAGCTGGAGGGCTCCCGGGAAAGGCGGGCTTCGAGCTCCTCCAGCAGCTGCAGCCGGTCGCGGGCCTCGGCGGAGGATGGCCGGCGCGCCGCGCGTGATCTCCAGATCGCCAGCGGCGCCTCGCTGGCCGAGACCATGTCCAAGCCGGGCGGCGCTCCGTGAATCCCTCTCCGCAGGGTCGCGACCGCGGCCCGGACGTCGCCCGCGGAGATCTGCCGCGCCGCCAGGCTGCGGTAGAGGACGAAGCTCATTCCTTCCCCGCGGCAGGCGCGCGAAAGCAAGGACGACGCTTTCTTCCGATCCCCCTTCTGTTCGTAATAGCGGAACAGCGCCTCGAAACCCTGGGAAAAGACCTCCCGATCCCGCATGGCGCCATCGAAGTCGGATGGGAATTCCTCGACCATCCGGGTCCAGTAGAATTCCGCCTTCTCGGGGCCTCCGAGCTTTTCCAGCGAGTAGGCGCGCCCGGCGAGCATCAACCGGCGGAGAAGGGGCGGACTGACAGGGTCTTTCTCCACGGTCTCATAAATCTCCAGAGCGTCCTCATAGTTCTGCGTGGCCACGAGCAGCGAGGCGGCCATGATCCGTGTTCGGCTGATTTCTTCCGGAAAATCGGCCTCGGTCGCGTCATAGGTCTTGGCCGCCGCCGTGTAATTGAGGCCCCGCTGATAGGAGGCGGCGAGGCCGAGCCGGGGCCAGAGCAGCTTCTGATCCAGCATGGCGCCGGTCAGGTAGGCCTGGCGCGCGGAGGTGAAATCCTTGACCTCCTGATAATAGTCGCCCAGCAGCGCGTGGGCCGTTGCCGCGGACGGATCGATCTTGATCAGGGCGGCGACCTCCTTGCCGAGATCGTCGTTCCGGCGGAGGCCGCGGAGAACCATCCCCCGGTAGAGGTGAGCGCGGAAAGAGCCGGCGTCGAGGCTCACCGCCCGATCCAGCTCGGCCAGGGCCGGCGTGTAACGCTCGGCGGCCATGTAGGCGAGCCCCAGGCCAAGGTGGGTTTCCGCAAGGGCGGGAGCGAGCTCCACTCCCTTGCGTCCTTCCTCGAGGCCCTGCTTCATCCGTGCCGGATCGGGCTCCCAGCTCCAGAGGTATCGGAGCGCGCGGGCCTCGGCAAGCCCTCCGTAGGCAGGGGCGAACTCCTTGTTGAACTTCAGAATCTGGTTGAAGAGCCGGACCGACTGGCCGACGTCGTCGGGGCGAAAGCGCAAGAGATAGACGACGGCCTGGTGATAGAGCGGCTCTTGAAGCCCCTTGGCGTCGTTGGGCGCCAGCAGGGGCGGCGCATCGGAGGGTTGGGACGGGCCGGGAAAAACCGGCAGGCTGGCGGCGAACAGCCAGAGGAAGAAGCAGACTGCCGCTGTCTCGCGGCGCCCCGGCCTCCGTCCGTGCCGCCCGCCTCCGGGACTTCGGGGCCACGAATAGCAGATTGGATTCAAGATGCGTCCCTGCAAGAAAAAAGGGGGGAACTTCCCCCCTTTCCTTCTCTCAAAACCGGCCCGGCCGGAGCGTTGGAATGGACTCCGCTATTCCTCGTCGTCGGAGGCCCAGTCACTGTCGGCGCCGGCGGGACCACCGAAGCTGGGAGTCGCCGAAGGCATCGTGGGCGGAGCGGAACGGGGGGCCATCGGCTTCGACGCCATGGTCGGTCTGGAAGCGGCCTTTTTTTTCGGAGCGGACTTCCTCCGGGGAGCGGCCTTCTTCTTCGGAGCGGCTCGGCGCTTGGCCGCCGTCCGGCCGCGGGCCGGCTTCCGCTTCGAAGCCTTGCGGGCCGGCTTGCGGGCCATGGTCTTCTTGCCGCGCTTCACGCTCTTCTTCTTTGCTCGCTTCTTCGCCAAACTGTCACCCCCTTTCAACGCGGTGCCAGGAAACATGAGATCGGAAACCTGCGTAACCGACCGGATTATAGAACACAGTCCCTGCCAAACTGCAAGCGGCGGCTTGCGGAGAGCGCGCCGTTTGACGCTCCCGAAGCGGCATGACTATCATCGGCGGCATGCTTGCCCCTTCTTGCAAGATCGCGGGCTTCGCCTTCTGATGCGCCCCTCTTCGCGGACCGGGCTCCTGGCCTTCGTGGTGTTTCTCGCCGGCCAAATCGCCTGCACCGGACAGTGCGCGCGGGAAGCCCGGCGGACGGCCGCCACGCTGGAGGAAGCGAAGAGGGCTCAAGCCGGGGTCTATGCGCCCGAGAGCTTCGAGAAAGGCGTGAGGCTCGCCGGCGAGGCCGACCAGCAGTGCCGGGAAGAGGAAAAGCGGTTCTTTCTCTTCCGCTCCCATGCGTCTTCGGGAAAGCTCCACAAAGAGGCCCGGGGGGAAGCGCGTCACGCCTTGCGGGAAGGCAGGATCAACCAGGGGATGGCGCGCCAGGAGGCCATGAACGCGCGTTACGCGGCGATCCAATCGGTCGAGGCGGCGAAGGGCTCGCTCGCGCGGACCCTGAAGGCCAAGGGCGCCGCCGGCGTGGCCGACCTGACCGATTCCTTGAGGCGCCTCCAGGAGGCGCTGGCGGCCCTCCAGGCGGGGTTGGATCGCGGCGACTACCTCGCCGCCCGCGACCTCGGGGACCGGATCATCTCGGAGTCGACCCGGCTGCAGGCCGCGGCGAACCGGCGCACCCTCGGCATGCCCGCCCTTCCGTGAAACCGGATCGGCTATACTAAGTCATGGCCGAAGTGCAGTATTTTCCGCGAGGATTCGGGCTGAAGTCGGAGATCGAGGGAAAGCTGCGGGAGGATTACCGCAGCCGGATCGTCGATGCTCTGAAACGCAACGGCTTCACGCTCACCGCCGGCGACCTCACGTTCCGCCTGGCCGCGGAGTTCGGCTTCTGCTACGGCGTCGACCGGGCGGTGGAATACGCTTACGAGACACGCAAACGGTTCCCGGACCGCGACATCCACATCACCGGCGAGATCATCCACAATCCGCACGTGAACCAGCGCCTGCGTGAGATGGGGATTCGCTTCCTCACCGGTCCCGACGCGCCGCCAGGGGCCTGGGAGGATCTGTCCGCCACCGACGTGGTGATCCTTCCCGCTTTCGGAGTCACCGTGGGTCAGATGGACCTGCTGCGCGGGAAAGGCTGCACGCTCGTCGACACCACGTGCGGATCGGTCCTGAACGTCTGGAAGAACGTGGAGCGCTACGCCCGGGACGGCTTCACGTCGATCATCCACGGGAAATACGACCACGAGGAGACCCGGTCGACCGCCTCGCGGACGAGCCTCTACAAGGACGGAAAGTACCTGGTCGTCCGGGATCACGAGGAAACAGGGATCGTCTGCGAGCACATTCTGGGCCGGGGAGATCGCGACGCCTTCCTGACCCGCTTCCAGCCGGCGGTTTCGGAGGGATTCGACCCCGATCGGGATCTGGAGCGCGCCGGCCTGGCCAACCAGACGACGATGCTCAGCTCCGAGTCGCTCGAGGTCGCGGAGCGCATCCGCCAGGCGATGATCGCCCGTTACGGCGAGGTGGAGCTGCCGAAGCACTTCCGGTCCTTCGACACGATCTGCAGCGCCACCCAGGACCGTCAGGACGCCGTCCTGAAGCTTCTGAAGGAGGGCGTTTCGCTGATGCTCGTCATCGGAGGGTACAACAGCAGCAACACCAACCACCTCGCGGAGCTCTCCGCGGCGCAGGTCCCCACCTATCACATCGAGGATTCTTCCTGCCTGGTCGATGCCTCGACGATCCGCCACAAGCCGGTGAGCGGCAAATCGGAGGAGACGCAATCGGGCTGGCTGCAGGCCGGGCCGCTGGTGATCGGCATCACGGCGGGGGCCTCCACGCCGAACAATCGCATCGGCGAGGTCGTAGAGAGGCTTCTCGTCCTTCGCGGCATCCGCCCCGCCGACCTCTCCCTCCCCTGACCCCCCCTAGCGTCTCAGAAAAGCCGTAAGCTCAGCGCCCCTAATGCCCGCCGCCTGAGTCGCCCGGCTCCTCCTCCATCTCCCGCAGCAGCTCCTGATTCTTGTCGTAGAGGAACTGCGCCATGCGTTCCTTCTGCGGCTCCGTGAGTCCCGGGAAATACTCGTCCACCTTTTGCCGAAACTCCTCGCGATCCTCGATCACGAGCAGGCTGGACCATTCCTTCTCGGTCAGGACCTTGGCGCTCAGGCCGGGAAGCTGGCGGAAGAACTTGATGAAGTGCTCGACCGGCTTCATGTTAGGTTTCATAGTCGATGAATCCGGGATTCAAGATTCGGTCGGGATCGAGCTGCTTCTTCAGGTCCTGGATCTTGTCCCACGCCGCGCCGAAGTGCTGCTTCCATCGCGCCCGGTCGAACTCGATGAACCCCGACAGGTAGCGCTTTCCTCCGGCCGCCATGCTCGCGTCCGAAGCAAGATTCAGCCGGGCCTTGATCGGCGCCAGGAGCTCGGGCGGGATTCCCGGGAGGATCCCGAATCCCATGACGTGGGAACCGGGCGGGACCTGGAAAAGCGGGACCGAGGAGGTCGTTCCCTTGCACGGCCAGAGAAGCACGTGCCCGCCGCCGAGCGCCGTGGGAGGAAGCTGCGCGAGGACCTGCTGGATGTAAGGGGCGGCCGTCCCCCAGGGCAGGATCGTCTCCATCCAGGGATGGGCGTTGGCCCAGTAACCCATCCGCCTCCAGACGGCGAACAGCGGCTCGAGACGATTGGAGAACTCCAGGAGGCTCCGGTCGCCGACGTGGCTCTTCCGGTAGAACTGGAGCCCCCCCACGATCGAGGCCTCGTCGGGCGGCGCGGCGGGATCGAACTCGATGGTGAGATGGAGCGGATAGAACCACTCGGCGAACGTCTGGAACTCCCCCCCGACCTTCCGGAAGCCCTGCGGGCACGGGACGCACCAGGATTCGAGATAGTTGAAGCGCTGATCGTCCATGAGCGCCTGCGAGTCGCGCATCAGCACCTGAAGGTCGTCGTACAAGAGGAAGTAGGTCCTGGTCATCGGACGGCAGGGGCGCAGCCGCAGCTTCGCCCGGGTGATGATGGCGAACTGCCCCAGTCCGGAGCGCGCCGCGTCGAAGACCTCCGGCCGCTGGGTGCGGCTGCAGACGACGCGCTCCCCGGCCCCGGTCACGACCTCCAGCTCGATCGCGTTGTCCCCCTGGGTCCCGTAGCGGAACGAGGCGACGCCCAGGCCGGCGACCGACAGCGTCCCGCCCACCGTCACCCCGAGGTTGTTGGTGAGCACCGGCGGGATGAGTCCCTGGGCGGTCGTCGCCGCGACCAGATCCATCCACTTCAATCCCGCCCCGCAGGTGATGCTCGGCGCCGCCGCGTCGATCGCCTCGATCTTCGAAAGCGCGGTGAGATCGAGGAGGATTCCCCCCTCGGTGAGGGCCTGGCCGCTTTGAGTGTGGGCCTCCCCGCGCGTGGCGATGGCGAGGCGGGCGCTGCGGGCGAAGCGCACCGCCTCGACGACGTCGTCCGTCGAGGCGGGACGGAGCACGGCGCCGGGCGTGCGCTGGATCATCCTGCCGAAGTCGGAGCTTTTCTCGGAGAGCGTGGCCCCGTCGACGTGAACGCGTCCGGGCAAGGCGCGCTGCAGATCCTGAAGCTGCTCTTTGGTCAAAAGGAACTCCTGATAGAAGAGTCGGCGAGGCTGGGTCGATTCGGGGTCGACCATCTCACAATATAATGGAGCCCCGTTTCCCCGACAAGCGTCCCTTCTCCAGAGCCCGCAATCGGCGCCCCATTCTGGCGGCCAGCCGGCGGCCGGCCGCCGTGAGCCCTCCGCCTCGGGAAGCCTCACGCAGATCGGCCAGCCCCGCCGCGCAGCGCTTCAACTCCCGCCTCGCTTCCGAGGCCAGCCTCCGCCTCGCGGCGGCCGAGAGGCGGGCCCTACCGGGTCGCGGCGACCCCCGCGACAACCGCCGGAACAGCTCCGCGCGGTACAGAAAAGTGAAGGTCCCGTGGAGGATCCCGTTCAGCGGCCGCATGCTCTGCCGCCAGGGCGAGTAGAAGCGGCGCTCGCCCGGATCGCGAATCAGGGACTTCACTTCCTGCATGGCGTGCAGCCGGTGATGCGCCGTCTCGTGCAGGAGGTCGTCCGCCAGGTCGACGAGCGACCCGCGAAAGACGCTCAAGTACGAGATTCCCGGTCTCGCGAGGTGCGAATAGCTTACCGTTCCCGGCTCGACCAGCGGCACGATCAACCAGGTCCTGCGGCGGATCTCCCGGCCCGCCTGCGGCCAGGCGCCTTCCACCAGGTCCAGGGCCCGGGAGAGCCGGGCGCCGAGGCGGGGCACCGGACCGCCGACGCGCAGCGCCCGCGCCGAGGAGAAGAGCCGATGCGCGAGAAGGATCGAAGTGCCGGGAACGGTCTCCTGCCGCGAGATCTCCACGAAGGAGGGAAGAAAGAGGGCCCTTCCCACCCGCCACACCCGGATCGAGCCGGCGCGCCGGGCCGGGCACGAGAGGAGGAGCGGCGATTCTCCCAGCCGGATCCTGCCGGCGGGGCACCCCTCGTCCGGAATGCTGTGAAGCGCCAGGGAAAACGTCCCGCGCCCACCGCCTGGAGGGAGATAGGGAATCAGGATCCTGGGAAGGTCGGCCCAGCGCTGCCGCAGGATCGCCAGGGCGCGCCGCCGCGCCCTGGCGGCGAAGCCCCGCTCCACCCGGCCGGAAGGAACCAGCTCGGTGAGGAACTCGGTGCCGGCGATTCTCTCGAAGAGCCGAATGCCGCGAGCCTCAGACGGCGCCTCGCCGCGCTGCGCGGCGGCCATCCGCTCGACCTCACGCCAGAAGAGGACGTCTTGAATCCATCCGCCGAGGAGTGGGCTGTCGGCGAGCCGCCTCGAAGAACGCGGCATGCTCCCGGAGAGGCACTGGCGCAGCAGGCTCAGGGCGCTCCGCGCCTCCGCCAGATGGTTCCAGCTCGTCCCGAGGATCAGGCGCAGCTGCCGCCCGCGGAGCTTCCGCAGCCCGGTGTCGATTGCCTCGCCGGAAAGCGCCATCGGCTCTCTCCTCCTGCCGCCGCGCCCCATGGCGCCCGGGCCGGAAGCCTGTCCCGGCCGGGCGAATTCGGCTAAAATGAGCCACTCGAAATCCGCTCCGCGACGCAGGGATCTTACAGCAATGGAATTGTCGCTATTGCGGGGAGACATCACCTCGGTTACGGCCGACGCCGTCGTGAATCCGGCCAACTCGCGCGGCGAGATGGGCGGAGGCGTGGCGGGAATCCTGCGGCGCCGTGGCGGGGCGATCATCGAGCAGGAAGCGATGGCGCAAGCCCCCATTCCGATCGGCAGCGCCGTGGCGACCACCGCCGGCGACCTGCCGTTCCGCAGCGTGATCCACGCCCCCACGATGGAGCTTCCCGCCATGCGGACCAGCGTGGCGAAGGTCTCCGAGGCGGTCCGCGCGGCCCTGGAGTGCGCTGACGCCGCCGGGCTGAGATCCCTCGCTTTTCCCGGAATGGGCACGGGGGTCGGCCGGGTTTCCCATGCCGAGGCAGCCCGCGCTATGGTCGCCGCGGCCCGGGCGTTCCGGCCCCGCCATCTTCAAAGGGTCGTGTTCGTCGCGTTCGAGGAGGAGATGGTCCGGGCCTTCGAGGCCGAGGGCCTTCGAGACGGTGCCGAGAAAGGAAAAGGAGAGCCGAGATGATGCCAAGGTGGAAGGTAGTCGCCGGCGGAGCCGCCGTCCTGCTCGCGGGAGGGCTTCTCCTCTCCGCCGCCCGGCCTCCGGGTTATGCGGCCGAGGTGGAGAAATGGCGCCAGGAACGGGAAGCCCGACTGAAGAACGACACGGGGTGGCTGACCGTGGCGGGGCTCTTCTGGCTGAAGGAGGGGCCGAACCGCTTCGGCACCGATCCGGCCGCGGACATCATCCTGCCCGCCGGGACGGCCCCGGCCTACACCGGCGTGTTCGAGCTGAAGGAGGGGAAGACGAAAGTCCGGGTCGACAGCGGCGCCACCGTCACCTCCGCAGGGCGCACCGTCACCGAGATGGAGCTGACGCCCGACAAGGCGGGCGATCCCACCGTCCTGGCCCTGGGCGATCTCAGCATGTTCGTGATCGAGCGGGGCGGAAAGTACGCCATCCGGTTGAAGGACAAGAACAGCAAGATGCGCCGCGAATTCACCGGCCTGAAGTGGTATCCGGTGAAGCCCGAGTACCGCATCACGGCCACCTTCAACCCGTATGAGCCTCCGAAGCAGATTCCGGTCCCGAATATCCTCGGCCAGACCGAGAGTCTCCCCAGCCCCGGGTACGTCACCTTCACCCTCAAGGGGAAGACCGTCCGTCTCGAGCCCGTTCTCGAGAGCCCGGACGACAAGGAGCTGTTCTTCATCTTCCGGGACGGGACCAGCGGCGACACCACCTATCCTTCGGGACGCTTCCTGTACGCCGACATGCCGGTCGAGGGGAAGGTCGTCCTCGATTTCAACAAGGCCTACAACCCTCCCTGCGCGTTCACCCCGTACGCCACCTGCCCTCTGCCCCCGCCCGCGAACCGCCTCAAGGTGAATATCGAGGCGGGCGAGCTCAACTATGGGCATCACGGGGGCCACAACCCCGGAAGCTGAAGAGCGGGGACTTCGAGAGGACAATTCGCGCCTCGGAAATGCCGTTGACATCGAGCCCGTCGAGACGCCGGGTCGCAAAGCGCGCCGAAGGGCTGCGCCCCGGGACCGTACGCCAGCGAGGTGCAACGGGCCGGATGCATCGGCGGCCGGCGTTTCGGAGACGGGACTCTAGTTTTTCGAAGGAAGGTCTTTCAGCACCTGCCGCTTTTGGGAGTAGTCGGCCCGGATGGCCACGTAGGCGGAGTGCGTGATCCCCAGCTCGGCGGCGACCTTCCAGATCTCGTTCTCCTCGACGGTGGAGATCGAGTCGTCCGAGGCCGAGACGGCGAAGAGGCAGTGGAGCAGCTCCTCGCGCTGTTGCGGCGTGGAGAGATCCTTGAAGAGCTTCGTGAGGGGGAAGTTCTCGGTGCCGCCGAACAGCCGGCTCTGGGTCTTGGCGATCTGGACGACGAGAATGGCCTGCTCCTCCGGGAGTCCCGCCCAGCGCTGGACGATGCGCTCCATCTCCCGGGTCTCTACATCGCTGATCGAGAGATCGGCGTTCGCGACCCTCCCGAGGACGAACGCGAAAGCGGCGACGTAGCGAGCCTTCTCCGGGTCCATCGCCTCCAGGGCCCGGGTGATCTTCCGGAGAGTCTCGGACTCGGGCGCGCTCTGGCCCGGGCCCCCTTCCAATCCGAGAATCCTGAGAATCGACATGCGGAATCCTATTCGGGCGGCGGCATGATCAGCCAGAGGATCAGATAGACCAGGATCCCCGGAAAGGCCGCGCTGACGATCGAGAAGACGACGTACAGGACGCGCACCACGGTGGGATCCCATTCCAGCCACTCGGCGATCCCCCCGCACACCCCGCCCAGAATCCGGTTGCGAGACTTTCGAAGCGCTCGGGCCATGGGATTCTCCTCCGCGGATCGGGACACTCCTCACGCCTCCCCTAGGGGAGAGAATATCAGAGAAGGAGCCCCTTCCGACAGCCGGCGCGCTCCTGGGCTCAGGGACCGGCCCCCTTCCAGATCGTCTCCGGGGCCCCCTCGCGGGCATTGACCCATCGGGAGAGGACGAAAAGAAGATCGGAGAGACGGTTCAAGTAGACGACGGCGTCGGAATTCACGCTTTCAGCGATCGAAAGCCGGACCACCGACCGCTCGGCCCGGCGGCAGACGGCCCGGCAGACCTGCAGCGCGGCGCCTCCGGGCGAGCCGCCCGGGAGGATGAAGTGCTTGAGCGGCGCGATCTCCGACTCCCATCGATCGATCAGCTCCTCCAGGCGGAGGGCCCGCTGCGGGGAGAGGCGCAGGGCCGTCGATTTCGCGGCGGCGGCCGGAACGGTGGCGAGGTCGGCCCCGAGCGTGAAGAGATCGGCCTGGATCTCCTCGATTTCCTTCTGGACCGGATGATTCGCCAACAGCGTGAGCGCCCGGCCCAGGTGGGCGTTCACCTCGTCGACGTCTCCGTAGGCCTCCACCCGGAGGTCGCTCTTCTTGACGCGCCCGCCGCCGAAAAGGCCCGTCTCACCGCTATCGCCGGTCTTCGTGTAGATCTTCATCGACTTCCCGCGCCCTGGAGGATCCCCTTGCTTGCGGAAGAGTAACGATTCTACTGAGGGGTGAAAAGGGGGTCAAGACCGCCAGATTTATTGATGGCCGGCGATTTCCCGGAGAACCGCCGGCGCGGAGCGAACCCTTTGACAGCGGTAAGGAGCGACTGTTAATCTGCAGGCAAAACTCCTGACCGATCTCTCGAGCGACAGCGGGCCGCCGGGGAAGCAAGCATGAGATGTCCGGCCTGTTCGGCGACGATCCCGGAGGGTGACAGCCGGTGTCCGGGCTGCGGCACCGACCTGTACGATTCCGCCCCGACCGCGCCGCTTCCGCAATCCTCCCGCGAAGTGCCGGAGCTGACTCCCGGCGCCTCCTTTGCCAATCGTTACACCATCATCCAGAAGGCAGGAGCGGGCGGCATGGGAGTCGTCTACAAGGCCATCGACAACTCGCTCGATCTCGTGGTGGCTCTCAAAGTCCTGCGTGCGGATCTGGCAGAGAACCCGGCCTTCGTGGAACGCTTCAAGCAGGAGGTCCGGCTCACCCGGCAGATCGCTCATCCGAACGTCTGCCGGGTGCACGACCTCGGAGAGGTGGGCGGCGTTCTTTTTCTCTCGATGGAGTGGATCGAGGGAGAAACTCTCCGGCGCCTCCTCATGGAATCCGGGCCGCTGGAGCCCCGGCGGGCCATGGAGATCGCCGGCAAGACGTTTCAAGCGCTGGGCGCCGCTCATTCCCGCGGGATCGTGCACCGGGATCTGAAGCCGGAGAACGTGATGATCGATCACCAAGGCTCCGTCTTCGTCATGGATTTCGGGGTTGCTCTGGGACCCGGGGAGGGATCGCAGGCCGATGCGCGCTTCGGCACTCCCTCATACATGGCGCCGGAACAGGTCCGGGGCGGACCCGTCGATCACCGGACCGATCTCTTCGCCCTCGGGCTCCTGCTTCGGGAGATGCTGAGCGGGGACAGGGCAGGGGAGCCGGGATCTCGTCTTCCTCACGACCGGCTGCCCCGGGGCATCCGCACGATCCTGGAGACGCTCCTCTCCGAGGATCCGAAGAACCGCCGAGTTACGGCCGAGGAAATCGATCGGGCTCTTCGGGATCTTCGACCGGCTTCCGAATCCGCGGGAGGCGTGCGGCGGATCGCCGGGGCTTTGGGCCGCCCCACGGGAAAGTGGTTGCTCGGGGGGACAGGGCTCGCAGTGCTCCTGGCAGTGGCCTTCGTCCCCCGGATCCTTAAGCCGGGCGTATCAGGCACCCCGACTCATGGTCGCCTCCCGGCCTCCGAGGCCGATCCCTTCTACCGCAGAGGCCTTTACTACCTGCGGGCCGAAGGGGAGACGTCGAGAAGCCTCAACGAGGCCATTCAAATGCTGAACCGCGCCGTGGAAAAGGATCCGTCATCGTCGATTGCTTGGGCGAACTTGGCGGAGGCCTACTGGATCCGGTACGAGAGGACCCGGGAGCCCTCTTCGCGGGAGGAGGCGCTTCGGGCTCAGGAGAGGTCGTTTCAGCAGAATCCGGATCTTCCGGAAGCTCTCAACGCCAAGGGGCGCGGTCTGATCGCCACGGGAGATTTCGCGGCCGCGGTCGTGGATCTGAAGCGCGCCGTCCGGACGAAACCCGACTTCGACGCGGCATGGGCGAATCTTGGAATGGCCTATCGGGAGATCAAGGATGGATACCGTCCCGGACTGCAGGCCTTGCAGACGGCCATCCGTCTCAGCCCCAACAGCTTTCGCCACCGGGTTTACCTGGGGCTCTTCTTCTACCGCTTCGGGGAATACGACCAGGCGGAGAAGGCCTCCCGCAAGGCGATCGATTTGAAGCCCGACAGCGTGATGGCGTGGAACAATCTCGGAGCGATCTACCTGCAGATGAACCGCCCCGCCGACGCCGTCTCGGCGTTCCAGGAATCGCTCAAGCTCGAAGAAGGCGCCCACGCGCACAGCAACCTGGGGACGGCCTACTACTTCCAGAAGGATTTCGGGCAGGCATTGGAGCATTACCGGCGGGCGACCGAGATGGAGCCGCATGAGGCCGGCCATTGGGGGAACCTGGGGGACGCTTTCCGGATGCTGAAGAACGGCGACGGGGCCCGTCGCGCCTACCTCGAGGCGGTCCGGCGCGCGCGGGAAAAGCTCGCCCTCCTTCCCCAGGATCCGGAGGCGCACACGAGCCTCGGCCTTTATTGTGCCCGTGCCCATGAAGAGGCGTGCGCCCTCGAGGAAGGGGGCAAGGCGGAGTCCATGCAGCCGGATAGTCTGGAAGTCGTCTTCACCAACGCGGTCATCCTCGCCATCCTGGGCAAGACGAACGACGCGATGGAGCATCTGGAGAGGGCGGTGAAGCTTGGCCTGAGCAAAGTCCGGATCGAAAACGACCCCGATCTCGCGCCCCTCCGAGATCTGCCCCGTTACCGTAGGATCCTGGAGCTGGCCGGCTAGTCCATCCTCTTCCCGGGCCTAGGGTTTGGACGTGAAGATCACCGGGTCCACCACCGTCCATTCCACCGGGTCGCCCTTCGCATCCAGACCCCGGACCGTGTACTTCGCGAGGACCGGCCTCGTCTCGTTGGGATAGGCGGGAACGTGCCCGTAGAAGTCTGCGCGCCCGTTTTTCATCCGCGCCCGGAATACCAAGGGATCCTCGTTCCCCCAGGGATCCCGCCCTTTCCCCGTGAAGAACGTCGCGCGCGGGTCGTCAAACTTGAGCTCCACGGAATCGATCTGGTCGTCATCGGAGTGGAAGCACCAGAAGACCGGCTCTCCGCTGCTGAAGAATTCCGCCTCGTTCTTGACGATCGGCTTGCTTCCTCTCGCGTAGATCACGTGGATGTCGGCCATGCATCCTCCCCTTTCCCCCGAGCGGGAGCTCGGTCAGACCGGTTGTTTCGATGGAGTGAACGATTGACTCCAACCTACTCCGCCAGGCTTTCGAGTGTCAAGGTCAAGGGGTTCCAGGCCCGGCTTCCCCAAACCACCCCGGACTTGGGGATCTCAGTCTTCCCGAAGCGTCTTGGAGAGGCGGCGCAGCCCTTCCGCCACGTCCTCGGTCCGGACGGCGAAGCCGAGGCGGAAGTGCCGGGGCGATTCGAAGAAACGGCCGGGGACGATCGAGGTGTCGCGCGTTCGGAGACGGTCGTGCAGCCGGTCGCTGCTCCCGGCCCGGCGCAACCGGGGGAAGACGACGATGGAGCGCGAGGGAACGACGCACTCGAGAAGGTCGCCGTGCCCGGCGAGGAATTCCCGGACCAGGCGGGCGTTGGGCTCGACGATGGCGCGGCTCCGGGCTTCCAGGGCCGGAAGCCTGCGAAACGCGGCGAGGCTCAGGCTCTCCGCGGGCATCGGCCCGGCCACCCCCATCACGTCGTTGAGCCGGCGCATCCGCTCGGCGGTCGCCGCGTCGCACAGGATCCAGCCGCAGCGCAGGCCGCTGAGTCCGTAGCTCTTGGTCAGGCTGCTGGTGGCGATGAACCGCTCTCCGGCGTGCACGGCGCTGGGCGGCGCTTCCTCGAAGAGGATGTCGCGGTAGACCTCGTCGACCAGGACGCGGGCGCCCGCCTGGGCCGCGATCGCGCCGACCTCCGCCAGGGTCGCCGGTTCGGCCGGCACGCCGCTCGGGTTGTGAGGGCTCGTCAGGACGATGAGCTTCGTCCGCCGCGTCATCCGCCGCCGGACTTCGTCCGGATCGAGCGAGAAGCCGTCCTCCAGGCGCCGGGCGAAACGCTTCACGCCCGCTCCGAGGAACCGGATCGTCGAGAGCAGCGGCTCGTAGACGGGCTGCTCGACCAGCGCTTCGTCCCCCGGCTCCAGGACCGTGGCGCACGCCAGGAAGTTGGCGAAGGAGGTCCCCTGGGCGAGGACCACCTGCTCCTCGCGCGCTCCGTACTTCGCCGCGATCGCCTGCCGCAAGGGAAGGTAGCCGTCGCTGTCCGGGCCGTTCAGCGCGACGTCGCCGGGCTCGAGCGGCAGGTCGCCCGCCTCGCATCCCAGGATGCCGCTGTTCGCGAGGTTGTAGCGCGCCGCCGCCTGCCGCTTGGCCCACGTTATGTAGACGCTGTGCTTCAAGCGCATCGGCCTCACGCCGCCCTCCGGGCCCGTTTCCACAGGAAATAGACCGGCACGCCGGCCAGCATGATCCCGGAGCTCGTCAGCGCGTTTCCCGGATCGGCGACGAAGCTGTTCAGGACGATGCCGATCCCGGCCGCCACGAACAGGAGCGGCACCCAGGGGTAGCCCGGGGCGGGATACGGGCGCGGCGCCCCGGGAAGCTGGCGTCGAAAGGCGATCAGGGCGAGGCCCGCCAGCGCGAAGAAGATCCAGTCGGCGAACACGACGTAGCCGAGGAGCCGCTCGTAGGTGTTGGTGAGCGCCAAGGCCGACGCCAGCGCTCCCTGCAGCAGGATGGCGGCGGCGGGAGTCCGGAACCGTTTCCCGACCCTGCCGATCTGCTTGAAGAAGACGCCGTCGGCGGCCATCGCGTAGTAGACGCGGGGCGGCGCCATCAGCGCCAGGTTCATGAAGCCGAACGTGGAGACGACGATCAGGAGGCTGATGAGACGGGCGCCCGTCTCGCCGGCGAGCTTCGAGGCCACTTCCGCCGCCGGGGTGGTCGTCGCCGCGAGCCCAGGCGCGGAGAGGACGTGGACGTAGGCGACGTTCGCCGCCAGGTAGACGGCGATGACGCAGACCACGCCGATCAGGATGCTGCGGGGAAGGTTGCGCAGCGGGTCCCGGACCTCCTCGGCCACGTAGTTCAGGTTCTGCCAGCCGCCGTAGGCGAACATGACCGGGACGAGTGCCGCGAAGAACGCCGAGACCAGGCCGAAGCCGCGCAAGGAGGGCGGGATCAGCGGGTCGATGCGGATGCCCGATTGTCGCGTCAGGAGCAGCGCCGCCGCGATCAGCAAGACGATGGCGAGCGTCTTGCCGAAGGTGACGACGTTGATGAGGATGGCGCCCGGCTTGATCCCCAGGGCATGGAACGCCGACAGGCCGAGAAGCATCGCGACCGCGAGCGGCACGGCCATCGCGGGGTCGAGCCCGGCGAGCCGCGCGACGTATTGGGCGAAGGCCACCGCCACGGCGGCCGTCGCCCCCGTCTCGATGATGAGCAGCAGCGACCAGCCGTGCAGGAAGGCGACCAGCGGATGGAAAGCCTCGCGGAAGAAGGCGTACTGCCCGCCGACGCGGGGCATGACGGTGCTCAGCTCGGCGAACACGAACGCGCCGGCCAGGGCGATCAGGCCGCCGGCCGCCCACACCAGGAGGATCAGGAACGAGGAGCCGACTTTCTGCGCCACGACGTAGGGATTGACGAAGATCCCCGATCCGATGATGGCGCTGATGACGATCATCGTGGCGTCGAACAGCGTGAGGCGGCGGGCGAAGGGGGAGGAGGCGACGGCGGGCTCGATGGCGCTCCGGGACAAGAGTCTCTCCGGCAAGGGGGGGGCGGCGCGCGGCAAGCCCGCCGCAAAGGCGGCGTCCTTTACGGAGGATAAGCTCAACCCCGCGAAAAAGGAAGTGTCCTATAATAGAAGTGTACTTCTCCCAATCCCGAGGTGCATGTCCCCATGGCTTCCGGACCGCTCGCCATCTTTCCGGCCGGCGAGGACCCCCCGCGCTCCGTCCGCCTTCTCGCGGAGCAGGTGGCCCGCGACGGCGGCTGGCCGTTGGCGGCCTACCGCGAGCCGGTCGGCAAGAACTGGCAGATCTTCGCGATCGTCCCTCTGGAGAAAGTCCGGCCGACCCCCTACCAGCGCGACCTCTCCAAGGCCCACCTCGAGCGGCTGCGCAAGGTGATCGCCAAGCTCGATCGCTTCGTCGATCCGGTCGTGGCCGTGCGCGGGCCCGACGGCGACTACTGGACGCCGAACGGGAACCACCGCCGGGCCGCCCTGGAGAAGATGAAGGCCGCCACCATCCCCCTGATCCTTCTCGCGGAGAGCGAAGTGGCGTTCCAGATCCTGGCGCTGAACACGGAGAAGGCCCACAACCTCAAGGAAAAGTCGCTCGAGGTGATCCGGATGTACCGCGGCCTGCTGCAGGAGGAGGGCCGCAAGCACGAGGACTCGTTCTCGTTCCAGTTCGAGGAAGCCTATTTCGCGACGCTCGGGCTGCTCTACGAGAAGCACCCGCGCTTCGCGGGCGGAGCGTTCGGATCGATCCTCCGGCGGGTGGACAAGTTCCTGAAGGAGCCGCTCGCCTCGGCCTACGAAGAAAGGCTCCGGCGCGCGGAGAAGGTCGAGAAGGCCAGCGCCATCCTCGACCGCCAGGTCACGAAGGTGAAGGCGCGGGGCATCCGTCACCCCTTCGTCAAGAATTTCGTGCTCGCCCGCTGCAACCCCCTGACCCGGGCGAGGAAGACGGTGCCGTCGTTCGATACCGCGCTGAAGCGGCTGATCGAGAACCTGGAGAATTTCGACGCCTCCGCGGTCCGCTACGACGAAGTGGCCCGCGCCGGGGTGATGGCGGTCGCCGCCGCTACGTCCTGAGAACGGCCGGCGGCGGCGACGCCGGCCCGCGAGCGGGAGCGAGGATGGAAGAGGAGCTGGGACTGTGAAGTACCGCCAGCCCGGATATCACGACAACGACTACCAGGAAGAGCGCCGGAAGCGGGAGAAGCGGGGGCCGCGCGGACCGCGGGAGATCACGACCCGCGAGGCGACGGCGGTCGTGCGCTGCTTCAACTGCGGCCACCAGACCTCCCCGGCCGAAGTGATCGCCTTCGAGTCGGTCTGCGAGAAGTGCGGCGAGCAGCTCCACATCTGCCGGAACTGCCTGCATTTCGATCCCGGCGCGCGCTGGGAATGCCGGAAGCCGATCGCGGCGCCGATCCGCTCCAAGACGGCGCGCAACGAATGCGACCTTTTCACTCCCCAGGCCGTCCTGGACGCCACCGGCCGCCGCGCCCCGAGCGGCCCGGCCGGGCCGGCGATCTCCGGCGCCCGCGCCGCCTTCGATGCCCTGTTCAAGAAGAAATGACGGTGAGCCGCGGCGGTCCGGTCCGAGGCGGCGATCGTTTTCCGACCACCCGCGGGTCGGCCATCCTCGGCCTCCGCAGCGCCGAGCCCGCGGCGCGCGCCCGCTCGCTCGAAAGCCTGATCTCCGGCTACTGGAGGCCGGTCTACAAGTACATCCGCGTGAAGTGGGGGCGATCGAACGAGGAGGCGGAGGATCTGACCCAGGGCTTCTTCCTGAGGGCGATGGAGAAGGAATTCTTCGAGTCGTACGATCCCTCCCGGGCGCGATTCCGGACCTACGTGCGGACCTGCCTCGACGCCTATCTGGCCAATCAACGCCGTGACCATCTGCGCCTCAAGCGCGGCGGCGGCGAAATCCCCCTCTCCCTCGATTTCCGCGGCGCCGAGGGGGAGCTGACGGATGCGGCGCTCCGCTCGCCGGACTCGCCCGAGACCTATTTCGAGGCCGAATGGGTCCGCGGCCTCTTCAATCTCTCGCTGCAGGCCTTGCGCTCCGAGTGCGAGGCGCGCGGCAAGACGCTCCAGTTCAGGATTTTCGAGCGTTACGATCTCCAGGATTGCGGCGAGGGGCGGCTCACCTACGAAGCTCTCGGCGCCGAGCTCGGCGTCCGGGCGACCG
Organism: Candidatus Polarisedimenticolia bacterium; assembly: GCA_036004685.1. Lineage (NCBI taxonomy): Bacteria > Pseudomonadati > Acidobacteriota > Candidatus Polarisedimenticolia > Candidatus Polarisedimenticolia bacterium. Next base: position 88,309 of record DASYRE010000031.1, on the reverse strand, counting down.
ACGTGACGAACCACCTCGCCTTCGCCCGCCGGGAGTTCCGGCGGATCCTCCTGGACAAGCTCCGCGAGATGACCGCCAGCGACGAGGAGTTCCGCCGCGAGGCTCGCGTCCTCCTCGGCGAGGGCGGGGAGAAGCCGTGATGGACGACCGGGTGCTCCGGCGGCTTCGCGAGGTCTCCGAAAGCCCCGATCTGTCGGGGACGCGCTACCGCCTGATCCGGCGTCTCGGCCGGGGCGGCATGGGGACCGTCTACCTGGTCGAGGACCAGGAGCTGGGAAGAGAGGCGGCCTTGAAGGTTTTGACCGTCCCCGATCCGCGCGGCGGCCTCACTGCCCGGATCCGGGCGGAGGCCCGGCTTCTCGCCCGGCTCGAGCATCCCAACATCGTCCCCGTGCACGACCTCGGCCCGCTCGCCGACGGCAGCGTCTTCTACGTCATGAAGTACGTGCGCGGCGAGAGGCTCGACGAATGGAGACGGAAGGGACCGACCCGCCCCGAGATGCTCCGGCTGTTCCAGAAGATCTGCGAGGCGGTCGCCTTCGCGCACGCCCGGGGCGTCATCCATCGGGATCTGAAGCCCGAGAACGTCATGGTGGGATCGTTCGGAGAGGCCCTCGTGATGGACTGGGGAGTGGCGAAGATCCTCGCGTCCCGGCTCGACGAGCAGGTCACGTTCGCCGGCGGTGCTCCCGGGAATCCGGGCGGGACGGCCGAGGGGGCCATCCTGGGAACGCCCGCCTACATGGCGCCGGAGCAGGCGCGCGGCGAAAACCACCGGCTCGACGAGCGCACCGACGTCCACGCCCTCGGGGCGCTCCTCTATTTCCTTCTCTCCGGACGCCCTCCCTTCCAGGGATCCGATCGGGAGGAGACGCTGCGCCAGGCGCGCGACGGCGCGGCGCCTCCGCTGCGGCAGATTGATGCCGCGATCCCCCGCGACCTGGAAGCGATCTGCGACCGTGCCATGGCCCGGGATCCCGCCGCGCGCTACCGGGGCGTCGGCGAGTTGTCGGCCGACGTCGATCGCTTCCTCGACGCGCTGCCGGTCCAGGCCCGGCCTCTCGGACTCTTCGGGAAGAGCGCCCGCTTTCTGGCGCGGAACCGCGTGCTGGCGTTCCTGATCGCCGCCTACCTCCTGATGCGCGTTCTCGTCCTTTTTTTCGCCCGGCGGTAAACGATCCGCCGTCCCCGGGTAACAAGACATCCGAAAGGAGGTGTTTCCAATGTCCAAACCTGTATTGGGCCTGGTCCTCGGCGCGGCGCTGGGGCTCCTGGACGGTCTGGGGGCCTTCGCCTACCCGGCGGTCGCGACGGTGATGACGTCGATCATCATCGGCTCCACGTTCAAGGGGCTCGTCACCGGTCTGCTCACCGGATTCCTGGCCGTCAAGCTTCGCTCGCTCCCGCTGGGAATTCTCTGCGGCCTCGGCATCGGCTTTCTCCTGAGCTGGGCGACCGCGGCGATGTCGCCCGACCCGGCGGGGAACTATCACTATCCCGAGATCATGCTGCCCGGGAGCGTCCTGGGCGCCATCGTCGGCTACGCCACCTATCGCTTCGGCCGGGCTCCGCGCCGCGAAGCCAACTCGGCAGCCTGAAAGGAGCGCGTCATGGAAATGCCCAAGCCTCAGGAACAGCACCGGAAACTGCAGGCACTGAGCGGGACCTGGGCCGGCGAGGAGACGATGTACCCGTCGCCCTGGGACCCGAAGGGCGGGCAGGCCACCGGACGCTTTCAATCCCGGATCGAGCTGGACGGGTTCTTCCTGCTGACCGACTACGTCCAGGAGCGCGGCGGCCAGCCCAGCTACCGCGGCCACGGCGTCTACGGCTACGACGGGAAGGCGAGCTGCTACACCATGCACTGGTTCGATTCGATGGGCTCGCCCTGCGGCGAGCCGATGCAGGGGAAATGGCAGGGAGACAGCCTGATCTTCGAGCAAGCAGGTCCCATGGGGCACAGCCGGCACACCTACCGGCTCGAAGGCGACAACCGATTCAGCCTGCTGATGGAAAATTCCCGGGACGGGAAGCAGTGGGCGAAGTTCCTCGAGGCCGCCTACCGGAAGTAACCCGGCAAACTCCTAGTCCTGACCGTGGGCCGCCTCGTTGACCTGTTGCACGTGGGCGTCGGTGTTCTGCCCCATTTTTTTCATGTCCGGGAGGTTTCCCGAGCGGATCGCTTCGCCGGCCCCCGTCTGGCCATGATCGGGAACGCCGCCGGAAGCGCCCGGCTTGAGCGCCTGAGCCGCCGCGGGAGCGGCTCCCTTCCAGGCCTTCGCCGACAGGAGAAGGAGGATCACGAGGGCCACGAGGGCGATCACATAACCGAATCCACCGCCGGTTTTCTTCATAGGGAGAATCTTGGTCCTGCGCGCCTCCCGCGCAAGGCCTTGACGAGATTCTTCCTCTTGCTCGCTTTTGGTGTCCGATCCCGGAATGGCGGATCCCATCTCCGGACGGCGGCCGGGGGGCCGCGTCGCAGCGATTCGGGCAAGACTCCTGGAATGAGGCATTAAGGAACCCGGCCGCATGGCACGGCGCCTGCAGCCGCCGCCGGTTCCTGACGCGCCGCCGCCCGTTGATCCTCTGCGCCGCCGCGCTGCTCGCCTGCTACCTTCCGGCGCGCCGGGCGGCGCGCCTGGACCCGATGGCGGTGCTGCGGAACGAATAGGCGCGCCGCCTGGCGGAGAGCGTGCTGCTTTCGCTTGTCGGTGGCGCCCTCGGCCTGCTGGTTGCTTCGTGGTCGATCGATGCGATGCTCGGCCTGTTCCCGGCGGACAGCGGGGCCGCCTCGTTGTCCAACAGTCTCGATCTCCGCATGCTGACGTTCACGTTCAGCGCTTCTTTGTTCACCGCCCTGCTGTCCGGTCTGCTGCCGGCCGCCCGCTCCACGAGGCTGGAGCTGGCTTCCGCGATCAAGGAGCAGGGCGCCGGAGCTGGAACAGCGCCGGGCCAGGTGCGTCTCCGCAAGGGCCTGGTCACGGCCCAGATCGCTTTCACCACCCTCCTGCTGGTAGCCGCCGGACTGTTCGGCCTGAGCCTGCGGCAGCTCCTGCGGGTCGACGTCGGCATGCGGGTCGACGAGCTGGGAACCTTCTCGATCGAGCCCGCGCTCCTGGGCTACACGCCGGATGGGACCCTCGCGCTCCTGGATCGGATCCGTCAGGATTGCGGCGCCCTGCCCGGGGTGGCCGGCGCCACCGCCGCAGAGATCCCCGTGCTGGCGGACAGCAGCGCCGGATATAACATGACTGTCGAAGGCTACGATGGCGGGCCGCGCGGAGTCCAGGTCGCGAACAACTGGGTCGGGCCGCGCTACTTCGAGACGATGGGAGTGCCGATCCTGAGCGGGCGTGAATTCCGGGAGTCCGACACCTCGGAGAGCCCGAAGGTCGCCGTGATCAACGAGACTTTCAGGCGCCGCTACTTCGTCGGACGGGATCCGCTCGGCCGGCGGCTGGCCTTCGGATCCGGGCCGGACACGAGACTGGACATCGAGATCGTCGGCGTGGCGGCAGACAGCAAGCACACCTCCGTGCGACAGGAGAAGGGCCCCTTCGTCTACCTTCCCTATGCCCAGGACCCGAACCTCGGCTCGGCGACTTTCTACGTGCGCTCCACTCTTGCTTTCGGCACCCTGGTGCCGGCGCTGCGCGGGGCGGTCCGGCGCTGGGACACCGTCCTCCCCGTCTCCGGCGTCAAGACCCTGTCCCAGCAAAGGGACGATTCGCTCTCCGGCCAGCGTCTGCTGGCGGCGCTGTCGATCTGCTTCGGCCTCGTCGCCGCCCTGCTCGCGGCGATCGGGTTGTATGGCACGATGACCTACACCGTCCTGCGGCGGACTTCCGAGATCGGAATCCGCATGGCGCTCGGGGCGAGCGCGCGCGGCGTGCGTGCCCTGGTGCTGCGCGAGGCGATGACGATGGCCGCGATCGGCCTCGGTGTCGGTCTGCCGGCGGCGTGGGCGGCGGGAGGTCTGGCGCGCTCGCTGCTGTTCGGCATCCGGCCGCACGATCCGTTTCTCCTGGCCGCCGCGGCGCTTCTCCTCCTCGCCATCCTCCTGCTGGCCGCCTACCTGCCGGCCCGCCGCGCCAGCCGGGTCGATCCGCTTCTCGCCTTGAGAACCGAGTAGCGCCCGGTTTTCTCCCGCAGTCCACCGGGGGCCGTCCCCCGGTGAGCGAATCGGACTCCTGTGCTAGGCTAAGCGGCGCTCTTCGCCTTGCATCGCACGGGAGGGCCGTTGAGAGAGGACTCGCACCCGCCCGGATTCGTGAGACCCGGCCCGCCGCCCTCCGGGCCTCCGCCCGCGGCCAAGAAGAAGTCCCCGCTGCACACCCGGATCTTCTACGGAATGATCGCCGGGATGATCCTCGGGATCGCCGCGAATCTCACGGCCGGCGACAGCCCCGCCCTCCGGAGCTTCATCGACAACGTCACCTATCCCGCCGGCCAGATCTTTCTCCGCCTCATCTTCATGGTCGTCATCCCCCTGGTCGTCTCGGCGCTGATCCTGGGCGTCGCGGAGCTCGGGGACGTCCGCCGCCTCGGGCGCGTCGGCATCAAGACCCTCGCATTCACGGTCCTCCTCAGCGCGATTTCGGTCCTCATCGGCGTCGGCCTGGCGAATCTGGTGCGCCCCGGAGAGGGGCTGTCCGAAGCCTCGCGCGCCGGGCTCATGGAGATCCTGGGGCGCTCTTCCGCCGAGGTTCAAAAGCCGCCGGCCCCCAAGACGGGACTGCAGATCTTCCTGGATCTCATCCCGCAGAATCCCCTCGAGGCGATGGTGAACGCCTTCCGAGGCGACATCCTGGCGGTGATGGTCTTCGCGCTGTTTCTCGGGATCGCCGCGACGCTCGCCGAACGGCGGGTGGTCGAGCCGCTGCTGCTCTGGCTGCAGGCCGTTTTCGAGGTGGTCATGAAGGTGATCGACATGGCCATGCAGCTCGCCCCCTTCGGGGTGGCGGCGCTGATCTTCACCGTCATGGCCCGCTCGGGGCTCGACGTCCTGGCGAAGCTCGCCCTGTACGTCGCGACCGTCCTGGTCGGGCTCGCCTTGCATCAATTCGTCACCTATTCCGTGATGCTCAAGGTCGTAGTGAAGTATCCGCCCACCCTGTTCTTCGCGCGGATCCGGGAGGTGATGCTCACCGCCTTCTCCACCTCTTCCAGCAACGCCACCCTGCCCACGACGCTGCGCGTGGCCGAGAAAGAGCTGGGAATCCCGAGGGAGATCGGCGGCTTCGTCCTGACCTTGGGCTCGACCCTCAACCAGAACGGCAGCGCCTTGTACGAAGGGATCACCGTTCTCTTCCTGGCGCAGTTCTTCGGAATCCACCTGAGCCTGGGCGGCCAGATCACCGTCGTGCTTCTTTCGATACTCGCGGGGATCGGCACGGCCGGCGTGCCGGGCGGCTCGCTGCCGACGGTGATGGCGCTACTGGTGACGGTGGGAGTTCCGGCCGAGGGGATCGGAATCATTCTGGGTGTCGACCGGATCCTGGACATGTGCCGGACGGTCCTGAACGTGACCGGCGACATCACGGCGGCGGCCTACGTGGCCAAGTCGGAAGGGTACGCGCTGCGCGGCTGAGGGACACGGCTCGCTCGGGGTGACCCGCCGGCTCGCCGGCCGGCCTTCAGCAGGCGGCGGGCCTCTCCCGGGCGATTTTCTCCCGGCCGGCCACCCAGCGCGAGAATTCTCTCACGTCCACGGGATCGATCTTCCCCGGCGCGTCCCGGTGCCTCGCCAGCCAATCCTTCATGACCGCGAGGAGCGACTCGGCCAGCGACGGGTCGTTCAGGAAGAGACGCACGTAATCCTGCTTCGCTTCTTCGAGCCGTTCGAGCGCCAGCCAGGTCTCGGCCCGGTAGGCGATGGTCTGCGGATAAGTGGGCTCGAGGAGAAGCGCCCGCTCGTAGGCCTTGATGGCGGAGTCGGGGTCGCCGCGCTTCCACAAAGCGTAGCCCAGCTCGGCGAAGGCCTGGTGGAAGGAAGGGTTCAGGCGGACAGCCTGCCGGAATTGGCCGATCGCCCGCTCGAACTCCCGCGCCGCCCTCTTTTCGAGACGGCCGCGCTCGGCCGCATCGGCGGCCCGGGCGGCGTTCTGGTCAAACGCCCGCGCCTTGTCCTTGATCTTGAGGCCCTTCCTGAAGCGGACGACGTCGGCCTCGGAGAGGGACCGAACGGCAGGAGGTTGCGGGTCGGGAGAAGGAGCGTCGCCGCCCCAGGCTGGATCGGGCGGCCAGGAGAGGATCAGGAAGAACCCCACGGAAGCCAATCCCCACGCGCCGTTGCGCATTCTTTCCCTCCAAGCCTCACCCCCGTCTCTTTCTGTTTTACGTTGGCGCGAGGATTGAGTTCACGACTTCAGGCGGATCGCCGCGGAGCCGGCGCAGCACGGGATGCGGGCAGTGTCCGGAAGCGGACGCTTTGTCTTTTTATTCGCGTTCAGGGGTCGGGGGGCGGCGCATGCGGATCGGAGAACGAAGGATCGGTCAGGAAGGAGCGATCGGTGAGGCTTCGCAGGAATTCGACCAGATCCTGGCGGCCGGGCGCGTCCAGCTCGAACCCAGCCACCAGCTCGCTTTTCCAGGGACTGTCGCGGCCGGCTCCGCCGTAGGGCCCCTCCGTGATGGTTCTTCCCCCGCGCGCGTAGTGATCGACCACTCCCTCCAGCGTGGCGATGCTCCCGTCGTGCATGTAGGGGGCCGTCAGCTCGATGTTCCGGAGGGTGGGAGCGCGGAATCGCCCCATGTCCTCCCGCTTTCCGGTGATCTTCCACAGTCCCGGGTCGTCCTCGGGGTAGGCGCCGGCCCCGCCGAGGTTGTAGAGCCCCGTGTTGTGGAAGACCGGGTCGATGGGGCGCAGGCCGGCGAACGCGACGGGGCCGGAGAAGGTGAATCCCCCGTGGCAGACGGAGCAGTGGAGGCGGTCCGAGAAGAAGAGCTTCATGCCGCGCTTGGCCGGCTCCGAGAGCGCCGCGCCGTCCCCGCGGTAGACGAACCGGTCGTAGGGGGAGTCTCCGGAGAGCAGCGTTCTCTCGAACGCGGCGAGGGCCCGCGCCGCGTTCGCCATGGTGACGGGGCCGGAGGACTGAGGGAAGGCGGCGGCGAACCGCGCGGGGTAGCCGGGAGAGGCCCGCAGCCTGGCGAGCACTTCCGCCTCGCGTCCGGCGAGGCCCATCTCGACCGGATGATCGTTGACCATCGGGATCAGGGCCTGATCCTCCAGCCGCCGCAGCCGCGCATCGGCCCAGGTCAAAGTCGCGCTATAGGCGACGTTCGCGAGGCTCATGGCGCTGCGCGGGTGCGTTTCGCCCGTGGAGCCGAGGGCCCGCGCCCGCCCGTCGGTGAAAGCGAGATCCTGGCGATGGCACGAGGCGCACGAGTAGCTACCGTTGCCCGACAGCGACTTTTCGTAGAACAGGAGCCGGCCGAGATCGACCTTGGCCTGCGTCTGCGGGTTGTCCGCCGGGACCAGCGGGACGGGAAAGCCCGGCGGCAGGCGCCAGGCGTACGCGGCCGGAGGCGCGGAAGGACGCTCCGCGGGCTCCGCGGCGCGCGCTGCGGTGGCGCCGCCCAAGGCGAGAAACAGCGCGACGAGGAGGAAGGAGCCGGCTACCACTTCCGTTCTTGGAGCTGTGAGACGCTCGGAGTCTGCGTGGCGATCTCCTCGCGCTGCTGCACCCAGCTCGAGAATTCCTTCACGGCGTCGGGCGCCACCGGGCCGGGAGCGGCGCTGTGCTTCTCCACCCACGCCTTCATCGCCGCCATCAGCTCGTCCGCCCGCGCCCGGTCGCTGGCGAAGAGCTGGAGGTAGGCCTGCTTCGCCTCCTCGGTGCGATCGAGCCCCAGATAGGCCTCGGCCCGGTACTCGATCGCCGGGGCGTAGTTCTGCGCGAGCGAGATGGCGCGATCGTACGCCTCCAGGGCGGCGGGGTAATCGCCCGTCTTCCGCAGGCAGAAGCCCAGGTCGCTGCTGGCCTGGTAGAACAGCGGGTTCTTCTGCGCCGCTTCGCGGAATTCTCCGATCGCCCGGTCGAATTCCTTCATCGCCTTCTTCTCGAGCTTGGCGCGCTCCTTCTCGTCGGCCGCCTGGGCGGCTTCCTTCTGGAGGGCGACGGCGCGGTCGCGCATCCGGACTCCGGCGTTGTAGTGATCGATCGCTTCCTCCGCCGGGGGCTTCCGGGGAGTCGACGGAAAGGACGACCCGGGGCCGGGGGACGGGGGCGGCATCGACGAGCCTCCCGAGGCCTGCACGACGGAGGGGAGCGCTGCCAGGACCGCCGCGGAAAGGACGAGCCGACGGGAGATCTTGATCATCATCTTCCTCCATGGATGAACGGGACAGGATGGAAATTCTACCTTGAAACCCTCCGTCCGGGTACGATCCGGGCGGCCGGCGCCGTGTGATACGATTTCCTCGATGCCCTCCAGGCGGCTCCTATTCTTCGTCGGCCTCGCCGTGGCCGCGGCCTACGCGGGCCTGTCGTTCCGCTCATTACGCTCCCCCGGACGTTTCTTCGTCGTCGATGCGCCCCTTCTCGGAGTCGCGCCGCGGCTCGTCGAGCCTGGATGGCGCTTCGTCCCCCGGCTGCTCGCGCGCGTTTCCGAGTACCCCTCCGGACCCGTCAAGCTCCGCGTCGACCTCAGCGGCGACCAGGCTTTGAAGAGCCGCGAAGGGGCGAAGGTCGAGGTGGAGGCGGAGCTGGCCTACCGGGTGGCCGCCGATCGCGTCCTCGACCTGCACCGCCTCCGGGGGCCGCGTTACGAGACGTCGTGGCTCGCCGGGACGCTCCGAAGGCGGACGGCCGAGCGGGTCGCCGCCGTTTCCTACGACCTGGTGCGCAACCGCGATCCGGAGCTTGCCGGCGGGGTGCGCGGCGCGCTCAAGGCCGCCGTCTCGAAGGAAGGGCTGCAAATCGACGGACTCCGGATCTTCCAGACGGCCGGCGTCGGCGAGGCGTCGGGGACGATCCTGCGGGTCGCCGCCGCGCCGCTGCGGCGCAAGGTGGTGGTCATCGGCGTCGACTCCTTCGACTGGCGGATCATCGATCCGCTGATCGCGCAGGGGAGGATGCCGAACCTGGCGCAGCTGGTGGCGCGCGGAGTCCGCGCCAACCTGCGCACCCTGCGGCCGATTCTCTCGCCGGTGATCTGGACGAGCATCGCGACCGGCATGAAGCCGGCGCGCCACGGTATCGTCGACTTCGTCGTCACGGCGCGCGACACGGGCGAGCTGGTTCCCGTCACCAGCGCGATGCGGCAGGTTCCCGCCCTCTGGACGCTTCTCAGCCGCCAGGGGATCGACGTGACGGTGGTGGCCTGGTGGGCCACCTGGCCCGCGGAGACCGTCCGGGGGAGCATCATCACCGATCGGATCGCCTTCCAGCTCTTCGAGGACGCCAGGCAGGACGATTGGAAGAGCGCCGATCCCGCGAAGAATCGCGGCAAGACCTACCCGCCCGGGCTCATGGACGAAGTGCGCCCGCTCATCAAGGCCCCCGGCGAGGTGACCGACGGCGAGGTCGCCGCGTTCCTCCCGCGACGGACGCTCCCGCCCTCCCTCACCCCGGAGCAGAAAGACCTTCTTAACCGGTTCCGGACCGTCCTGGCGGCGGGCGCGACCTACCATGCCGTCGCGCTGCAGCGCTTACGGGAAGCCGGCACGCCGCTGACGATGATCTACTACGAAGGGCCCGACACCACCGCGCACCTCTTCATGAAGTACCGGCCGCCGCTGCTCGCGGGCACCCGGCGAGCCGACCTGGAGCTGTTCGGCGCGATCGTCGACCGCTACTACGAGCTTCAGGATCGCTACATCGGGGAGATCCTCGCGGCGGCGGGCGCCGAGGCCGACGTCCTCCTCGTCTCCGATCACGGCTTCAAGGCGGGATCCGACCGTCCTCCCGACTCCGACTCGACGATCGAGAAAGGACAGGCCGCCGAGTGGCACGCTCCGATCGGCGTTCTCGCCATGGCCGGTCCCGACGTTCGCCGCGGGTCGTCGCTGGCGGCCGCGTCGGTGCTGGACGTGGCCCCGACCGTCCTCGCCCTGTTCGGCCTGCCGGCGGCGCGCGACATGGACGGCCAGCCCCTCACCGAGGCTTTCGAGCCGGCGTTTCTCGAACGGCATCCGGTGGCCTGGATCGATTCCTACGGCGGCGCTCGGAGCGCTCCTTCCGCCTCCACGCCCGCCGCTTCGGCGGGCGACGCCGCGCTGATCGAGAAGCTCCGGTCGCTGGGCTACATCGGCGAGGACCGTCTCACCGCCCACAACAACCGCGGCATCATGGCCATGGACGAGGGCGACGTCGACGCCGCCGTGGCCGATTTCGAGAAAGCGCTCGCCTCCGTCGGCGGCGACGCCGGGGGGATGATCCGCGCGAATCTGGCGCGGGCCTGGATGAAGAAGGGGGATCTGGCGCAAGCGCGCCGCTACGTCGATCAGGCCCTTGCCGAAGACCCGCGCAACAAATCGGCGATCGTGATGCTCGCCGGCATCCTCTCGAAGCAGGGGGACGAGGCGGGGGCGGAGCGGGAGCTGCGCCGGGCGATCGCGCTCGACCCGACGCTGACGCTGGCCCATTCGATGCTCGGCGAGCTCCTCCAGCGGCGCGGCAGCCTCGACGCCGCGCTCGCCGAGTTCCGCAAGGTCGTCGAGATCGCGCCGCTGAGTCCCGTGGAATTCAACAGCATCGGCAACATCCATCGAAAGCGCGGCGAGGTGGATCGGGCGATGGAGGCCTACCGCGAGGCGCTGCGCTGCGACGCCCAGTACGTCGGGGCGTACAACAACCTGGGGCTCTGCCTGCAGGAGAAGGGCCGGCTCGACGAGGCGAAGGCGCTCTACGAGAAAGCGCTCGCGATCCGCCCCGAGAATCCGATCCTGCGCAACAGCCTCGGAACGCTCCTGGCGCTCCAGAAGGACAAGAGCGCGGCGATCGCCGAGTTCGAGCGGGCCGTGAAGGCCGATCCGGACTGGCCCGTGGCGCAGGGGAACCTGGCGACGCTCCTGTTCGAGACGGGGAGATTCGCCGAGGCGCGCCCCGCCTTCGAGCGCTGGATCGTGGTCGAGCCCGCCTCCGTCGAGCCGCGCCTCGGGATCGCCCTGACCGACCTGATGCTTCAGAGGCGGGAGCCGGCGGTGCAGGAGTTCGAGGAGGTTCTCCGGCTCGAGCCCGGGAATCTCCGCGCCCACATCGCCCTCGGCGAGACGTTCCTCAAGATGGGGAGCCTGGCGCAGGCGCAGACCCATCTGGAGCGCGCCGCCGCCCTCCGGAAGGACATTCCCCAGGTCTACAAGTCTCTCGGCGAGGTTTATATGAAGCGCGGATTCAAGCAGCAAGCGGCCCAGGCGTTCCGCCACTCCCTGAGCCTCGAGCCCGGCCAGGACGAGGTGCGCCGGCTCCTCGCGAGCCTGGGGGGGTGAGGCTCACTTCCGGAACGTCCAGCGCGCCTTCACCACCACCTCATCGCGGACCGGGCTCATCGAAAACTCGCTTTCAGGAGAGAGCGGGCGCCGCCACTCGTGGTTCCAGACGCAAAAGAGATCGTTTCCCGGGCGCACCGTCCATCGCAGGCGGGCGTTCAACCCCGCGTCACGCGTCTCGGAGTCGTATTGCGAAAGGACGGAAAGCACCAGATCCGGAGTGAAGGCGAACACCGTCGTCAGGCTCAGCAAGCGCTGAATGAAGTCTCCTTCGGGGAGATGTCCGAAATCGTTCTCCGCGCGGGCCTCCAGGCGCAGGTGCCCGCCGGAAGACGCGTATCGGACGAAGCTTTCCCATTGCGACAGACGCCCGTCGAAGAAGTCGCCGAACCAGATGGTGTTTCCGGCGCTCCAGCGCCGGTGGCCGGAAGATTCGAATTCCAGGCGATAGCGATCGAACCGGTACTCGCCGGCCGGGATGATGACCGCCGGAGCGACCTCGAAGGGTGCCTCGAGCCGTTCGAATTGGGGCGCGTAGTTCGCCTCCAGGTGCTCCCCCGATTGCGTCTCCACGTTGAACGGCGCCGCGAAAATCCGCCACGATTCCGGATTCCCGCGGAGATCGTCGACCCGCGTCGGAAAGAGCTCGAAGAAGAACTGCCGGACCCAGCGGAACGGACCTCCCTGCGGCCGCGGCTGGAACGCCACGCCTCCCAGATAGGAGCGGGTTCCGGGGCGAGGCAGGAAGCCCAGCGCCGGATCCAGGGCGCTATCGAACTGGTTGACCTGCACGGACAGGTCCCACCGATCGTTGGGATAGCCGATCTTGAATCCCCATCCCCCGCGGCGTCCCTCCGGCGCGTCCCCCCCGCTGCGGGCTCCCCAGCCTCCGGCCGAGAAGTTCTTCGATCCGAACAGCGACGACGTCTTCCATACCGCGTCGACTCCCCCGAGCGAGTTGTCGTGCACGCCGTCCGGGTCTCCATGCGTGCCGATGGCGCCGATTCTCAGGTGTTCGTCCGCGTCGAAGGTCACCCGTCCGGCGAAGAGATTCGTTCCCGGCGCCGAGGGGACGTCTCCGGTCTGCGCGTCGAGCGCGGCGACGCTGAAGCCCCCCGCTCTTCCCAGGATCTTGACTCCGGCGCGCAGCGGCACCCGGTTTCCTTCGAACAGGCCGACCCGCCGGGAGAAGAAGGGAATGAAGTCCGTGCCCAGATCGAGTCCGAACTCGAAGAGATCGGAGCCTTCGAGAAAGAAGGGACGCTTTTCCGGGAAGAACAGCGGGAAGCGGGTGAGGTTGATCTGGCGCGTGTCCGCCTCCGTCTCCGCGAAGTCGGGATTTATGGTGAGCACGGTCGCGACCCCCGGCGTCAGGTTGTAGGTGACGTCGATCCCCGCCTGTCCGATGAGCGAGGAGCGGTCGGCCGTGAAGTCGGTGACGGAGCGGGCCAATCCATAGGGCGCGGCCGAAAGCCCGACTCCCTGCTCGAGGTCTCCAAGGCCCTCCAACGACCCGGCCCGGCGCAGATCGGCCAGGGACGAATCCAGGGTCGTGCCGGACCATCGGAGCGTCGTGCGGCTCCGGGCCACGAAGCGTTCGACGTTGAAGCCCCACGCCGGGAGCCGGGTGTCGAAGCGCAGCGTCCGGGAGGGGAGGGCAATCTCCGCGCTCCAGCCCGATGGGCCGCGGCTGACGCGCGCGTCCCAGACCCCGTCCCAATCGAGGGAAGGTTCCAGGGACCCGGAAATCAGCCCGTCTTGCCGCGCCCCCGCCGCATTGACCCGGAATTGATAGCCGTTTCGATGGTCGCCGAATGGATCGATCACGAAAGCCACCGAGTCGTCGCCGGTGAGGTCGCCGTCCCGCGAGAGCGTGTGGACGGCGATGCGCTCCGGCTCGGGATCGGAGCAGACGACGCCGAGGTAGAGGTGATCCTCGTCCGCCAGGAGACGAACCTGAGTATGGAAGGGAGTCGGCTCCCCCGGGTGCGGGCTTTGCTGAACCAGATCGGGGATGAGGCCGGCGTCGATCCAGGCCGGCTCGTCCAGGATTCCGTCGAGGTGGATCTCTCCTTTCTTCCGCCCGACGACAGCCCGCGGCGCTGGCCGAGTCTCCGGCGGATTCGCCGGCACGGCGGGTTGGAAGACGGAGGAGATCCCGAGCAGGATCAGCGCGACCCTGGGAAGCGGGAGTCCGAATTTTTGCCGTGGAGACCTTCGGTAGTGAGTCACGCAGCTTTTCGGGTCGGGATCGCCTCCGAAGGCGTCACTCCGGTGCGGGGGCGAGACGCCCGCCGCCCGTCATTCCGGCGCCCCGGCGACGGAGGGCGCTCGGCCCAGACCGGGCCTACCGGGGATGCTGCCTTTTCTGCGAATCGAGAGCGGCCTTGAGGCCCTTGGCGAGGTCCTCGCTCCGTCCGATCCCCCAGAAGTGCAGGAACAGGACGCGTGGCTGCTCACCGCTCATGTGCTGGTGGATGGCCACGATGTCGATCCCGGCGCCGCGCAGGCTTTTGAGGACGCCCTGCAGCTCCGGCTCCAGCATCACGAAATCTCCATCGACCACGGCCTGGTCGTCGCTGCCGGCGAAAGCCGCCCAGGTGTTGACCCCCATGGTCTCGCCCAGGGTCGCGCCGTGCATCCTCGTCTCCCGGCCGATGACGATCTTGTAGACGCCGCTCTTCAGATCTCCGGACTTGCCGATCACCGCGTCGATGCGCTTCGGGTCAAGCGTGCTCTTCGCCGGATCGATCTCCGCGCGGCGAGCCTCACCCCGCCCGCCGCTCGTTTCCTTGACCTTCGCGAAGACTTTCCCGACGGCGGCGGCCAGCGCCGCCTCGTCCCCCATGCCGCCCAGGTGCATGAACATCACCCTGGGCTGGTCCCAGAGGAAGTGGTTGTGCAAGGCGGTGACTTCCAGGCCGCCGTCGAGCGCCGCGCTCATGACGGGGTTCACCTGATCCTCGAGCAGGACGATGTCGCCCATCACCACGTCATGCTGGCCGGCCTTCCTGAAGGCCGCCCAGGACGTGAGTCCCATGGGCGGCGTGAGCTTGACGCCTGCGGCCACGACCGAAAGATCGCTCCGGGGGACGGAGACCTTGAAGACCCCCTCGCGCTCGTTGAAGCTGCCCATCGCGCCCGTGAGCTGCTCGATCTTCGCTGTGTCGAGCGGCGCCTTGGACGCCGCCGGTGCGATCCGATCGGCGCGGCCGGGCGTTGAGGATCGCTGGTCGCCGGCGCCGGCTCCCGCCGCCAGGCACAGGGCCGTCAGCAAGAACAGTGAACTCGCCGCGCGTTTCATTTCCATCCGCCTCCTTCCGTCGACCGCCTTGTCCGGAGCCCGTCCTCGGACGCGCCACCCCTGCAGCGTAGACCAGTTGAACAGGAAGGACAACAGGCATGATGCTGCCGCTGAATCTCAAGGATGATGCGAACGCCCGGCCAAGGAGACCCGGAGGTACCCGCGATTCGCAAGGGGCCGGGGGTGGAGGTACGCGGCAGACTGGGAGGCTGGACGGAGGCGAGGGGCGCGCGGGGAATCCGGCGTCGGGCAGCTAAGGTGCGGCGAGGCGCTGGGAGCCGAAGCGGAAGATGACGCCGGCATTGAGGCTGTTGAAGGAGACGCTGTCGCGGCTCCGCCCCGACGCAAGCGGAAAAAAACTAGTGCGCGGGGGATTGGGATCCCGCACGAAACCTTCCCAGCTCGAGGCAGAGTAGCCAATGTAGACGGTCAGCATGCCGGAGGTCCAGGTCCCCCGCAAGTCGAGGTCGATGATCTTCCCGAGCGCCGAGTCGTCCTCACCGCGATTGCGCTCCGACGAGGTCGTGGGACCGGAAAGCTCGGTGATGCCCTGGAACGAGTTGCCTTTCGAGTCGGCCTGGAGCAGGCTGACGGCAAGCCCTCCTTCCATGCCGAAGTGTTCCGTGAAGCCGAAGGTTCCCCGGCCTCCCACCTTGACGCCGAAGGCGTCGGAATCGAGGTGCCTTGTCTGGCGGACCGAATAGTAGTATCCGTAAGTGTCGACTCCATCCAGGTCGAGGGACCGATCCTCTTCGAAAGAGGCGGTGCGCAGACCGGCGAGCCAGCGGAACGTGAACTTCTCTCCCACGTCGAGCGCGCGGGAGTAGTCCACATCCAGGGTGCTCGCCTTTAAATTGGAGCCGGCCCGCGTCGTAGCCCCGCTGAGGTGGGTGGGTAGGCCGTAGAAGCCGTAGCCAAACAGGGTGGGATAGACGGCCGCACTCGGGGACTTGGACTCTTTGTCGTCGTTGTCGAAGGTCCAGTAGGAAACCTCCAGGCTTCCCATGTCGAGGCCGAAGTTGTACCCGCCGGAGATACGATAGGTAAGATCGGTGTCGTTGTCGAGAATGAGCCGGGAGCCCTCGACCGCCGGTGACGTCGCACTGAGGAAAGCGTATTCCTGATCGAGTCCGGTAGGCTGCGTCAGGGCAACCTCCAGCGCCAGCATCCATCCCTTCAGCTCGTCGTTGGCCGCCGCCGAGGCGCCGGTCGGCGCCGCGAGCGCCAGCAGCGCGGCGAACGCCCATCCCGTCGCGACCCGTCTCACGACCCGGCCCCGAGTTCCTGCCAACGTCTTCTCCCACGCGGACGATGATGAGGACGGCGCCCCTTATAGACCGCCCGGAGCGGCGAAGTCAAGCGCCGGGCGGCCGGACGGCGATTTTTTGCCAGGCTTCAGGCGGGCGCCGGGCCGGCCGGAGAGGGCGGCACCACGCTGAGCGGGGAATCGGGCCCGGTGCGGAGCGGAACGATCGTCATCGGGAACCCTTTCCACTGCAGGCGCCTCTGGACCTGGAAGGCGGTCTCGTTGTGGAGGATCCGCTGCCACCAGCTCTCCCGCTTCCAGATCAGCTTTCCCCCGAAGAACATCACCCGCGGGAACTTCTTCGAGACCTCGATGCACATCCGGTAGATCTCCTCCACCGCGTCGGTGCCGACGCCGACCATGCCGGCGGCGTTCCACCCCAGCTTCCGCGCGAGATCGACGTACTTGGCCACCGAGACTTCCGCCTGCTTCCGTAGCGCCTCCACCTCCTCCTTCCCCTTGAAGTGGCCCGAGTCGATCACGGCGGCCGAGACGAACACGACGTTCTTGAAATAGTCCGGGAACATCCTCTGGATCGAGAGCAGCGAATGGATCCCGATGCCGTCGTAGTCGCGGACCATCAGGACCGCGGTCGGCTGGGCGGGATCGGGCTCCCCGCCGTGCAAGTCCTCCGGGTGGATGTGGAGGAAGGCGTGATCCAGGCGCCGGACCTGGAGCAGGACCTTGCGGTAATGGCCGCGCACCCAGACGCAGAAGGCGATCAGGCTGCAGGTGATGACGAGCGTCTTCCAGGCGCCTTGCTGAAACTTCTCGACCACCATCGTCGCCAGGATCACCAGGCAGAGCGTCAGCCCCGCGACGTGGACGCTGATGTGGCGCATCCACTGCGGGTCGTTCTTCCTCTGGGAGACCCAGAACCGGCACATCCCGCTTTCCGTCAGCGAAAACGTCAGGAACACGTTCACGGCGTACATGACGACCAGCGTGTCGATGCTGGCCCGCGTCAGCAGGAGCAGCGCGGTGGCGGTCCCTCCGATGAGGATCACGCCGTCCTTGATCGTCAGGCGGTCCGACAAGGAAGCGAAGCGGTGGGGGAGCCATGAGTCGACCGCCATATTGGCCATCACGCGGGGCCCGTCGATGAACCCGGTCTGGGCGGCGACGAACAGCAAGGCGGCCTCGGAGGCGAGGATCAGGACGACGAAGATGAAGCCCACGGGCACGCCCGCCGGCGCCCAGGCCCCGGCGAAATTCTCGGCCAGGACCCCGTTCAGCGTTCGCCCGAGGCGCAGGCTCTCCGGCAGGCTCAGGAAGTTCTGGACGTCGAAAAGCAAGTAGCAGAGCAGGATGCCGCCGGCCGTGAAGGCGAGCGACGCCGCCATCATGGCCATCGTCTTCTTTCCCGTCACCACCTTCGGCTCGCGCATCACCATGATGCCGTTCGAGACCGCCTCGATCCCGGTGAACGTGCCGCCTCCGAGCGCGAACGCCCGGACGAAGATCAGGAACAGTCCCCACGTCCCGAAGGTGCCGATCCCCTGGCTCACGCCGCTCGTGATCTGGCCCGCGATTTCAGGGATCCGCCAGGAGTGCGCCAGCGCCCCACCCAGAATCAGGACGGCGTGCGTCACGAGGAAGCAGAGGAAGATCGGCATCACCATCGTGACCGATTCCTTCACCCCTCGCATGTTCAGGATGATCAGGATCCCCAGGACGGCGATCTCGCACAGCACCTTGAGGAAGTGGTTCGTGCGCAAGACGGCCGGGAACAGGTCGAACAGCGCGTCACCGCCCGCCGCCACGGACACGGTGATCGTCAGGATGTAATCGACCAGCAGCGCGCACCCCGACACGACTCCCGCCCGCTCGCCGAGGAGCTTGGTCGCGACGACGTAGCCGCCGCCGCCCGAGGGGAACTGCTCGATCACGCGCGTATAGGCGTAGGAGATGATGAAGACCGTGATCGCCGTCGCCAGCGCCAGGAACACCGCCAGGTACCATTGCCCCTCCCAGGCCCCGGTGACGGGGTTGCGCGCCATCAGGTTCTTGAAGGCTTCGGCGGGACCATAGGCCGAGGACGACAGGCCGTCCGCTCCCAGGCCGACCCAGGCGAGGAACGCGACCAGAGAAAGGCGGTGGAAGATGCGCGGGTCCTGGACGTTGCGCGGCGCGCCGAAGAGGCGGCGCAGGAGCCGGGAGATCGCGCCGGGCTGATCGGGGGATTCCGCCGGGCGGCGAGGAATCTTCATGAAACGTCAACGCGCCCCCGGCCGGCGGACCGGGGGCGCGGGAAGAAGAAATGGGTCACTTCAAATGCCTGCCACGACCGGACTACCTGTTCCACGGACGGGCTCGGACTTGCTCCGAGACCGGTACGGGCAACAACACTCGATAGGCAGCTTCTCAGTGAGCTCCTGCTCCACGGACGGGGCCGGACTTGCTCCGGACCCGGCCGGGCAACCCTCGACCTAGGTACTACCCAATAAACAACGGCGCCAGCACCAGGGTGATCGTCGAGAGCAGCTTGATCAGGACGTGCAGCGACGGCCCCGCCGTGTCCTTGAAGGGGTCGCCCACCGTGTCGCCGACGACCGCCGCCTTGTGGGGCTCCGACTTCTTCCCCACCACGACGCCGTCCACCTTGAACTCGCCCGATTCGATGTATTTCTTCGCGTTGTCCCACGCGCCGCCGCCGTTGTTCATGACGGTCGCCATGAGAATGCCGGCGATCGTCCCCACCATGAGCAGCCCGGCCACCGATTCGGCGCCGATCTGCCCCGTATGAGAGAGGAACTTGAAGCTGTAGCCTACCGCAACCGGCGTGGCCACGGCCAGAAGCCCCGGCGCGATCATCTGCTTGAGCGCCCCGCGGGTGACGATGTCGACGCAGCGGGCGTAATCCGGCTTCGACGTCCCCTTCATGATCCCGGGATCGGCCTTGAACTGTCGCCGCACCTCGGCGATGACCACCTGCGCCGCCTCTCCCACCGCCCGGATGGCGAGCGCGCTGAACACGAACACGAGGCAGGCGCCGATCAGGCTGCCGACGAAGACCGGGACGCGCGTCAGGTCGACGCCGATGCTCAAGCCGGTGATCTTCTGGACCTCGTCGAGGTAGGCCCGGAACAGGAGGAAGGCCGCGAGCGCCGCCGAGCCGATGGCGTATCCCTTGGTCAGCGCCTTGGTCGTGTTGCCCACGGCGTCGAGCCGGTCGGTCTTCTGCCGGATCGCCTCGGGCTGCTTCGACATCTCGATGATGCCGCCCGCGTTGTCGGTGATCGGGCCGAAGGTGTCCATCGCCAGGATGTAGGCGCAGGGGGCGAGCATTCCCATCGTGGCGATCGCCGTGCCGTACAGCCCGGCGCCGTCCACCCCCTCGAGGCCCATCTTGCCGCACCAGTAGGAGCCCATCAGCGCGGCCGAGATCGTCAGGACCGGCAGGCCGGTGCACTCGAACGCCACCGCGAGGCCGCTGACGATGTTCGTGGCCGGCCCGGTGCGCGAGGCTTCAGCGATCGTCCGGACCGGGCGGTATTTATATTCGGTGTAGTACTGCGTGATCCAGACGAACGCGTAGGCCGTGGCGATGCCGATGATCCCGGCCAGCAGGAGATAGCCTTGATGCACCGCCGTCGCGGCGCCCGCGACCGGCCGCAACAATAAATAGACCGTCGCCGCGAAGCCGCCCATCGCGAGAATCGTCGTCACCAGGTAGCCGCGGTTCAGGGCGTTCATCGGGTCTTCGTCCTCGCGGCACTTCACCGTGAAGACCCCGGCGATCGTGGCGATGAGCCCGAAGGCGCGCGCCAGCAGCGGGAAGAGGATTCCCCCCATCCCGAAGACAGGGTAAAGCGCGATCCCCAGGATCATCGCGCCGATGTTCTCCGCCGCCGTGGACTCGAACAGGTCGGCGCCGCGGCCCGCGCAGTCGCCGACGTTGTCCCCGACGAGGTCCGCGATCACGGCCGGGTTGCGCGGATCGTCCTCCGGGATCCCCGCCTCGACCTTGCCGACGAGATCGGCCCCGACGTCGGCCGCCTTCGTGTAGATCCCGCCGCCGAGCTGCGCGAAGAGCGCCACGAACGAGGCCCCGAATCCGAATCCCACGATCTGCAGCGGCACGTGGTGGAAGTCCTCCATCCCGCCGAAGATCCAGAAGAGGCCGCCGACGCCCAGCAGGCTCATCGACACGACGCTTAGCCCCGACACCGCGCCGGCCCGCAGGGCGAGCTGCAGCGCGCCGTTGAGGCTCTTCATCGCCGCCGTGGCGGTGCGGATGTTGGCCCGGATCGAGACGAACATCCCGATGTAGCCCGCGATCGCCGAGCACAGCGCCCCGACGATGAAGGAAAGGGTGATCCGGAAAGCGGTGCCCGATCCCATCTCGGCGATGTTCTTCACGTCCCGGTTGTAGAAGTAGAAACCGAAGATAATCAGGGCCGCCACGACCGACAGCATCCCGATGGTCCGATACTGCCGCCGCAGGAACGCTTCGGCCCCTTCCCGGATGGCGTCGGAGATCTTGATCATCTCCGGCTTGCCGGTGTCGGCGCTGAGGACCTGGCGGGCAAGAAGCGCCGCCACCGCCAGTGACAAGACGCTGATCGCCAGGACAATCGGCAGAACGATATTGACGTCCATCAGGATCCCCTTTGACTCCCTCATTAAGATGTACGGAAGGGCGGCCGAACCCCTCGGGTCGAGAGCAAACCTCCCCGGGTCATCCGAAAAAGAGGCGAACCTGGGGAAGGGTGGCCGGATCTTCTACAGCAAAAGGGGTAGGCAATTCAAGTGGATCCCCGACGAGACGGCGGGGAACCCTCTAAAAGCGGCCCCCGCGGCCCGATTCGGCGCAGCGCCCCGCGCCTCCCTTCACGGGCAGGCGGGGGAGAGGCGCTCGACGAGCTGGGAGCTTTCTCCCCAGGTTCCGGCGGCACAGGCGTTTCGGCCGCGCACCATGTAGTAGATCGCGGCTCCGGCTTGGGGAATCGCCGGATCGACCGCCGTCGTGGCGCTCAGGCCGCAAGCCAACGCCGAAGAGCCGGCCGTTCCGGCGGTGGGAAGAGAAGACAGATCTCCGGCGGCGACGTCGTACACCGTCCCCGGCCCGGCCTGTCCACCCAGGCTCGGCCAGAAGAGCAGCGCCCCGCCGTCCGGCCCGTCCTCGACCACGACCGGGCTCACCTCCAAAGGAGGCGAATAGGCGCTTGGATCGGCGAGCGCGCAGTCATGGTTGTTGTCGACGCCGTCGGCGTCGCCGTCCGCCGGAGGAAGCTGATTCAATTCATAGGTGAAGACGGAGCGCCCGTGCGTGCCGGCAAAGAGAGTGCGCCTCGCCTCGTCCAACGCGAGGTCCAGCACGACGACGTAGGGCATCCCGCCGTTCATGATCGACCAGGTCGCCCCGCCGTCGTCGCTCAGGTGAACCCCCAGGTCGCTCCCCACGAAGAGCCGCCCGCGCCAGGCCGGGTCGGGGAGGATGGTGTTGATGGGAACCTGAGGAAGAGTCCCGCTCAAGTCGGCCCACGTCGCCCCGAGATCCCTGGTCACCCGGACGTAGGGCAGCCGGTCCCCCTGCCGGTAGCCGCTGACGGTCAGGTAGGCCGCCGATGCGTCGAAGGGATCCCCGGCGATGTCCGTGACCCAGTAAGCCGGCCCTGCGGGGTTGACCTGCTGCCAGGAGGATCCGGAATTCCCGGAGACCCAGACGTTCCCATCATCCGTGCCGGCCCACAGGATCCGGCCGTCCACCGGCGATGGAGCGACCACCGTGATCGTCCCTTCGATGAGTCCTTGAAGGTGGTCCGCCCCGCCGTCACGGCTGGCGCGCAAGGGGAGGGATGGACCCGAAGGACCGTTGGTGAGATCGGGGCTGATGGGACTCCATGAGAGCGCCGAATCGAGGGAACGATAGACCCTCTGGGTGGCGGTAAAAAGAGTGGTGGGGCTCGCCGGGTCGATCGCGATGGGGGCGCTCCAGTTCCTGCGCTCGGACGGATCGATTCCCGTCGTGGCCAGCGCCCACGAGGTTCCGCCGTTGGCCGAACGGTAGATGGCGCCGTACTGGCGCTCGGCGACGACGAGATTGGAGTCGACCGGGTCCACCTCGCACTGCAGACCGTCTCCGGACAGAATTACCTGCCAGTCGGCCGCCCCTCCCGTGGCGGTGAGAATCGTTCCGGTGTCCTGCGAGCCGATCCATCGCCGCTGCGGCTGGGCGCGATCGATTCCCAGGTCGTAGACCTGGGTGATGGGCAGCGTCGCCGCTTGCGTCCAGGAGGAGCCGCTGTTCCGGCTGCGGAAGAAGCCGGCGTCGTTTCCTCCCAGGAGGAGGCGGCCCGCGATGAGCAGATCGTGCCAGTCCGGATGGACCGCGGGGGCGATCACCGTGAAGCTCACGCCGCCGTCGGTCGACTTGAGCAAGGCAACGTCCAGAAGGTAGACGACATTGGAGTCGGCGGGATCGACGCGGATGTTTCCGAAGTAATAGCCGAAATCGCCCAGAGGAGCGGTGGTGTTGACCAGGGTCCAGGAGTCGCCGGCATTCGCCGTCTTGGTGACGCCGAGCAGAGTTCCCTGGCTGCTGAGGATCAGGGCGTAGACCGTGCTCGGTTGCGAGCGGGAAACTGCGAGACCGATCCGGCCGACGTTCGACCCCGCCGGCAAACCGTTCGTGAGCCGGCTCCAGCTGTCGCCGCCGTCGACGGAGCGATAAATCCCGCTTTCGGGCCCCCCGATGTACCAGGTCGAGCCGAGACTCTGGCGCTGCCAGATCGCGGCGTAGATCCGGCTCGGCGCGGCCGGATCGATGGCGACGTCGATTCCCCCGGCGTCGTCCGCGACGAACAGGACTTTGCTCCAGCTGGCGCCTCCGTCGGTGGAGCGGTAGATCCCCCGGTTCTCATCTCGGTTGAACCAATCCCCGCCCGCGGCGACGAACACCCGCTGGGGGTTCAACGGATCGATCGCCATCCTGCCGATGCGCCGGACTTCTCCGAGACCCAGGTTCGTCCAGGTCGCCCCTCCGTTAGTCGTCTTGAAGACTCCTTCTCCGTCATAGGAGAAGCCGCCCCCGTTGTCTTCGCCCGTTCCGGCGTAGACGATGGCCGAGTCGCTGGGATGGGTCGCGAGCGAGCCGATCGAAAGCGCGGTCTGGGCGTCGAAGACCGGAGTCCAGCTCACCCCGCCGTCGATCGAATGGAACACTCCTCCTTCCGCGCTTCCGAGCCACAGCCGATCGGTGTCGTGGGGATCCAGGCCGACCGCCGTGACCCGTCCTCCGATGTTCGCCGGTCCCGCGCCGACCCAGAGTCCCGGAGCGGCGGCGAGGAAGCCCCGAGCCTTCGCGGCGTCGAGCGCCCGGGCGCGGGCCCGCGGCGGGATGCCTTGGCGTCCGCTGAGCCGCTGTCCCATGAACCACCGATCCGGCGGCTCGTGCCGCGCCGCGCGTACCGGAATAAGGGCTTCGGTGGGGAGCGCGGCGTGGAGGTTCGGCGGCCGAACCTGCTCCCCAGTGAACACGAGTAGAAAGGCCCCGACGAGCCCCAACGCACAGATTCTGGCAGCCTGACCGATATCCCTCATCGGCACTCACCTGGAAGATTGGCCCGGCTCCGAGTCCCGGCGCTCCAAACTCATCGGGCCTTGCTCTTCAGGGTCTTATTACGGCGATAGGGGCTGTTGACAAGGGGAATTGCGCGGGAGTAGGCTGCGAGTCAGAGTCCAGACAAATCACTCCCCCCCGTCCGGTCCGTGCCGGAGGCCGCGCCCGCCCGAAGCGTCCTCATGGAGGTCCCTCATGAAGGCCGACCCCGCCTGTCGTTTCGTCCGCTTCGTCGCCGCGCTCCCCGTCCTGCTTCTGCTCAGCCTGGGGAACGTCTTCGGCGCTGAAGCGCCCGCCGCCCTGGAAGCTACCTGCCCCTCCTGTGACGACTTCAACGGCTGCACCATCGACTCCTGCGACGCGACGACTGGAACCTGTCGCCACGATCCATTGATTTGCGAAGATGACGGCGATCCATGCACCGTCGATATATGCCAGTCGTTTCCTGGGAGTACTTTCCATACCTGCCACCATTCCCCGGCGGTAGGGGCGCCGTGCAACGATGGGAACTCCTGCACGATCGGAGAGACCTGCCAAAACATAGTGGGCGGTGGGATGGAGTGCCGCGGCACGATTCAGCCCGAGGGAACCGCCTGCGAGGACGGAAACGCCTGCACCTCTTCCGACACCTGCAGTGTGGAAGCTATTTGCGTCGGGACGTCTTCCGCCGTGGGAAGCCCGTGCGACGATCACAACCTGTGCACCTCGGACGAGGTTTGCGTCGCGTCTCCCGCCGGTCCGCCGACGTGCGTCGGAGCTCTTAAGAACTGCGATGACGCGGATCCATGCACACAGAACGTCTGCGATCCGGGAACAGGCCAATGCGCTCCCGTGAATTGCAACGACGGAAACCCCTGCACAGCCGACTCGTGCGACGCGGCTACCGGCCAATGTGTCCGGACTTACGTCACCGGCGGCTGCAGCGACGGGAACCCATGCACGTTATCGGATTCCTGCAGCTCGGGGAACTGCACGCCCGGGACGCCCAACCCCTGCAGCGATGACAGATTCTGCACGCGTGACACGTGCTCCCCGAGCACGGGCTGCATCAGCTTCCCTGACAACAGTCTCTGCCCCCCGGACAGTGCTTGCGCACATTGGGTTTGCAATGGCTGCAACTTCACAGGAGGTTTTTGCTCGGGTGGTTGCCAGAACCTGACCTCGGGGGGGTTCAGGGAATGCGACGGAAACCCGTGCACTATCTTCGATGAATGCGTCCGCTCATTCTGCAGGCCGGGCTCCCCAACAAAATGTTTGGACAGCAACCCCTGCACGGATAATCTCTGCGATCCGGCGACGGGCAACTGCTCCTTTCCCAACAATACCACTCCCTGCAACGACGGAAACGCGTGCACGGCGGGAGACGTTTGCAGCAACGGCACGTGCCAGAGTGGAACGCCGGTGAGTTGCGACGATGCCAATGCGTGCACTGCCGACTCCTGCGGCGCGACCGGCTGCGCGCATTCCGACATCACCGCCTCCTGCAACGATCAGGACGTTTGCACGATCGACACCTGCGATCCGGGCTCGGGTTGCGTCCACCAGCCCGTTACCAGCCAGACCACTTGTGGTGTGGGAGCCTGTCGGCGCACAGTGGACATTTGCATCGGCGGAGTCCCCCAGACCTGCGTGCCTGGCGCTCCTACCCCTGAAGTCTGCAACGGGATCGACGACGACTGCGACGGCTTGGTCGATGAGAACCGGGTCCAGATCGATTGCACGATCAGCCCCGCCACCATGAACTTGAACTCCCAGGGCGGCAGCGTCTCGATGACCTGCAAGCTCCAGGACGTCTGCGATCCGGCGAATCCGTTTCCGATCTCGGGCTCGACCGTGAGCCAGGTCTACGTTTCAAGAGTGGACAGCGCCGATGATCCCGGCGACGACGTGACGCTGCCGGATCCGTTGACGCTTCCGTGCCCCGACCCGGTCCTGGGCTTTCTGTACGAGAGAGGGATCTCCGAGAACCTGGAGGCGCGCGACGTCTCCAACGCCAACGTCACGTTCAAGTTCAACCTGCCGAGCGACGGCGACTGCGCCACGCTGGACGGCAATCGGCAGGACATCGCCGCACGGCTCGCATCCGTGCCCGACAACACCAGCGCCACGATCTGCATCTCCGGCAAGGCCGGAGCCGCGGACTTCCAGGCATGCATGCTGGTTCTGGTGAAGAACAAGGGTCTGCGGTGAGAGTCGGGAGGGATTATCGCGGTTGAGCGAGCGTCGGTCGCGCGAGACTGCGGGCAGGCAGTCTCGAACAATTGCCTCGCGATGGCCCGTTCGTAAGCAACCGATTGGAGAACAAATCCGATGAAAACCGCGCCTGCCTGTCGTCGCCTCCTCTGCTTCATCTGTGCGCTCCCCGTCCTGCTCCTGCTCAGCCTGGGAAACGTCTTTGCTACCGGAGGGCACGCCGCACTGGAAGTTACGTGCCCCTCGTGTAACGACTTCAACGCCTGTACCATCGACTCCTGCGATACCACCACCGGCACCTGCCGCCACGATCCGCGCGACTGTGAGGATCGCAATCCCTGCACGACCGACCTTTGCGTTCCGATTGGGACGTCATTCTTCAGTTGTAACCATCCTGTGGCCGCAGGAACTTCTTGTAGCGACGGCAATTCCTGCACCCAGGCCGACACCTGCCAGAGCGTCATAGGGGTCGGCTTCGTCTGCGCCGGGACGGGCCAGCCTTCGGGCACGACCTGCGACGATGGGAACTCCTGCACCACCGCGGACACTTGCGACCAGAACGGCCAATGCACCGGCGCTCCTGCCTCAATCGGGAGCCCCTGTGACGACCAGAGCCTCTGCAGCTCCAATGATGTGTGCGTCACGTCTCCGAGCGGCTCGCTGGTGTGCGCCGGGACGGCGAAGGACTGCGGCGACGCGAACCCCTGCACCCAGGACGTCTGCGATCCCGCGACGGGACAGTGCGGCAATCCTGCGGTCAACTGCAACGACGGCAATGCCTGCACGGGCGATTCCTGCGACCCGGCCACGGGGCAATGCGTCCGAAGCTTTCTGACGGGCAGCTGCAACAACGGAGATGTTTGCACCGTCTCGGACTTCTGCAGCGGAGGCAACTGCACTCCCGGCTCGCCTAATCCTTGCGCCGATTCCTATGACTGTACCCGGGACGAATGCATAACGGGCGTCGGATGTTTTCACACTCCCGACGACAGCCTCTGCCGGCCGAAAGACGCCTGCAATGACTGCGTTGTCAGGCGAGCTCGTCCTCCAATGGCGGCTGCGTCAACTTCGTCCACAGCGGCGTTGCCGAGTGTGACGGAAACGTGTGCCAGCTCGATTTCTGTTTCGCGGGTACGTGCCTTCCCAACGCTGGAGGCCAGCCGCTCTGCAGCGACAGCAACAGTTGCACCCAGGACCTTTGCGACCCCGCCACGGGAACCTGCGGGGCGCATGTTCCGATCAGCTGCGATGACGGCAACGCCTGCACCGCCGATGCCTGCTCCGTGTCGGGCGGCTGCACCCACAGCCAGATTTCCTGCGATGATGGCAGCGTCTGCACCGCGGATAGTTGCGATCCGGCGACGGGATGCGCGCACCAGCCCGCCCAGACCACCTGCGGGGTCGGGGCATGTCGTCGCACCGTCGACAACTGCCTCGGAGGAGTGCCCCAGGAGTGCGTCCCGGGAGCGCCGAGCGCCGAGATCTGCAACTGGATCGACGACGATTGCGACGGCCTGGTCGATGAGAACCGCGTCCAGATGGATTGCACGATCAGCCCCTCCACCATGAACCTGAACTCTCAGGGCGGCATCGTCTCGATGACCTGCAAGCTCCAGGACGTCTGCGATCCGGCGAATCCGGTTCCCATCCCGGGTTCGGCCTTGAACCGGGTCTACGTTTCCCGAGTGGACAGCGCCGACGATCCGTCGGACGACGTGACGCTGCCTGATCCGGAGACGCTTCCTTGTCCGGATCCGGTCCTCGGCTACTCCTACGAGCGGGGGATCGTCGAGAACGCGGACGCGCGAGACGTTTCGAACGCCAACGTCACCTTCAAGTTCAACCTGCCGGCCGACGGCTATTGCGGGACGCTCGACGGCAACCGGCAGGACGTCGCCGCGCGGCTCGCCTCCGTGCCGAACAACACCAGCGCCACAATCTGCATCGCGAGCAAGTTCGACGGCGCCGACGTCCAGGCGTGCGTGCTGGTCCTGGTGAAGAACAAGGGCCTCAGGTGAGAACTGATCGCGCAGAGTGCCGTCTCCTGGGAACTGCATGCCCGGCGCGCCCAAGCCGTGTGGTAGGTGCGCAGGGCAAAAGGCGCTGCAAAGGGGTGATCAACTCGTTTTATGGGGAATCCACATGAAGGCCGACCCTGCGTTTCGCAACCTCTTTCTTGCTCCAGCGTTTGCCGTCCCGGTTCTTTTCGCCTGCGGATTCGCCCTTGCGGCTGACAATCCGATCGCTTTGGAGTTGACCTGCCCTTCCTGCGACGACCTGAACATCTGCACGGTCGATTCCTGCGATACGAGCACGGGAACGTGCCGGCACGATCCGCTCAACTGCGACGATCAGAATCCGTGTACGCAGGACAGCTGCCTTTCCACGGGCCCGAATTCGGGGTTCTGCGTTCACCCCAACCTGTCCTCCGGCAGCGCGTGCAGCGACGGGAATCCCTGCACTCAGGGCGATTCGTGTCAGGGCAGTGCGGGAACGACGTTCCATTGTGTGGGCACGAGCCAGCCGCCGGGGGGGAGCTGCGACGACGGCAATGCCTGCACGACTTCAGATACTTGCGATCTGTCGGGGGCGTGCGTAGGGACCCCAAGCTCCCTGGGAGCTCCTTGCGACGACCAGAGTCTCTGTACCACCAACGACATTTGCGTCGGGTCCGCCGGCGGCCCGATCTGCGCGGGAGCCTTGAAGGATTGCGGTGACGGGAATCTCTGCACGCTGGATCGATGCGATCCCGCGACGGGGCAGTGCGCCAATCCCCCCGTCGACTGCAACGATGGCAACGTATGCACCGGCGATTCGTGCGATGCGGCTACCGGACAATGCGTCCGGACCAGTGTTACTGGCTCCTGCTCCGACGGCGATCTCTGCTTCACGTCGGACTTCTGCAGCGGAGGCAACTGCGTCAGCGGCAGCGTGCCGCTCAACTGCAATGATGCCTATTCCTGCACGCGTGACACGTGTCTGCCGAGCTTTGGATGCTCCCAGCACATCCGTGACGACAGTCTCTGCGGCGGCTTCCCCCACGATGGCTGCAACGACTGGTTCTGCCAGGCCTTTTCGCCCTCGAACGGCGGATGCACAAACCGGATCGGCCGAGACATTCTTCACGAGTGCGATGGCAACCATTGCACGCTCGATGCGTGTGACATCTTTTCGCATTGTGTCATAGTGCAGTTCTTTTGCGCCGATGGCAATCCGTGCACCGACGATACGTGCGAGCCGGACACGGGCACCTGCACCGGACACGTCAACAACACCAGCCCCTGCAGCGACGGGAACGCGTGCACGGCGGGAGACGTCTGCAGCAACGGCACGTGCCAGAGCGGCACTCCACTGAGTTGCGACGATGCAAACGCGTGCACCGCCGACTCCTGCTCTGCTGGCGGCTGCGCCCATACCGACATCACCTCTTCCTGCAATGACCAGAGCGTTTGCACGACCGACAGCTGCGATCCCGCGTCGGGGTGCGTCCATCAGCCGGTCACCAGCCAGATTACCTGTGGATTGGGAGCGTGCCGGCGCACGGTGGACACCTGCGTCGGCGGAGTGCCGCAGCAGTGCGTGCCGGGAACCCCAACGGCCGAAGTCTGCAACGGAGTCGACGACGATTGCGACGGCTTGACTGATGAGAACCGGGTGCAGGCGGACTGCGCCATCAGTCCGTCCACTTTCAACCTCAACTCTCAGGGCGGGAGTGTCTCGATGACCTGCAAGCTCCAGGACGTCTGCGATCCCGCGAACCCTGTGCCGATCTCCGGCTCGACCGTCAGCCAGGTATACGTTTCCCGGGTCGACAGCGCCGACAATCCCGGCGACGACGTGACGCTGCCCGATCCCTCCACGCTTCCCTGTCCCGATCCGGTCCTCGGCTTCCTGTACGAGCGAGGGATCTCCGAGAACCTGGAGGCGCGGGACGTCTCCAATGCCAACGTCACGTTCAAGTTCAACCTGCCGAGCGACGGCGACTGCGCCACGCTGGACGGCAACCGGCAGGACATCGCCGCGCGGCTCGCGGCCGTTCCGGACAATACCAGCGCCACGATCTGCATCTCGGGCAAGGCCGGAGCCGCGGACTTCCAATCGTGCATGCTGGTCCTGGTGAAGAACAAAGGTCTGCGGTGAAGACGGGAAGGATTGTTGCGGTTGAGCGAGCGCTCCTGAAGAGAGCCGTGGGTCGCGCGAGACTGCGGGCAGGCAGTCTCGAGGAATTGCCTTGCTGCGCACCGGTTCGGAAACAACCGATTGGAGAACAAATCCGATGAAAACCGAGCCTGCCTGTCGTCGTTTTCTCTGCTTCATCTGGGCGCTCCCCGTCCTGCTTCTGCTCAGCCTTGGGAACGTGTTCGCGGCCGGAGGATCCGCCGCCCTGGAAGCTGCTTGCCCCTCCTGTGACGACTTCAATTTCTGCACGGTCGATTCCTGCGACACCAAGACAGGCACCTGTCGGCATGTTCCGCTCAGTTGTGACGAGGGCAATCCATGCACCCAGGACAGTTGCACTAATCTGAGCGCGGGCAGGGGTTTCTGCAGCCACATCGACCTGTCGCCGGACACGGCTTGCAGCGACGGGAATCCTTGCACTCGGAATGATTCGTGCCAAAGCGTTTCCGGGTTGCCCTTCGCCTGCGTGGGAACGAGCCAGCCTGCGGGAGCTGCCTGCGACGACGGAAACTCCTGCACCGCTTCGGACATCTGCGACCAGGCTGGTCAATGCGCCGGCGCTCCTGCCCCAATCGGAAGCCCCTGTGACGACCAAAGCCTCTGCACTTCCAATGACACTTGTGTCGGGTCTCCGGGCGGCCCGCCGGCTTGTTCGGGGTCTGTCAAGGACTGCGGCGACGGCAACCTGTGCACGCAGGACCTTTGCGATCCGGCGACGGGGCAGTGCGCCAATCCGTCCGTCGACTGCAACGATGGCAACGTATGCACCGGCGATTCGTGCGATTCGGCTACCGGACAGTGCGCGCGGACCTTCCTCACGGGAAGCTGTAGCGACGGAGATTTTTGCACGTCCCTCGACTCGTGCAGCGGTGGGAATTGCTTCGGTGGCCCTCCTCCCAACTGCCAGGACCCATTTCTTTGCACCCATGACTCTTGCTCCAATGATCTCGGTGGCTGCGTCCACTCCGCCGACAACAGTCTCTGCCCTTCGAACACCGCGTGCGCCACTTGGATTTGCAATGGGTCCACAAGTCCCGGAAGTATCGGCGGTTGCGGAAACACCCACCCCCAGGGTCCGCAGGAGTGTGACGGCAATCTTTGCACGATCGATTTCTGCCAACGCGGGGCGTGCATCGCAACCAATCTGTGCAGAGACACGAATCCCTGTACGACGGAGTCCTGCGATCCCGGCACCGGCATCTGCCTGCACATCAACAACGCCAATCCTTGCGACGACGGCATCGCCTGCACGACGAGTGACCAATGCAGCGGCGGCACTTGCCAGGGAACGAGCCAGAATTGCGATGACGGGAATGCCTGCACCGCCGACTCGTGCACCGGCACCGGTTGCGCCCACATCACTGCTTCCTGCGACGACCAGAACATCTGCACCACCGACTCGTGCGCTCCCGCGTCGGGGTGCGTCCATGAGCCCTTCGCGGGCCAGACCAGCTGCGGCGTGGGTGCCTGCCGCCGAAGCGTCGACTGTGTCGATGGAATTCCGCAGACCTGCGTCCCGGGAGCCCCGACCGCCGAAGTCTGCAACGGCATCGACGACGACTGCAACGGCCTGACTGACGAGAATCGCGTGCAGGCGGACTGCGTGATCAGCCCCTCGACGATGAATCTCAGCTCGCAAGGCGGCATCGTCTCGATGACCTGCAAGCTCCTGGACGTCTGCGATCCCGCGAACCCGGTGCCGATCTCCGGCTCGACCGTGAGCCAAGTCTACGTTTCAAGGGTCGATAGCGCCAATGATCCCGGCGACGATGTGACGCTGCCCGATCCTTCCACGCTTCCCTGTCCCGATCCGGTCCTCGGCTTCCTGTACGAGCGAGGGATCTCCGAGAACCTGGCGGCGCGGGACGTCTCCAATGCCAACGTCACCTTCAAGTTCAACCTGCCGGCCGACGGCGACTGCTCCACGCTGGACGGCAACCGGCAGGATATCGCCGCGCGGCTCGCGGCCGTTCCGGACAATACCAGCGCCACGATCTGCATCTCGGGCAAGGCCGGAGCCGCGGACTTCCAATCGTGCATGCTGGTCCTGGTGAAGAACAAGGGGCTGCGCTGAGATTCGGATCGGAACACGGAGCGTCCTCCGAAGGCCGGCTTCCGGACGTGTGACGGAGATTCCGTTCCGGAGCAAGAGCTTCAGGTGAGCGGTGAAGCGGTTCCTATTCGGGTTGCTCGCAGTCTGGATCGCGTTTCCTGCGTCGGCGGATCTACGCCGGGAGAAAGAGCCGGACGATCCGGCCTCTGCGGCCCAGCCCGTCGCGCCGCCGGCGAGCGTCGGCGGGACGATCGGGACGCCGGGGGACGTTGATCTCTACGCGATCAGGCTGGAGGCGGGGCAGACGATCCAGGCGGACATCCTGGCCCGCGGCTTCCGGGCCACTTCGGCGCCCGGCTCCGCGCTCTCCGCGGTTCTGCAGATTCTCGACACCGACGGGACGACCGTCCTCGCTCAGGACCAATCCCAGGGAGATTTCGACGACCCGAGCGTGGCATTCCAAGCCTCCCGCTCCGACAAGTACTTCGTCGCGGTCCGGGACCTCGACCCTTCCGCCGGCGGGCCGGCGTATCTCTACGTTCTCTCCCTGGAGATCGGCCCGAACGACGCCTTCGAGACCGCGACGCCGATCCTGCCTCCGGTCCTTCCCTCGATCGACGCGCTGATCAATCCCCCCGGGGATCTCGATTACTACGGCGTGGCCGGTGTGGCCGGCCAGGTCCTGACCGTCGACATCGATTCGGCGGTTTTCAATCCGGACCAGCCCGCGGCCAAGATCGTCCTGACAATCTTCGATCCGGGCCGGGCCCTCCTCGCCCAGGACGCCTACACCGCGTCCGATCCGAACGATCCCTTCCTCCAGACGACGCTTCCCGCCGACGGGGTTTACACGATTCTGGTGCGCGAGCTGCGCAGCTTCGTGGGCACTTCCAACACCTTCTATCAAATGTCGGTGAGCCTCGGACCGGCTTCGGACGACGACGCCTTCGGCAACGGAGCTCCGATCCTGCTCCCGCGAGCGGTCAGCGGCGTCGTGAGCCCCTCGGCGGACGTCGATCACTTCCGGTTCTTCCTCCCCGCTGGAAGAACCGTGCAGGCCGATCTCGACGCCCGCCAGGACCTGGCCTCGTTGCTCCAGGGCACCCTGAAGTTCCACGACCCGAGCGGCCCCGCCGGAACGAACGCCTCGAGCCCGGACCCGTTCTTGAGCATGACGCTGGCGGCGGGAGACCATTCCGCAAGCGTCCAGGGGTCCTGCGCGGGCTCAGGCTGCCTTGCGGAGGACTCCTACTATCTTCTTTATCTGGACGCGGACGACGACGGCGATGGCCGGTTCCTCCCCACCGAC
This sequence comes from Candidatus Polarisedimenticolia bacterium, assembly GCA_036004685.1. NCBI lineage: Bacteria > Pseudomonadati > Acidobacteriota > Candidatus Polarisedimenticolia > Candidatus Polarisedimenticolia bacterium. The sequence goes on along the minus strand of DASYRE010000031.1, from coordinate 54,967 downwards.
AACTGTGCCACCGTCTACAATCCCGCGCAGATGGATGCCGACGGGGACGGCGTCGGAGATGCCTGCGACAACTGTTCTCTCTTCAATCCGGATCAGCTCGACGCGAACGGTGACGGGCGGGGCGATGCGTGCGGCCCGTGCAATCCGCCGCTCGAGGTCGCGACCAATCTCGTCTTCGTCGACAGCCAGACCCTCTCCTGGTCATCCTCGCCGGGCGTCGACTCCTACAACCTCTACATCGGATTCATCGTCGGCGCGTGGAGCTTCAATCACATTTGCCTCGCGCCGGGACTCCTTTCTCCCGGGGCGACCGACAGTTCGTTGCCGCCCGCCGGCTTCGCCTATTACTACCTCGTCTCGGGAAGCAACGTCTGCGGCGAAGGGTCTCTAGGCGTCATCTCCGCCGGTCAACCGCGTCCCAATCCATCCCCCTGTCCCTGAATATCACGAGTCAAAAGGAAGACTTGCGCATTGGCTACAAGAAACCGTGACGGCGGCGTTTGGTTCGGCCTTGGTCGGCTTCATCTCCTGTCACCGTAGGCGATTGCATATTGCAGGGTGGCGCTTTCACGCGTCGGCGCCGTGACGGCGCCACAAGGATCGGACCCGTACTTGTGAGCCGAGTCCGGGTGATCTATAAGGTGGTTTGCCGAAATGACGGCTCCGTGGGAGACAATCGGAATGACCGGTCCGAGGGCGCGCGTGGTGCTGAAGCGGGCGGCGATCGGGATCGCGGCCGTCCTGTTGCTCGTCCTCGCCATCGCGGCGTACGAGATGCTGGGGCCGCGGACGACGCCCGAAGGCCAGCCGCCGCTTCTGGAGCTGAGCGCGAAGAACCTGGCCGAGTTCCGGGAGCGCTTCAACGGCGCCGCCGGCGATCGGCGGGTCCTCGCGCTGCTGTCCCCGACGTGAGCCACCTGCGTGCGGGGGGCCTCCGCGCTTCAAGACGTTCTCGGGCAGGTGAAGGAGAAGGACGTCCGCGTCTTCGTCGTCTGGGAGCCGGTGATCGTCAGCGACGTCGCGCCGCCGATCAACCGGGTCCTCTCCCGAATCCCCGATCCCCGCGTCACGCAGTACTACGACAAGTCGCGGCTGCTTTCCAGCCTCCTCGTGAAAAACGCCCGGGAGAACAAGGGCTTCCTCCTCCACGGCGAGGAGCTCGACGCGGACGCCGTCATCTGGGATTGCGTCTTCGCCTTTCCTCCCGGCGCGCGCTGGGAGGAGGATCCGCCACGCCCCAGCTTTTCCGGCTGCACCGTCGTCGAGGCCGCCGACGCTCTGCGCGCCGCCCTCTCGGCTCATCCGACATCCTGATGTTGGGCTGGTGCAGACTTCAGGGAACCGAAGGGGGGGCGACCGAGGGCGGCGGGGTGGGAAGCGCGCCCGCCTGCGTCGTGCGCTTCTGGAAATCCGCGAGGATCGCGGCGGCGTCCTTTTCGAGGCCCAGCTCCTTGAGATGGCGGACGAGCGCGGAGACAGCCAGCGCGTCGTTGGGGTCCTGATCGACCGCCTGATGCAGGATCCGGATCGCCTCGAACCGGCTTCCTTCCTGGGCGGAACGAAGCTCCGCCTGCCAGAAGAGAGATTCCGGATCGTTCGGATAGCGTTCGGTCAGCTTTTCCAGGAGCGCCGGGGCCTTCGGGTCTTTTTGCTCATGGAACGCCGATTGGATCGCCTCCGAGAGAATCAGGTCGCGCTCCGGAAGCTTGTCACCCTGGGTGGCCGCGCGGCCTATCCATCGCACTCCCTCTTCCCGCTTTCCGGAAAGCATCAGGCTCATCCCCAGCCGGAGCTGGGACGGCGCGAAGTCGGGATCGGCCGCGAGCGATCGGCGGAACGCATCCGCCGCCTCCGGAAACTTCGTCCCCTGGTAGAACTTCATCCCTTCGCTGAAGAGCCGATAGGCGTCGGGTGAGGAGGTCGCGACGGTCGGGAAGCTCGCCTCCTTCGGACCGCCGACTTGCAGCCCCTTCTTCAAGGCCGTTCCCAGCTCATCGGCGATCTTGAAGATTTCCTTCCCTTCGGCCCGGTGGGCCGTGACGACCTGGCCCGTGGCGGTGTCGTAGGCCTGCACGTCGACCCGATAGCCTCCCTCCGTCTTGAAGATGCTGCCGTTGACGACGACGCCGGCGCCGGCGTAGCGGCCGAGCTGCGTCCTGGCGCTTTGGTCCAGATCTTTCACCTCTCCCTTGCCGGCGGCGGAGAGGAGGTCGGCGAGCCGCTGGCTGGAGATCACCTGGAGACCCGGGACCCGGGCCAGATCGGTGGTGAGCATCTCCGGAAGCCCCTGGCTCAGCCAGTCGACGCGCGGGTCGCCGCTCCGGTTGGCGAAGGGCGTCACGGCGATCCGGGATCGATCCGCGGGCGCCAGAGAGGCGCGAGACGGAGGCCCCGGCAAGAGTCCCGCCTCGATCTCCGGCTCCGGCCCGCGCGGCCGGTAGATGAAGAGGCTCGCCAGGATCAACGCGGCGCCCCCCGCGACGATTGACGCGTTGCGGATCCAGTGGCTGGGCCGGCCGGGGCGGACGGCCGCGGTCGCGGCCCCCTGCGAAACCGCCGGCGAAGGCTGCCGCCAGCTCCCCGAATCGCTGTCGCGTTTCAGGGTCCGGAGGTCGAGCGCCAGATCGGCCGCCGTCTGATAACGGTCGCGCGGATCTTTGGCGAGGCACCGGGCCGCGATCCGGTCCAGCTCCGGGGGCGCGTCGGGCCGCAGCGAGCCGATTGAAGGAGGTTGCTCGTGGACGATCGCGTGGAACGTGGCAAGGAGGTTCTTTCCCCGGAACGGCGAGACGCCCGTCGCCAGCTCGTAAAGGAGAGTCCCGAAAGAGAAAAGATCGCTGCGCGCGTCGATCGCTTCTCCCTGGATCTGCTCGGGGCTCATGTAGGCGAGCGTTCCGGAGACCTGCCCCTCGCTCGAGAGGTTGCGCGAAAGCGTCAGCGCCTGGGTGAGCTGCGCCATCGGGCCGGCCCCCGAATCCTCGCGCAGCGCCATCCGGGCCAGGCCGAAGTCGAGGATCTTGTAGAAGCCGGAGTCGGCCGCCATGACGTTCTCGGGCTTCAGGTCGCGATGGATGATCCCCTTGCGGTGGGCGGCGCTCAGCGCCTCGCTCACCTGCGCCGCGCAGTCGATCACCTGAGGCAGGGGCAGGCGCCCGCCGAGCAGGAGCTCCCGCAGCGTCTTCCCCTCGACGTATTCCATCGCCAGGAAGATCGTCTCGCCTTCGTGATGGATGTCGAAGAGGGTGGCGACGCCCGGATGGCTCACGGCGGAGGCGGCCCGGGCCTCGCGCTCGAAGCGCGCCAGCCGTTCGGCGCTGGCGGTCAGGTCCGGCCGGAGGACCTTGAGCGCGACTTCGCGCCCGAGGCGGGTGTCCTCGGCGCGATAGACCGCGCCCATCCCTCCTTCGCCGAGAAGGGAGAGGATGCGGTAATGCTTGAGGGTGGTTCCGGTTTCCACGCCACGTTCCTGTCTCGGGACGGCCGCCGGACTCCGGCGGGGCTCCATGATAGACCAGGCAGGGTGATCGGGGGCCTTCGTCGCGGGCGGCCTGCCGGCGCGCTATTCCTTGCGGATCTTGATCGGGCCGCTGAACGAGTTGATCTTCACGCGGGCGCCGCCGGAGCCGAGCGTGAAGTCGAGGCTTTGCGCCGGCAGGACCGAGCTTCCTTTCTCCGGCTTGCCGCCGAAGTCGCTGTGGATGCTCCCCGAGAAGGTCGAAGCCTCGAAATCGGCGCTGACGTTGGCGGGGAGGCGCAGCACGATCCCGCCGCTGACGGTGTTGAACGAGAAGCTCCCGCCCGAGCGCAGCCGAAGATGTGCCTCGATGTCGCCGGAGACCGTGTTGGTGTCGAGGCTCTCGAGCGAGGCGCCGTCGTCCACGACGATGGCGCCGCTGACGGTGTTGAGCTTCGCCTCCTTCGGGCTTCCCTGGACCTCCAGCTTGCCGCTCACGGAGTTCAGGTCGATCCGCTCGGTCAAATCGGAAACCGTGATCGGCGCGCTGACCGTCTCGATCCTCACGCGGGCCCCGCGCGGGACGCGCAGCTCCAGGTCCGACCCTTCGACGTTGTGGTGGTCGCCTTCCTCCTCGAAGTCGACCTCGATCTTGAGGCGGTCCTTCCCGCCGGTGATCTCCAGCTTCTGGCGATCGTCGCCGAGCGTTCCGGTCAGCTCCATCTCCGACTTTTGCCAGCCGGTGACCTTGACGGTGCCGGCGATCAGGTTCAGCTCGATCAAGGCGTCGGAGGCGACGTTCCGATGCTCGTTGACCGCCTCCCCGGCCCAGAGCGTTCCTGCCGCGAGCAGGATGGTCAGCAACATGGCGGTCAGGGCGTGCTTCACGATCGCTTCTCCTCTCCCTCCCGCGCCGACAGGCGGACCGCCTGCTGCAGGAGCTCGAATTTGGTCCGATAAAGTCTGGCGATGGCATGCTCGTCGACGGAATGGCCGGGATCCACGGCGGCGGCGCGATGGACCTGGCGGATGGCGCGCTCGACGATCCGCAGGTTCTCCTCGAGGATTCTCAGCTCCGGGGACCGGCCGGCCCGCCGCTCGCCGAGCGCGGCCTCGAGTCTCTCGGCGGCGTTGCCGTATTCCGCTTCGACGCGCCGCACCGAGGCGAGCGCCACGGAAGGGCCGGGCGGGGCCGCCGGGACGGGCGGGCGGGCCGGCGCCGCAGTCCGGCGCAGCGCCACGACCGCGCCGAAGGCGATCAGGACGAGAGCCAGCGCCCCGGTGAACGAGAGGCCGAGCGGGCGCGCTCCCCAGCTCCATCCCGGGATGAAGGGGAAACGGGCGGACACCCCGCCGCGGCGGGGGGGCAGGGAGCTGCGAATCGCCGGCCAGAGATCGCGCGCCGGCTCGGTGCTCCGAGGCAGGTTGTCCGCCCGCTGCCGAAGCGAGCGCAGGGCCGAGAGCTCCGCCCGGCATCCGGCGCATTCCTCCAGGTGCTGCTCGACTTCCTCGCGCTGGCGCGACGTGAGAAGCTCGTCGAGATAGTCGTTCAGTCGCTCTTCGAAGCGAAGACAGCTGGTCATGATCCGAGCGCCTCCCTGAGCAGCCGGCGGGCCCGGTGGAGCTGGGCTTTCGAGGTGCCGGCGGAAAGTCCCAGGAACTTCCCGATCTCCTCGTGCCGGAACCCTTCGACGTCGTGCAGCACGAAGACCTGCCGGGCGCCGGGCGGAAGCTTCTCGATCGCCCGATCGAGATCCAGCGCCAGGCCGGCGGGCGCGGCCGCGGCTCCGACCTCCGGCAGAATTCCGTCCTGGGTCACCGCTTCCCTCCGAAAGCGCCGCCTGAAGGACCGGTTGTCCGCCAGGACGACGTGGATGGCGATCCGGCAAAGCCACGCCTCGAAAGGCCGATCGTCTCCGCACGCGCCGAGGTGTCTCCAGGCGCGCAGGAAAACCTCCTGGGTCAGCTCCTCCGCCCGCACCGCGTCGCGGGACAGCCGCCGGCAGAGGCCGTGCACCCGTCCCACGTGGCGCCGGTACAGCGCCTCGAAGGCGGCCACCTCCCCGCGCTGCGCCTCGCCCAGCAGGTCGACCATCGCCGTTGCCTTCTCCTGAACGCGGTCGGCAAGAGCCTGCATCCTTTCCCACTCCGGCGCAACGCAGCCAGCGCTCATCTTATAAAGTGCCCGTGACGGTCATAGGGTTGGAAACTTTCTGCCAACCAGGACGATGGCGGATATGAAAAGGGCCGTCTGAGAATAATTCAGACGGCCCTGAACTTCGAACTTTGTGACGCTTCGCGGCCAGTGGTTGACGAGTCGCTCAACGGTTAACCCTATCAGGGATGTTAGCGAAGCTCGACCCGGCGGCGGCGCTCGAGGCCTGAAGGGCGGGGCATGGGTGCCCATCGGTTGAACGCCGGGGCCGCCCCGGCCGTCCTCGCCCTTGACGCGGGCCGCCGAAGCCCCGCGCTTGCATGGAATTCCGTTGCATGGGGCGCTAAGTTAGGCTAGGCTGAGGCGTTTTCCACCGGTCGCCGAAAGGGACCGTGGCTCCATACGGCTCCATACCCCCTGTGGAGAGCCATTCATGCAGACGGCCGCCGCCCTGCCCGTCACCGACAAAGCGACGGGGTTCATCCGGGGTCTCGGGCTTCTCGACTCCACCATGATCGTCGCCGGGTCGATGATCGGCTCCGGTATCTTCATCGTCTCGGCCGACATCGCGCGCCAGGTCGGCTCCGCCGGCTGGCTCCTCATGGTCTGGGTCGTCACCGGCCTTCTGACCATCGCCGCGGCCCTGTCCTACGGCGAGCTGGCCGGGATGATGCCGCAGGCCGGCGGGCAGTACGTCTACCTGCGCGAAGCCTATTCGCCGCTCTGGGGGTTCCTCTACGGCTGGACGATGTTCCTGGTGATCCAGACCGGCACGATCGCCGCCGTGGCGGTCGGCTTCGCGCGCTTCCTCGGCGTCCTCGTCCCGGCGATCTCCCCGACTTCCTGGATCATCGAGCCGATCGACCTGTCGCGCAATTACGCCGTGAGCCTCTCGACCCAGCAGCTCGTCGGGATCCTGAGCCTGATCCTCTTGACCTACCTGAACACCCGCGGCCTCAAGCTCGGCAAGATCATCCAGAACCTCTTCACCTTCACCAAGACCTTCGCGCTCGTCGCCCTGATCTTCCTGGGGATCTTCGTGGGGCGCAACGCCGCGGCGATCTCCGCCAACTTCTCGTCGATGTGGACCCCCGTGGGCGCCGCCGAGATTCGCCCCGACTTCTCCTTCGTCCCGGCGCTCTCCGCCGGCGCCGGCGCGCTGGGCCTGCTCGTCGCCTTCTGCGTCGCCCAGGTCGGCTCGCTGTTCTCCGCCGACGCCTGGAACAACATCACCTTCACCGCCGGTGAAGTGAAGAACCCGCGGCGCAACATCCCGCTGTCGCTGGCGCTCGGGACCGGCCTGGTCATCACCCTCTACGTCCTGGCCAACGTCGCGTACCTGTTCACGCTGCCGCTCGCGGGGATCCAGCAGGCCCCCGACGACCGCGTCGCCACCGCCGCGCTCGCCGTCATCTTCGGCGCCGCCGGCGCCGTCATCATGGCCGTCGCCATCGTGATCTCCACCTTCGGCTGCAACAACGGCCTGATCCTGGCGGGCGCCCGCGTCTACTACGCTATGGGCCGGGACGGCCTGTTCTTCCGCGCCACCGGCCGGCTGAACAAGAACCACGTCCCCGCCGTCGGCCTCGTCCTGCAGTGCGTCTGGGCGTCGCTCCTGGTCCTGCCGCGCACGCGCCTGCGCGACGCCTCGGGCGCGCCGTTGCTCAACGAGGCGACCGGCGCGGCGATGTACGGCAACCTCTACAGCAACCTGCTCGACTACGTCGTCTTCTCCGTCCTGATCTTCTACGTCCTGACGATCGCCGGCCTGTTCGTCCTGCGCCGCAAGCGCCCCCAAGCCGAGCGCCCCTACAAGGCTTTCGGCTACCCCCTGGTCCCTATCATCTATATAGCTGCCGCCCTGGTCATCATGACCGTCCTCATCCTCTATAAGACCCAGACCACCTGGCCCGGGCTGGTGATTGTCCTGACCGGCATTCCCGTTTACTTTGTATGGAAGAGCGTCGCCAAGAAAGCCGGCCTGCAAGCCGGGGCCGCCACCGCCGAAGAATCCGGGATCTGAACCGCACCCGTGGGAGCACCCGCATGCCATCCAACTATTTCAAGACGAAACCGCTGAGCCTGCTCCTGGAGGAGATGCGCGGCGAGAACCGCCTGCGCCGCATCCTCGGCCCCGTCCAGCTCACCAGCCTGGGGGTCGGCGCGATCATCGGCGCCGGGATCTTCGTGGCCACCGGCGCCGCGGCGCACAACGTCGCCGGCCCCGCCCTGATGCTCTCCTACGTCGTGGCGGGCATCACCTGCGTCTTCGCGGCGCTGTGCTATGCCGAGTTCGCCTCGATGGTTCCCGTTGCCGGCTCCGCCTACACCTACGCCTACGCCACGCTCGGCGAGCTGCTCGCCTGGATCATCGGCTGGGACCTGGTTTTGGAGTACGCCGTCGGCAGTGCCACCGTGGCCACCGGATGGTCGGGCTACTTCCAGAACGTCCTGCAGAAGATCGGCGTCCAGCTCCCGCTGGCCTTCCGCGAGTCACCCTGGCGCTACGACGCGGCGACCGGCAGCTTCCTCCACACCGGGTCGTACTTCAACCTGCCGGCGATCGTCATCGTCGCCATCGTCACGGCGATCCTGGTCAAGGGGATCTCCGAGAGCGCCTCGTTCAACGCCACGATGGTGATGATCAAGCTCGCCGCCGTTCTCTTCGTCATCGGCGTCGGCGCCTTCTACATCAACCCGGACAACTGGCACCCCTTCACCCCCTACGGCTGGACCGGCCTGAATTTCTTCGGCCACCACGTGTCGGGGCAGACCGACCCGCAAGGATCGCCGCTCGGCATGCTCGCCGGCGCGGCGATCATCTTCTTCGCCTACATCGGATTCGACTCCGTCTCCACGCACACCGAGGAGGCCAAGAACCCGCAGCGCGACGTTCCCATCGGCATCGTGGCCTCCCTGATCATCTGCACGATCCTCTATATTCTCGTGGTGGCGGTCCTCACCGGCATGGTCCCCTACAACCAGCTCGACATCAACGCCCCCGTCAGCCGCGCCTTCCAGCAGCAAGGGATCGGCTGGGCCGAAGGGCTCATCGCCGTCGCGGGCGTCGCCGGCATCACGTCCGTGCTCCTGGTCATGATGCTCTCCGGCCCCCGCGTCTTCCTCGCCATGGCGCGCGACGGCCTGGTGCCGCGCGGCTTCTTCGGCGACGTCCATCCGAAGTTCCGCACCCCGTGGCGCTCGACCATCCTGATCGGCGTGTTCGTGGCGGTGATGGGGGGCCTGTTCCCCATCGATGCGCTCCTCCACCTGACCAACATCGGCACCCTGTTCGCGTTCGTCGTCGTCTGCGCGGCCGTCCTCATCATGCGCCGCCGCTACCCGAACCACGAGCGCCCATTCCGGTGCCCGATGGTGCCCGTCGTTCCCATCATGGGGATCCTCTCCTGCTCGCTGCTGATGTTCTCGCTGCCGACCGCCAACTGGTGGCGCCTCTTCACCTGGCTCGCCCTCGGCCTGCTGATCTATTTCTTCTACGGCCGCCACCACAGCGTCCTGACGCGCGTCAAAGGCGGCACGATGCCGGTCTCCGCGAAGGACATCGAGCCCGTGGCGGGAGGGTAGTTGACGTAGGCCCCGAAAAGTGATAGAGATTACACAAACGATATCCGCTAAGGCACAGTGGGGTCGATATGAAATCTCGTATCCTCTCCTTTGCATCAGCAGCATTGTTCCTAGTAGCTGCTTCCGGTCCTCTCGCCCAGTCCAAAAACATCAACCCCCCGAGTCAAGTGCCAGGCGCACTCATTGTCATAGATGGGATGGAGGTAAGGTACAAGTTTGCCAAGCCTATCTCGATCACGGAGAAGTTTGCTATAGAAGAGTCGATACGGCACTTCGCGGATCGATTCAAAGTCTGGGCATCAGAACAAAAACCCAGTAGCCAGCAAGATTACGAAAGTATCGCATCGTGGCTGCGTGTTGGACAACGGATCAATGATGCCGTGTCGCTTTCTGGTTGCGCCCTCAAGGATGATCCACTCGGATACTGCGTTGTTGTTGTCCCGTCGGCGGAGACCATAAGGAGTTCACGGAATCCTTCATTCAAGGGTAAGAGAAATCTCGCCTTGGATCCTGAAGGGGGCTGTAGTTGTACGGTTTGGGCAAAATTTAGACAGTGTTCCGGTATATGTGTACCGGTGGGAACGATGGTGTGCTGTCGAAATACCGATTGTCCGATGGGATGCCAGGGTTGGCCTGCCGTATGCTCTACCACGCACCATGCCTGTCCTCTGAATAGCTCGTGCCCCACGCCACTTTGTGAAGAATAGGATAGTATCGTCTTAACGCTTCGCGACTTCTCTGAATCGTTCCTCGAGAACAATTGCTTCTTACTAATCGGAGCATAATATACTGGGCATTTGGCCCGAGGCATTGCGAATCAAGGACGCTCGTTCTTTGTCATCGTCGGCTCAGGAAGATCTCCGAAAGCGGGTGATTCGTGCAGTTCGGGGAGGAATGCGCCAGGTCCAAGCGGCCTCCGTGTTCAAGGTGTCACGCGCCTCGGTCAACAAGTGGTCGCGGCTCCACGAAGAGCAGGGGTCGAAGGGACTGACGGGTCGGAAGCGCGGTCGACCGGCTCGACCTCGACTCGTGGTCGAGGATCGCTCTCGGGCGATTCGAGGGATCATCGGAAAGTGTCCGGACCAACTCCGGCTGCCCTTCGCGTTGTGGACGCGGGAGGCGGTCCAACAATTGCTGAAGAATGAGTTTGGGGTAGAGGTTTCGGTTTGGACGGTCGGCCGGTACTTGAAGGCGTGGGGCCTGACCCCGCAGAAGCCGGTTCGACGGGCCTTCGAGCAGAACCCCGCGGAAGTGCGCCTGTGGCTTCGGACGGAATACCCGGCGATCGAGCGCCAGGCCAAGCATTTTGCGGCCGAAATTCACTGGGGCGACGAGATGGGATTGCGATCGGATCACCAAGTCGGCCGTTCCGATGGCCGTCGTGGAAGGACGCCGGTGATTCCCGGGACGGGCCAGCGATTTCGCTGTAACTTGATCTCGACGATCACCAATCGCGGTCGCCTCGCCTTTATGGTGTTCGAGGAAGGGTTCACGGTGAAAGTGTTCCTGCAATTCCTCAAGCGGCTCATCCGCCACGTCAAGCAGCCGATCTTCTTGATCGTCGACCGCCATCCCGTGCACCGCGCTGCGGGAGTCAAGCGCTGGCTTCTGAAGCACGAAGCCAAGATCCGGATGTTCTTTCTCCCGAGCTATAGCCCGGAGTTGAACCCCGATGAAATGCTGAACCAAGACGTGAAGAGCAAACGCCCTCGGTCGAAGACGACCCTGGAACAAGACGAAGCTGATGGGCGACGTCCGCGGATACCTGCGGTCGACCCAGCGTCTGCCCGATCTCGTGATGAGCTGCTTCCTCGAATCGCATGTTCATTACGCGGCGTGAAAACTGTCGCCTATAAGTAACACCTTCGGGGCGAATCCGGCTCTCCGCTGACAAAGTTGTTGAGGTAAGCGTTTTGCCATTGAAGTGCGGAGAGTTGGCTTGATCGGCAAGACCCTCAACCATTACCGCGTCATCGAGAAGCTGGGGAGCGGCGGGATGAGCGAGGTGTATCTCGCCGAAGACACCCGCCTGAACCGGCGCGTCGCCCTGAAGATTCTTCCCTCCGACGTGGCCTCGGACGCGGCGCGTCGCGGCCGCTTCGAGCGCGAAGCGCAAGCCGTCGCCGCCTTGAACCACCCCAACATCGTCACGATCTATTCGGTCGAGGATGCTGAAGGCCTCCACTACATCACGATGGAGCTGATCCAGGGGCGGACGCTGGCGCAGATGATCCCCGCGAAGGGGCTGCCGCTGGCTAAGTTCTTCGATCTCGCCGTCCCCATCGCCGACGCCGTCAGCGCCGCGCACAAACGCGGCATCACGCACCGCGACCTCAAGCCCGACAACATCATGCTCAGCGACGACGGGCGCATCAAGATCCTCGACTTCGGTCTGGTGAAGCTCACCGAAACGGCGGGCGAGCCGGTGGCGACGAACCTCCCGACCAACACCCTGACCTCCGAAGGGAAGATCCTGGGGACCGTGGCCTACATGTCCCCGGAGCAGGCCGAAGGCAAGCCGGTGGATCAGCGCTCCGACATCTTTTCCCTGGGCGTCGTCTTCTATCGGATGGTGACCGGCCGGCAGCCTTTCCAAGGCGACACGCGGATGTCGGTGCTCTCCTCGATCCTGCGCGATACGCCCGCCTCCGTCACCGACCTGAACCCGGCCCTTCCGCGCCACCTGGGCCGGATCATCAAGCGGTGCCTCGCCAAGAATCCCGACGAGCGCTACTCGACTGCCCAGGATCTCAAGAACGAGCTGGCGGAGCTGCGCAAGGAGGAGCAATCGGGAGCGGGGGGGCCGGCCGCCGCGGCGGGCACGCCGGTGCAGCCATCGAGCAAGATCCTTCTCACCTTCGCGCTCGTGGGCGCAGGCCTCCTCGCCGGAGCGGCGGTCATTTATTTTCTGATGCGCCCTGCCGGCCGCGCCGGAGAATCCGCGTCCGCTGTGGTCCATGGGAGCTTCGCGCAGCTCACCGATGAGCCCGGAGAAGAGCTGTTTCCTAGCCTGTCGCCCGACGGGAGGATGGTAGCCTATAGCTCCCGTGCCTCCGGCAACTGGGACGTCTATGTCCAGAGCGTCTCCGGCCGCAACGCCGTCAATCTGACGAAGGACTCGACCGCCGACGACACGCAGCCGGCCTTCTCTCCCGACGGCCAGAAGATCGCCTTCCGGTCCGGCCGCGACGGAGGCGGGATCTTCGTGATGGGAGTCCTGGGGGATTCCGTGGTGCGCATCACGGGCGAAGGTTATCGACCCGCCTGGTCGCCCGACGGCGCGGAGATCGCCTATGAGATCGAACGATGGGCCAACCCGGCCGGGCGCAACACCATCAACCCCCTTTGGGCGATCAACGTCGAAACGAGGCAGAAGCGGAAGATCACCGCCGGAGACGCGGTCCAGCCGGCGTGGTCGCCGCACGGCTGGCGCATCGCCTATTGGGGCATCCTCGGCAGGACCGGCCAGAGAGATCTCTGGACGATCCCCGCCCAGGGCGGAAATCCCGTCCGCGTCACTGAAGACTCGGCCCTCGACTGGAACCCCGTCTGGTCTCCTGACGGCCGCTTCCTCTATTTCATCTCGGATCGCGACGGAAACATGAATGTCTGGCGCGTTCCAATCGACGAGGCCAGCGGCGAAGTCCGAGGATCCTTCCAGCCCGTGACGCAGGGCGCGACCGGAGCCGCCCGGGATCTGTGCCTCTCCGCGGACGGCAAGCGGCTCGTCTATTCCTCCGCCTCCAACCGCCAGAACATCCTGCGGTACCCCATCGAGCCGGGATCGGAAACAGTGCTGGGCGAGCCCAGTTGGGTGACTCGCGGATCCGAAGCGGTCGTCAACCCGGACCCCTCTCCCGACGGAGAATGGGTCGCCTACCAGACTGTAGTGAACCAGGAGGATATCTTCATCGTGCATCCCGACGGCACAGGCCGCCGGCAGCTTACGCACGATGCCGCCCGCGATCGCACGCCGAGGTGGTCTCCCGACGGCAAGAAGATAGCGTTCTATTCCAATCGCAGCGGTTCTTACGAAATCTGGACCATCAATCCGGACAGCAGCGATCTGAGCCAGCTCACCGCCTCGAAGATTTCTTTCGTGTTCCCGATCTGGTCGCCCGACGGCTCGAGGATATACGTGAGCGACCCCCGGGGCGATGGAGGCGGACTCATCAGCCCGAACCTCTCGTGGCGCGAGCAGAAAATCGAGCGGCTGCCTCCGCACGGAATGGGGGATGGAAGCTTCGTCGCCTGGTCCTGGTCGCCGGATGGGACGAAGCTCGCCGGCATCATCTTCAGGGGAGGGAAATACAACACCGGCATCGTCGTCTATGACTATACGACCAGGAAGTACACCCGCGTCACCGATCGCGGGACACTTCCCACCTGGCTCAACGACAACCGCCGGCTGCTCACGACCGACACGGCGAGCAAAGTATACCTCGTCGATTCCCAGACGAATTCAATCAAGCCGATCCTCTCCGTGGCCCCGGACAACGTCGATATCTTCAGCATGCGGGTCAGCCGCGACAACCACCTCTACATCGTACGCATCGACCGCCAATCCGATCTCTGGATGCTGACGCTTCAATAAACGGGACGCCCGCTTTCCCTCGCCGGGTCGTCGAATCTGCGCTCACGCCGGCCAACGAAAATCACGCGACCGTCGCGGGGGGCTCGATCTGCAGGAAGCCCTGCCTGATGCGGACTTAAGGTAGAATGCGCGAAAAGTCGGGCGATGGGTGCGGAGTCGTGAATTGATCGGTAGGACCCTCAACCACTACAAAGTCATCGAGAAGCTGGGAAGCGGCGGGATGGGCGAGGTGTATCTCGCTGAGGACACGCGCCTGAACCGGCGCGTCGCGCTGAAGATCCTGCCGTCCGCCATGGCCGCCGACCCCGAGCTCCGCGGCCGCTTCGAGCGCGAGGCCCAGGCGGTCGCCGCCCTGAACCACCCCAACATCGTCACCATCCATTCGGTCGAGGAAGCCGAAGGCCTCCACTACATCACGATGGAGCTGATCCAGGGACGGACCCTCAGCGAGATGATCCCCGCGGAGGGGCTGCCGCTGGCAAAGTTCTTCGACCTCGCGATCCCGATCGCCGACGCCGTCAGCGCGGCGCACAAGCGCGGCATCACGCATCGCGATCTCAAGCCCGACAACATCATGGTCAGCGACGACGGACGCATCAAGATCCTCGACTTTGGGCTGGTGAAGCTGCGCGAGCAACCCGCGGGGGAGCCGATGGCGACGAACCTTCCGACCGCCGAGCTCACCGCCGAAGGGAAAATCCTGGGGACCGTCGCCTACATGTCGCCCGAGCAGGCCGAAGGCACGCCGGTCGATCACCGCACCGACATCTTCTCCCTCGGCGTCGTGTTCTACCGGATGGTGACCGGCCGGAGACCTTTCGAGGGCGGCAGCCGGCTATCGATCCTCTCGTCGATCCTGCGCGACGCTCCGGTCTCCGTCACCGACTTGAACCCGGCGCTGCCACGCCACCTCGGGCGCATCGTCAAGCGCTGCCTCGCCAAGGATCCCGACGAGCGCTATCAGACGGCGCAGGATCTCAAGAACGAGATGGTGGAGCTGCGCAAGGAAGTGCAGTCGGGGACGAGCGAACCCGCCCTGCCGGCCGCCACGGCGGCGCCGGCGGTGCGGCCGAAAGCCTCGCGTGGACTGCTGTTCGCGCTGGGCGCGGGCTTGGTCGGGGCAGCCCTCCTCGGCTACTTCCTGCTGCGCCCCGGAAACCCGGCCGGTGAATCCCCGGCACCGCCGGTCCTCCATGGAACCTTCACCCAGCTCACCGACCAACCCGGCGAAGAGGTATTCCCCAGCCTGTCGCCCGACGGACGGATGGTCGCTTACGCCTCACGCCCCGTCGGGAATTGGGACGTCTTCGTGCAGAGCATCTCCGGGCGCAATGCCATCAACCTGACGAAGGACTCGGCCGCCGATGACTCGCAGCCGGCCTTCTCGCCCGACGGGCAGAAGATCGCCTTCCGGTCCGACCGCGAAGGAGGCGGGATCTTCGTGATGGGGGTCTTGGGGGATTCCGTCGTGCGGCTGACCGACGAGGGCTACCGCCCCGCCTGGTCCCCGGACGGGAGCGAGATTGCCTATGAGCTCGAAAGGTGGGTCGATCCCCATGGCCGCAGCACCATCGACCCTCTTTGGGCCGTCAACGTCGAGACGCGCCAGAAGCGGAAGCTGTCGGACGGCGACGCGGTCCAGCCCGCCTGGTCGCCGCACGGCTCCCGCATCGCCTATTGGGCCGTGGTCGGAGCGAGCGGCCAGAGAGATCTCTACACGATCCCGGCGGTCGGCGGCCAGCCGGTGCGCGTCACCGAGGACGAGGCCCTCGACTGGAGCCCCGTCTGGTCCGCCGACGGGCGGTTCCTCTATTTCATCTCCGACCGCGACGGCAACATGAACGTCTGGCGCGTGCCGATCGATGAGAGCACCGGCAAGATCCGTGGCGCCTTCCAGCCCGTGACCCAGGCGGCCACCGGCACGGCCCGGGACCTCCGCGTCTCCGCCGACGGCAACCGGTTGGTCTACGGCTCCGCGGTGGTCCAGCAGAACATCCAGAGGTACTCCATGGATTCGCGCACCGAGAAGGTGACGGGCGATCCCGTCTGGATCACGCGCGGCTCCGAGAACGTCGCCTCCCCGGAGCCTTCGCCCGACGGAGAATGGGTGGCCTTCCATCTGGTTGGCAAGCAGGAGGACATCGTCATTTCACGCGCCGACGGCTCGGCGCGCCGGCAGCTCACCCACGATGCCGCCCGCGATCGGATGCCCCGCTGGTCCCCCGACGGCAAGAGAATTGCGTTCTATTCCGATCGGAGCGGATCCTACGAGATCTGGACAGTCAACCCCGACGGCAGCGGCCTGAGCCAGATCACCCAGGCCAAGACCATTACTTTGATGTTTCCGATCTGGTCCCCCGACGGCCAGAGGATCGCCTTCCGCTCCGGCAGCGAAGGCGTCGGCATCTTCGATCCAAACCGCCGGTGGACCGAGCAGAAGGTCGAGCCGCTGCCGCCTCACGGCATGGGCAAGGGAACCTTCGTCGCCTCGACCTGGTCCCCCGACGGCTCGAAGCTCGCCGGGGTCATCTACCGCGGCACCGATTACAACACCGGCGTCGTCGTCTACGACCTGACGTCCCGCAAGTATTCCCGGCTCACCGATTCCGGCAGCTTCCCCACTTGGCTGAACGACAGCCGCCGGCTGATCATGACCGATGGGGAGGACAGAGTTTTCCTCCTCGATTCGCAGACGAAATCGATCAAGCCGATCCTCTCGGTCGCCCCCGATCGCGTGGGGCCCTTCAGCCTGCGCCTCTCCCGCGATAACCGCGGCCTCTTCCTCGTCCGTGTCGATCGCCAATCCGATCTCGTGATGCTGACGCTGCGGTAGCTTTACCCTCCAGAAAAGCAAGATCGTTCTAGATCCGTCGTCGAGCTCGGCATAATGTCGAAGGCCGAGTCGAACCTCTAACCCCCCATCTTGGAGAGCGCACCATGACCAAGCTCAAGCTCGCGATCCTGGTCCTCCTGTTCGTGGCGGTGGCGGCGGCGACGATCCAGTTCTTCGCTCCGGTGGCCGAGGCGAAGAACTGTCCCAGCGGCGGAGGATGCGGCTGTGGCACGGCCTACGCGCCCGTGACCTGCCACGGGTGCCGGTACACCAACATGTGCCACGCCCGTTGCGCCGGCTTCTCGGACAACGATTGCAAGACGCTGAGCCCCCAGTAAGCGCTTCCCGTTCCCCCAGTTTCTTCCTCATCCAGGCCGGCGCCCCGCGGGGCGCCGGCTCGGGTTTTCACCAGCACGATTCCGTGATCCCGGCGGCCATGGCCCCCTGAGCGGCCCTCCTGCGTGATACCAAGCAAGTAGAGTGGAATAAGCCATTGACCTAGTATGTCAATGGCGTATACTATCTGCATGCGCTGCGAATTGAATGGGATCCCGCCAAGGACAGACTCAATCGCAGGAGACACCACCTTTCGTTCGAACAAGCGGCGGAGTTGTTTCGAAGCGGTGGTGACTACCTGGAGATCTACGACGAAGAGCACTCTGGCCAAGAGGACCGTTTTGTCGCCTTGGGCCGAATCCGACAGGGAGTCATCGTGGTGGTCTACACCGAGCGTGAGGACGACGTCGTGCGGATTATGAGTGCGCGCATGGCGACCAAGAAGGAGCGCCGACGCTATGGAGAATCGGAAAGGAAAGGACATGAGTGATGACATTCGTGAATTGACCGACCGGGATTTCGCCCGCGCGATTCCGAGGAAGCAGCGCGAGCGTCTCCTCCGCGGGCAGCTGGCCGGTGGCGAGGACGTCATCGCCCTTCGACGCTTTGTCGGCCTGACGCAGCGGCAGTTTGCCGACGCTCTGGGAATCAGCATCCATACCCTGCGCAACTGGGAACAGAACCGCCGGAATCCCGAGGGACCGGCATTGGCGCTGCTGCGCATCGCCGCGCGACACCCTCGCGTGCTTCGCGAAAACCTGGCGGCTGCGGTTTGAACCGAGACATTTCCGTAATCCCGGCAGCCATGGCCCCCTGAGCGGCCCTTCTCCGTGATCCCTAGCAAGGAGGGAATTGCCATGGGTATTCGGGGACGTCGCTGCCTCACCTGTATCCTGAGGTGCGTTTTGACCGCCGGCGTGACGGCCGGGCAGGTCTTCGGACAAGTCGCCAGGAGTGGGAACCTTCGGCCTTCGGCGCTCGTTCAGATCGCGGCGCCGGGCTTCGAAGGGGAGTCGCTGGTCCGGGATTCCAAGGCCACGGCGGGCCAGGTCACGGCGCAGCCCATGAACGGCTTCGGCGCCCAATGGTCCTCCGGCGAGCAGCTGCTGTGGACGGGCGCGGGGCCGGGCGCCGAACTGACGCTCAAGCTCCCGCTCTCCCGGAAAGCCACCTTTGCGCCCTGGATTGCCTACACCCTCGCCCCCGATTACGGCGTCTACGCCGTCTTCGTAGACGGGACGGAGGTCGGGCGCATCGACGGCTACGCCCCGAGCGTGATGCGCCAGGCGCAAGCGCTCAAGCCGCTCGACCTGGGGCCGGGGACGCACCTCGTGACGCTCCGGCTGCAGAGCCGGAACGGCAGGTCCAAGGGCGACTTCGTGGGGATCGATCGGATCGAGCTGCACTTCCCGTCGATGTCGGCCGGCGCCGCCGGCCGCGCGGCGGGCGCCCTGGCGCGGCGCTCCGCGCCCGGCACGGGATCGCTGATGCGCAACGCGCCCACCGCGGGAACGATCGCCAACGGATCGGTCATCAGCAGGCCCGTTTCACAGCCCGCGGCCGCCACGGGTCAAGGCATCCAGACGGGACAGCAAGAGTCGCGCACGGCCCCGACAACGGGCTCGCTCATCGGCGGACAGGGGATTCAAAAAAAGGGGACGGCCGCCGCGGACATGACCAGCGCTCCCACCCGCACGTCGGTCTCGAACATCGCCAACGCTCCCGTGAAGGCCGCCCCGAACCTGGCTCTGCCCCCGAACCGCCGGGGCGCTCCACCGAACCGCAAGCGCCCCGTGTACACGCAGCGCGAGCGCCTCGAGCGGATCATGGCGGCCGCCCCGGCCCCCGATCCGCTGCTCGCCGCCGTCGTCCACACCATCGACCGCGGCCTGATCGGCGCCCCCGGCGGGAAGACCGCCTTCGACGTGGCGTTCAGCAAGACGCTCGCGAAGCACCCGGAGGTCAGCAAGCAGATGCTCGCCGGCTTCGTCGCCGACTACAAAGCGGTGTCCGAATCGGCCAAGATCCGGGCGATCCCCGCGACCATGCGGAATCTCGATCCGGCCCATCCCCTCGATGTGCAGCTCGTCAAGAAAGAGTTCTCGCTCGTCCCGGCGGCGCAGTTCCTGAAGGCCCCGGGCTCGTCCGGCAATCAGATGGTCGCGCCGAACGCCAGCGCCCTGATGAACGCCGCCATGCAAGTCCAGATCACCGGCACCACTCCCGACGTCGGGCAGGGTTACGACCCCGGGCAGAGCGTCACGCTCATCGGGCGCAACTTCTCGCCCGACAAGAGCCTCGACAAGGTGACTTTCTATCAGGTGCTCTCGGACGGCTCGTCGGGAGCCTTCGGCCCCGGCACTCCCGGCGCCGCGTCCAATACCGCCATCTCCCTGAAGCTCCCCGGCAGCATGACGCCCGGCAAGTACGAGGTCGAGGTGAGCGTCACGGTGGGGACGACGAAGCGGACCAGCAACCGCTACCCGGTCTTCGTGCGCGTGCCGCCCCCGCCGCCGCCGGCGATCACCGGCCTGTCGACCCCCGGCCGTCCCGGCAAGCAGGTGATGATCCAGGGAGCGCGCTTCGCGACGTCGATTCCGAAGCCGCTGTTCATCGCGTTCGTGCCGCAGGATGGGCAGGGAATCTTTCCCTCCGCCTGGGGGAACAAAGTCACCCTTCCCACGAACGAGACCGCCGTGGTCGCCGATTTCAAGATCCTCGGCGACACGCAGGGCGAGGTCATCCTTCCCGGCCTGCTCTCCGGCAAGTATCGCGTCGCCCTGCTCAACCTGATCGGCCAGCCGGTGACCGAATGGGCCCTCTACGACGTCAGCCCCTCGGTCTACCGCGCGGAATTCACCCAGATGCACTGCGTCGACGAATCCGATCCGGAGAGCATCGTCGGCGTCTTCTCGGTGAACGACGAGCTGGTCGCCTCGTGGGTCGTCGTCGCCGACGAGATGGGCTGGCTCAAGTCGTCCACCGACTACACCGGCTTCGACGACGGCGAGGACGACTGGTTCAACAGCACCGACAAGTCGGTCTTCCCCGTCAAGGGCGGCTCCTCCGAGGTCCGCCGGCTGCTGGCCATCTCGACGACCCTCTACGAGTGGGACGCCGGCGACGCCGCCTCCGCCAACAAGGTGATCGGCTTCATCGGCGATCTGGCGCAGAACATCCTCACGGGCGTGGGCCAGGTCGAGGCGGCCCTGGTCGTCAAGCTCATGGTGCCGCTCGTCCAGAAGCTCGTCGTCTGGCTCGGCGGCGACCCCGACAATCTCGGGACGCAGAACCTCGCCTGGACCGGCCAGGAGCTGATCAACTTCACCGGCACGGCGGCGAAGTTCGGCGGCAAGCTCAACTTCAACAACGACGACGATACGGGGAGCTACTGGCTCAAGTATCAAGTCTTAAGGGTCGAATAAAACACGCGGGGGAGCGGCCACCATCCTCCCCTCGGTGGTGGCCGCTCCCCGGCTCACCCTCCGCGAATTCTTCTTCCAGCCTGCACGTTGAGACCGTAGAGACCGGGGTAAGGTGCGGGATACGCAACCCCCATCCTGGTACTGCCCGAACCCCGAGGCCAATCGAGACGACTCCTTGACGGCCTGAGTTTCCGCACCTTGTATGGCTATGGCCTGCTGCGCTATGAGAGCTCGCCTTACGCGTCGGCGGGATTTTGCTTCTACGGAATGGAGATCAGGAGGTTCGAGATCGCGGCCCAAAAGCCCCGCGGGATCTTCAACATGAAAGCCCGCTCCGATCCGTCATGCGCCACGCCCGGCCGGCCGCCCCGGCCGCGCCCGCGCCGCACCTTGTAAGAAGCTGCGATTGTAGACTCGAAAGAGCGGCCGGCCCAGGGATGGGCACGCAAGGTGATACATTGCCTGAAAAGCCAAGAATTCTTCAACATTGCCCTTGACTCTCGTTACCTTTGTTGTATATTATTTACAACGTTGTAATGGTGATACAGCAAGGAGGTGCAATACATGTCTCAAACCACAACCTTCGGCGATTGGCTCAAAACCCGCAGGATCGCGAAGAAGCAGACGTTGCGAGCATTCGCACACCGAGCGGGAATTGACCCAGGAAACCTGAGTCGATACGAGCGTGGCGTCCTGGCCCCACCGCAGGACGCTGTAGTCCTGGAGCGCATAGGGAACGCACTCGAGATCCGGAAGAACACAGAGGAATGGCGAGAGATGGTCAGCCTGGCAGCTGTCGGAGGGGGGAGAATCCCGCCGGACATCACGGGCGATCCAGATCTTCTCAATGCTCTTCCCATTCTTTTCCGAGCGATGAAGGGCAAGAAGCTCACTCGCGAGGATCTGATCCGTCTCGCCAAGAAGATTCAGGAATCCTGATCCTGGAAGGAAACTCCCCTCCTAATTCTCATTGGTTCCTAGGCTGCGGTGCGCATGCCGCTCCCGGCGCGGGTTGGAGACAGCACGCCGCGTCATTTCTTCCTCCCTCCTTCTAGACTCTGCGCGTACATTGACAACGGGGGATCAAACTCACTGGCCTGGGAGGTGCCGCCATGAGACGAATCCCCGTTCTCGCCCACGCAGTCGTTCTTCTCGCCCTCTTCCTCATCGCCGCCCCTGGCGCGCTTCGAGCCCAGCAAGGTCCCGCCACCCAGCCTGGTGAGTCGACCCCGGCTAATCCGATCCCCGGCGGAGAGCTTCGCGCCACGTCCGAAAAGGGCGAGACCAAGCCCTTTCCTCTCAAGCACACCGACGTCCATGCCGAGATCACCGGCAACGTTGCGCAGGTCCGCGTCAACCAGGTCTTCCAGAACCCGTACGACCATCCCATCGAAGCGGTCTACGTCTTTCCGCTGCCGCACAAGGCGGCCGTGGACGACATGGAGATCCGCATCGGCGACCGGGTGATCCGCGGCGCCATCAAGAAGAGGGAAGAGGCGCGGGCGCTGTACGACGTCGCCCGGCGCTCCGGCCGGACCGCCGCGCTCCTCGACCAGGAGCGCCCCAACATTTTCACCCAGTCGGTCGCGAACATCCTCCCCGGCGAGGAGATCGTCGTCAGCATCCGCTTCTTCGACGTTCTCACCTACGATTCCGGGTTCTACGAGTTCGTGTTCCCGATGGTCGTGGGAGAGCGGTTCATGCCTGGCAATACAGGGCCGAGAACATCCGCTCCTTGGGGTCAGGAGAGCGGGAACATCTGTACTGACGTTCTCACACTCGCCGATGTTGCCGGTGCCTCTGGCGATTCTGAGACCGAGATCGCCCCAGAGGCCACGGACGAACTCGACGCAGAAGACGACTCCGATCCCGACAACGACCTTGACACCGATGATGACGGCACGGATGACCCGGCCGACGTCCTCCGCGGGGCCACCGCTCCCGGTGCCAGCGCCCCCGACACCGCCCGGATCACCCCGCCCGTCCTAGGCCCCGGCGAGCGCTCCGGCCACGACATCGCCCTCGAAGTCCAGCTCCAGACCGGCCTGCGCCTCCACGACCTCGCTTCGACCTCGCACGCCGTCGACATCGACAACCCCGCTCCCGGCCGCGCCACCGTCCGCCTACGCCAGGAGGACTCCATCCCCAACAAGGACTTCGTCCTGCGCTTCCGCCTCGACGGCTCGGCTCCCGAAGTCACCGTCCTGCCGCACCGCGCCACCGCCGGCGACCCCGGCTACTTCCTGATGTTCATCCAGCCCGAGCTGCAGCCCGCCCACGCCCGCATCACCCCCAAGGAGATGATCTTCGTCGTCGACTGCTCCGGCTCGATGAGCGGCGAGCCCATCGAGAAGGTCAAAGAAGCGATGCGCTACGCCCTGGAGAACCTGAATCCGCTCGACAACTTCCAGATCATCCGCTTCGCCGACAACGTGGAAGTCTTCGCTCCGGATCCCGTCCCCGCGACCCCCAGCCACGTGGCGCGCGCCCTCGAATACGTCGACGAGCTTTCCGGCAACGGCGGCACGATCCTGCTCGACGGCGTCGAGGCGTCCCTCAGCTACCCGGAGGATCCCCAGCGCCTCCGGATCGTCTCCTTCATGACCGACGGGTTCATCGGCAACGAGGACGAGATCCTCGCCTACCTGCGCGAGCACCTGGGCGGCGCCCGCCTCTTCTCCTTTGGCGTCGGCAGCTCTCCCAACCGCTACCTCCTCGACAAGATGGCGGAGTTCGGCCGCGGCGGCGTGGAGTACCTGCCCCTGAATGAAAATGCCGGCGAGTCCGTCCGGAGCTTCTACGACAAGATCCGGAACCCCTACCTGACCGACCTCGAGGTGAACTGGGGCGACTTCAAGGTCTCCGACGCCTATCCCGCGCAGCTCCCCGATCTCTTCCTCGGCAAGCCGATCGTCCTGATGGGACGCTACGATCAGGCAGGCGCTGGTGACATCACCCTACACGGCAAGCTCGGAGGCCAGCCCTACGAGCGCCGCCTCACGATTCAGCTCCCGGAGCGCTCCGACGGAGGCGAAGCTATCGCCTCCCTCTGGGCCCGTTCGAAGATCGAGGAGCTGAGCAATCAGCTCATCGGCAATCCAAATCATGAGCTCGTCGAGGAGATCACGGATGTCGCCTTATCCCACCGCCTCGTGTCCGCCTACACCTCCTTCGTAGCGGTGGAAGAGCAGCCCCGGACCGAGCCGGTAGAGCCCGAACAGGTCAAAGTTCCTCTCGTGATGCCCGAGGGGATGAAGGAAGAGCCTGTGGCGAGCACCGATAGCGCAGTCGCTGGCGGTGTCGCCGGCAGCGTGGTAGGAGGCGTTGAGGGTGGTGTTGTTGGAGGCGTTATCGGCGGAGTTCTAGGAGGAGTCCCCGGCGGTGTTCCTGGACAAGGGTACGCAGAAACTGTAACCGTTGCGGCTCAATCGGAAGTCATTAGCACTTCGAGTGCGTCGGTGGCAACCACTGCCAGCGCTGCCTACATCTCAAACCTGCCCGTTATGGCTCGAGACTACCAGGACGTCCTGACCCTGGCTCCTGGCGTCACTGAGATAGAGAATAGCGGCAGCCCCAACATCCACGGCGCTCTCGACACCGAAGTCGTAACGCTTGTGGATGGGGCCGACACGACGGATCCCTTTTCCGGACAATCCTCATCGAACATTAGCGCGAAGGCTTTGGCGGAGATCCAGGTCATCACCTCCGGCGCCACCGCGCAATTCAGCCGCGCGACCGGAGGATTCGTAAAGATCGCTAAAGGTCGCAAGGGGATCCCCGGTGCCAAACAAGCCGTCCGCCACGGCCCCTTCCCCACCCTCTGCCGCCTCGCGGCTCCGCAAAAGAGCTACCACGTCGGCGAAAACATCGCCCTCTACGTCGCCATCAAGAACATCTCCCCCAAGACCGTCAAGATCCCCGCATCCTTGTCGGTTTTCGACGGAACGGCGCTCTTTCGAATCCTGGACGACGAATGGAACGCAATCACGCCACAGCCAGCCTATGTTAAGGGCCCTGCGAAGGTGATCTCTGGGAAGGAGGTAGGCTCCGCACAGCCGGCGAACCCTGGGAAGAATATGAACCCTGCGAGGATGACGAGCTCGAGCAAGAAAAGGGACCTTCAGCCCGGGGAGTGGATCGTATTCAAGATCCTCCTCAACGGCAAGGGCGGTTATCACCTCGATCGACCCGGTCTCTATCACCTCGTCCTTCTCGGCTCGCACCTCGGCTTCCCCGATACTATTCAGCTGACGCTGAGGATTGACGAGTGAGCGTGGAGGGGAGTTAGAATATAGGTAGCCAAAAGGATGGACGCAACGCAGATGACGTTCGCGCGACCAACCGAGCGCGAGCGTGGCCGGCCGAGTTTGGCATTAGGTCAGCACCGTAGCGCCGTCCTGCACGGCTTGCCCGATGTCGTAGGCGCTAATGTAGTCGCCGCAGCTCGACCGTGTATTGGAGTCGTGCAGTTCGATCGGCGTGGCTAAGAAGCTAATCACTACCCCTAGCTCGCAGCTTTCGTCATGGAGACATCCAAGTCAGAGCGAAAACCAACGGCGTCTCTGCTTCTGAGCTTCTGGAAGAAGACGTTGAAGCTCCTCGGCGAAATCATGTTGAACTGATAGCGAGTCGATATCTTGACCTTTTCGAGCCATTGGTTGAGTCGCTTGAAATGATCAGTCGCGTATTCGTGCTTCTTAACATTGTCGGCCGAAGGATCGGCGATCTCCTCGTCGCCCTTGATCTCGACAACGAAGATGCGATCGTCCTGCTTGATGAAAAAGTCGGGAGCAAACTCTCCGCGCTTTGGCTTATTGCCTTTCTTCCAAGCATATTCAATCACGTAGAACCCGACCGGTGTATTTTTCAGCCAGGCATTGAACGTATGGGCGTTATCCCGACTGACCAGCAGGCGAATGAACTTTCTTTCCGGCGTTGCATCCGCAATGGCGAGATTTAGCGGAGTCTTGAAGTCCGCGGTGTTACTGACTTCCTCACGCCCACCTCGGAAATCACCATCAGGGTCCTCCACCTCGCGGAAAAACTCCTTCTGCTCGTCAACGAGAGTGCTAGCGCAGCCGGGAGGGTAGAACACTGTTTTGGACCCGCGACGCAATTCGGCAGCGCTACAGCTTTCTGCTTGTCGTGTGGAGGTGTTCTCATACAGCAGCGCATTGGGCGACAGCTTGTAAACGACCCGCTTCGCCGCCTTACGCCGTAGTGTGCCCAGCGCCTGCAGAAACTTCTGCCTGTTGTCATCGGTGATCTTGCCTGTCCTGACGTTCGCGTGCCTGAGCGAAGCCGTAACGACCTCCTCGCACACGGCCCGTGGGAACCTCTTCGCATAGCTAGTTCGATCCTTCGGGTCATCGGCATCCTTCGATTCGTCATCAATCGACTTGAGCCGCTGATACATCTGCTCAGCGACTTCCTCGACCGTCCACGTTTTGTGACGAATCGTCGTCTTGAAGGTCACGTGCTCTTCCGAAACGGCGCGCTCGAACCCAACTGTGACATCCTCCGTTTCCACTTGCGTGGGCAAATCAACATAGCCACCCTCGAACAGCCTATATTCCCCCTTTTTGGCATAAGTCGTAGCATCCTCTTCACGAGTGTAGTCGAGATTGTGTAGGTCGAAATTGTGAGGCGATGCCGCACTGACCGTAGATGTCAGCCGCCGCTCGATCTCCAGAATCTCATTCACCAGATGCTTGATCCGATTTGACCACGAATCGTGGTTGAATACCGTCACAACTGGGTCCTCACCCTTCCAGCCATCTGGCCGACGCAAGCCGCGACCAAGCACCTGAGCAACGAGCAGCTTGCTGTTAAAGGCGCGCTCTTCGTGCGGAACGATTTGGAACACATTCTTTACATCCCAGCCTTCGCTGAGCATTGAGACCGATATGATCCACTCCACCTTGCTCGCGGGACTGTCCACCACCCGCAGCCTGGCAACATTGGGCTGATGCTTCGCCGCCGAGGTCACGCACAGGACCTTTGCCGCCGCCTGGTCAGACTTGAGACTCTCCCACTCTTCGAGGAAGCCCTGCAATTCCTCCGCGACCCGCTCGGCATCGGCGATTCCTTTCGTGACGACGATCGTCAGCGGCCGAATGCCCCTAGCCTTGAGTTTCTTCTTCCAGTCCTCGTGTCGGTTGTAAATCAGTTGCCACTTCTCCTCCGGTTTTTCGGCGGCGGGCGGGAGTTCGTCCACATACTCCACCCTCTTGACGAACTTCTCCTCGATGGCCTGCCTCAGCGAGTAGCGATGAACCACGTCGGCAAAATAATCGTCTCCCACGTAGCATGTTCCAGAAACGCCCACTACCATCCTGAACCCATAGTCGGGATCTTCGAGGAACTCCTTCCATCGTTTGGAGGTCGTCCCGGACTCATTGACGACGTGATGTGCCTCGTCGTTGATCACGGCTACCCGGGCGCCCTTGCCCTTCAAACTTTCGCGTATGGAGGACTTGGTATTCTCCAGAATGGCATGGTAGTTCTCTACGCAGATTGAGCCATCCACGATGCTTTCCGATGCGTTGATAATCTTGGGCGTCCCGAATCGCGCGCCGTCGGGGAGGGCATCTCGAAGATCGCTGTTGCCAGCCTTCTCCCTAAACTTCTTCAGAAGGCCGTCCTCGATCGTGTTCGATGGGCAGAGCACGAGTACGCGATCGGCCGTTCCTTCGGCTAGTAAGATCATCGCTAGCCCATAGAGGACATAGCTCTTTCCAGTCCCCGTCGCCTGATCGACAGAGCAGGCTAACTGTTCAGGCAACTGAAGCTGCTTCTCCATGCCCGCCCAAGATCCATAGCGCTCCTGCAGCTCCGCGTTGTCGTCGAAATTCTCCTTCGCAAGTTCTCGAAGGTTGGTGTATTTGCCGCCAAGTAGGAAGCGTAACGTCGCGCGGATGGCCTCTTTTTGGTATTCCCTATAGCCGCAGAGCTCGTCCAAAAATGCCTCGTACTTCCCCTCGTTCCATGTCTTCGGGTCGATGTTGTCGGTCACCTTCAGGAGAAGGTCCTCGTTCTGAAATGTGCGCTTATCACCTTTGCTGCCCACGGTGGATTACTTCTTCGCTTTCTTTGGCGCCCTCTTGGCGGGCTTTGCTGCTTGTGCGAGACCCAGACCAAACTTGCTGGCGGGAATGACGTCTCGTGCCTCATTGCCGTAGATGTCCACGAACACCGCCATGAGCTGCTTGCCGACCGATTCGAGCGGAAACCGCACCTTCCAGTTTTCTTTCTGTATCGGCCCAGCGTAATATACCGCGTCGACGTCGAATACGTTTGATTCCGTGTCGAAATCAAAGTCAAGCATCACCATCGAAAGCGTCTCGCGATTAGACTTCTTGGTGGAGTCCCGGACAGCGGCTTCGCTCTTGAATGTCTTGATGTGGATCACGCCTTCGCTGAACGGCTCGCCCTTTTGTCCTTCTGCCGTGGCCACGTAGTGCAAATCGGGCGAGCGAATGAAATCGAAGCCAACCGCATCCACCGTGTCGTTGACTGCCAACTCGTCCACAGGTTGTTTGAGCGCCGTGAACTCTCGTTGGTGAAGTTCGTGGATGATCGAATAGGGTATGCGCAAAGCGAAGTAGCGCACGCCGTCCAGCGTCAGGTAGTCCTGCTGGAAATCGAAAACCAGCGCGGGTGCAATGATGAAAAGGCGGCCGCCCACCTTCGATCCAAGGGCTTCGTGCAAGCTTTGCACCGTCTCTTCGTCGATCCTCACACCGGGTTGCTTCTGATAATTGAACACCAGCACGCTTGTCCCTCTAAGGTAGCCGTCGAGCTGGATGCCGCCGATTCTATGAGCCTCGTCTCGACATTGAAACAATTGCAGTGCGAAAAAGCGCCACGCATCCCACGACAACGATCGGAGCTTTGAGAAATCGTAAAGACCGGCGTTGTAGAGCCCAAACGCCTTGGGCTTAAGGACTTCGCCTTGGTTGCCAATCCCGGACAGCAAATTGAGCATCCGTTTTTGGATAGTGTAAACGGCTAGTTTGCCGCAATCGACGCCAACCCATCGCCGACCCAGTTTCTCTGCAACGGCACAGGTCGTTCCTGATCCCGCAAATGCATCTAGAACTAAGTCGCCAGCGCGAGAGGACGTAGCGATTATGCGAGCAAGTAATGATTCTGGTTTCTGTGTTGGATAATCCATGCGTTCAGCGGCCTGGGAATTTACTGGATTGATATCCAGCCAGACATCAGCGGGAGAAACCCCAGGAAGATCGTCCACAAAACGCTTGATGCGTGCTACGCCCTTGTTTGTGTAGTAGAGAAGATTATCTTTTTCATATTGCTTCATGGTTGTTTCCGGACATCGCCATGTCCGAAAGATGCCCTTCCATTTGTATGGGTAGCCACCCCCTTTCAAACCTGTGCCGATGAGGTTATCGTCGGCATATCTCTTTCCCTTTCTCGGTCCGGTCGTCTCGATGTGTTTATAGCGCCCTGCAACATAGTCTTCGGCGTAGGGCCGATATTGAGAATTGAAAGGTGTAATCTCTGATTGTGCGTAAAAGAGGATAGAGTCATGAATGTTGGCATATCCACTCGCGTCGCTATGGGCAGATGTTCGCTTCCATATGATCTCACTTGAGAATCGCGATTCTCCAAACAACTCATCCATTATAATCTTGAGATAATGAAGTTTCTTTGTGTCTAAATGGAGATATATGCTGCCATCGTCTGCCAGTAGTTGTTTCAGTAGGACGAGACGCCTTCTCATAAATTCGACAAAAGCGGCGCCTTCGATCTTGTCTTGGTAAGCTCTTTGATCCTTCGAGCCGCTGAAATCTCGTTTTGTGGCGAACGGTGGGTCAATGTAGACAAGCCTAACTCCAGGCGTTCCATCACCGTTGCAGAGTCGTCCTTCCCGCTTCATCTCAAGCAGGGTCTTCATCACCTGCAAGTTGTCGCCAAAGATAAGCATGTTGTGCCATCCGTCTCCGTTCTCGCCGAACGTGCGAACCTTTTGAAGGGGCACGGCAATAGCGTTGGCAACTATGTCTTCCTCGCGTTCCTTCCCGTAATAGACGAGTTCGTATTCGCGTTTCTCTGGTGGGAAGAGGATTCGCACCCAGTCTGCCGAAAGCACCTCGCCTTGTTGTAATCGGCGGATGATTTCCTGGCGTTGTTCATCGGTCATTGCAGTCACTCTTCTGTGACAATAGTGAATACCTTCGGGATGCTCAGGGAGCGAGGCAAAGCAGTTCCAGTTATTTCAGGCTCCACTTCCTGCTAAGCCAAGAGTGAATTCTACCCCGAGATCCATAGGGGCTTGTGGTTTAAGTCGAGCGCGCCGAAATGACTGACAGAGACCGACCGAATAGTTCGACAACCCGCTTTGCGGAGAGCAGGCGTGCGAGGCTCGTATACCGCGGTCCTTGCATTGATCCTTGTGGTGCGTCGGCAAATGGAATCGGTCTCGGAAGCAGCGTGGCGGGCTCCGCGAACACAAGCTGGTATTTGTTATCGTCACCGTAGGGTTCGATTCGTTTCACGCGAGCATAATGGGTGATTGCGGATACCGGTGCAGATTGATATGCCGCGATGTACTTGATCTTGGAGAGCATTCCGCCACCAATGCGGATCGCATGCCAGCAGTTCTCACCCAGGAACACCTTCCTGAATCCGTCCTCCTGAGCTGGCACGACGACTGCATCCCTCTCATCAGATGGGTCCGTCATACCCCGCATTGTCGGGGGACCCGTCCCAGGCGTAGCGACCGGAGTAGGCTTCTCGAACACGCGAACGCCTAGGAGTGGGAGAATCCGGAGCATCTCTCGCAGAAAACCCAGCGTGTCGGCACGCTCAGACTCCGACAGTCCGGGCTCTCTTGGCTGGTTCGCGTTATCGAGGTGGCAACGTTCAGCGTTCTGCGCTCGCTGAAGCAGCGCGTGTTCTAGCCACGTGATGTGGGCACGATTCAGAGCGTTCGCGTTGGAGACGAACGCGTATGCCCAGTGCCAGAAGTCCTTTGTCGCGTAATGTGATTCGATCCTCGCGCCGATCTCGTCGCCTTGACCTACGTAGATCGTCGGGAGCTCATCGTCGGTACCTTCCGCTGTACCAGTGAGAATGTAAACGCCCGCTCTTTTGAACTCCGAGCGTCCGGCCACTTTCGGCCAGGCCGAGCGTGGTAAGGCGATACCGACGCCGGTCCAATTTAGGAGTTCGACAATCTTCACTCCCTCCGGGTCACCTTCCGGAACGAACACTCGTATTGTATACGGCTCAGCCATATTCTTCTCCGCTCAAGAGTCGCGGCGCACTAAATGGTTTTCAGGAGCTGTTTTGGCGTCATGACCGAATCGAAGTGGATGTGAGTCTATGCGGTGCACGAGTCGGGGTCCGACGATTGCGCAGTCGGGGGATTAAGGTGTCAATCTTCCCCAACCCCTTCGCCGTATACTCCACCGGACTCCCGTACCCAATCCTGATGTGCTTCGGCAACCCGCACTGATCTCCCGCGACGATCAGCACTGACTGCTCCTTACGCAACCTGTCCACCAGCTTGATCGACCCAATCGGCAGGCGATACTTCAGGAACGCAATCGCTCCTGCCTGCGGGGGCGTGTAATCGAAGAGATCTCCATGGCTCGCAATCCACTTCTCCAGCGGTGGCAGGTTGGTCCGGATGATCGAGTAAGTGCGCTGGAAGATCTTCTCCCTCCGCGCGGGCTCCATGGCGATGCGGGCGAGGTGGTCGCTGACGATGGAGGGGGCGATGGTGGTGTAGTCGCGGTGGGTCCAGATCGCCTCGATGGTCTTAGGAGGGCCGACGACCCAGCCGATGCGCAGGCCGGGGAGGCCGAAGGCCTTGGAGAGGCCGGAGGTGATGAGGACGCGCGCATAACGTCCGTAGAAGGTTGGCGTGGTGGTCCCGGAGAGCTCGGCGCCGCGGTAGATCTCATCGGCCACGATCCAGGCGCCGGCGCGGCGGGCGATCTGGACGATGGCGTCCATCTCCGCCTCGGTCAGGATGGCGCCGGTGGGGTTGTTGGGGTTGGTCACCAGGATGATGCGGGTCTTCTTGGTCACGGCGCGGCGCAGGGACTCCACGTCCAGCGCCCAGCGGGTGGCGGCGCCTTCCTTGCGGCGGACGAGGCGGAAGAAATCGGCGCGCTCGCCGTAGATGCGGGCGAGGCCGGGGGTCTGGAAGTAATTGGGGATTTGCAGGGCGACGCGGTCGGTCTTCTCGAGCAGCGTCCAGAAGGAGGCGTAGTTGGCCTCGGCGCCGCCGTTGGTGACGATGACGTTCTCGCGCGTGGCGCCGGGGTAGAACAGGGCGATGAGCTCGCGCAGCTTCTCGGTGCCGTTCGACTGGCAGTAGCCGAGCTCGGTTGCGAGCAGGCGCTCGGTCGAAAGCGCCGCCGGCGAGCCGTCCAGCAGCTCATCCAGGCGCATCGGGTGGACGCCGGACTCGGAGAGGTTGTACTCCACGTAGTTCTCGTACGTGGACTGCATCCGCTCCATCTTGAAGGTCGGGATGCGCAAGAGGCCTCCTCGGTGACGGGGCGGGCCGCCCGCCGCGGCGCGGGAGACGGTCGTCCGGGTGCCTGGGTTGCCGTGGCCTGGGGGTCAAAAAGGGCGGACAAATACTATCAAGAACCGGCGGGTGGAGGGAAGCGGACGCGGGCTCTCCGGGGAGGCGGGAGGTGGTTTCAGCTTATACTGCCTCGCTACGCGACGCCTCGCCCGTAGGGATGGCCGAAACGATGAGCTTGAACGCCGGAAAAAGGCTTGGGCCTTACGAAGTGCTCTCTCCGCTTGGCGCGGGAGGGATGGGCGAGGTCTATCGGGCGCGTGACACGCGCCTGGGGCGCGAAGTCGCCGTCAAGGTCCTGCCGCAACACCTTTCGTCGAATCCCGAAGTCCGCGCCCGCTTCGAGCGCGAAGCGAAAACGGTCTCGTCGCTCAACCATCCGCACATCTGCACGCTCTTCGACATCGGCCGAGAGGGCGGCACCGACTATCTGGTGATGGAGCTGATCGAAGGCGAGACGCTGGCGGAGCGTCTCGCCAAGCGGGCGCTGCCCACGCCCGAGGTATTGCGCATCGGCGCCGAGATTGCCGACGCGCTGGACAAGGCGCACCGGGCGGGGGTGGTGCACCGCGACCTCAAGCCCGGCAACGTGATGCTCACGAAATCGGGCGCCAAGCTGATGGATTTCGGCCTGGCGCGCGCCACCGGCCTGGCGGGAGGGGACAGCGGCAGCGGCGTCTCCATGACGGCGCTCACGCAATCGCCCACGATGGCCCAGCCGCTCACGGCCGAGGGGACGATCGTGGGAACGTTTCAATACATGGCGCCCGAGCAGCTGGAAGGAAAAGAGGCGGGGGTGAGCGCCGACATATGGGCGCTGGGCTGCGTGCTCTACGAGATGGCGACGGGCCGGCGGGCCTTCAGCGGCGCGAGCCAGGCGTCGCTGATCACCTCCATCATGGGCTCCAAACCCGCGCCTATTTCCCAGGCGGTGCCGGTGTCGCCGCCCGCGCTCGACCGGCTGGTGGAGGCCTGTCTCGCCAAGGACCCGGCCGACCGGATTCAGAACGCGCACGACTTGAAGCTGCAGCTCGACTGGATCGCCGAGGGCGGCTGGCAGACCGGTGCCACGAAACCGGCGGTCAAGGGGCGCCCGCTTCGCGAAGTGGTCGCCTGGGTGGTGGCGGCGCTGGCGGTCGTGGCCGCCGGAGCAGCGGTTTTCGTAGCCACCCGGACGCCTCCCGAGCCGCCTCTTGCCCAGGCCCTGCTGGAGCCGCCGCCGGGCGTGCTGTTCTCGTCGAGCACCGACAACCCGCTGCCCCTCGCCATTTCTCCGGATGGCTCGACGATCGCGTTTTGCGCCCGCAACGGCCAGGGGCCCGACCTGCTCTGGGTGCGCTCGCTGGGAGCGGCGGACGCCCACCCGCTCGCCGGCACGGAATCCGCGCAGGGACCGTTCTTTTCTCCGGATGGGAAATCGCTGGGGTTCTTCGCCAACGCCAAGCTCAAACGGGTGGATGTGGCGGGCGGCCCGGTGATCACCCTGGCGGACGACGTGGACCCCCGGGGCGGAACCTGGAACCGGGCCGGCGACATTCTGTTCACCAGCGGGGCGCTCGGTCCGGTCTCCCGGGTCTCAAGCGAAGGCGGTCCGGTGACCGCGGCGACCACCCTCGACGCCGCCCTCACGGAAAAGAGCCACCGCTATCCGCACTTTCTTCCGGATGGCCGGCACTTTCTTTACCTGGCTCGTCACGGCGCCACGGCCGGCAGCGGTGAGGCACCGACTATCTACGCCGGTGAGCTGGGATCGAACCGGCGAACCGAGGTGCTGCACGTGGCGTCCAACATCATCTATTCGCGCGGACACTTGATCTATGTGCGCGGCACCGTGCTGGTGGCCCAGCGATTCGACACAGCCGCGCTGAAGATTGACGGTCCGGCCGTCCCTCTCGTGGACGAAGTTCGCATCGACAAACGATTCAGCCGGGGGGTCTTCGCGGCCTCCGAGAGCGGCGTGCTCCTCTGCATGACGGGGAGCAACCAGACACGCACGCAGCTGCGCTGGCTCGATCGCTCCGGGCGGATCCTGGGCGACGTCGGCGAGCCGGCGGATTATACGTACGGCGGCACGCCGAGCATCTCACCGGACGGGCGCAGCGCCGTGCTCTCCATCGCGAATCCGGACCACGGCACCTCGGACATCTGGCTGGTCGATCTCGAGACGGGCCGCCGGAACAAGCTCACCGTGGATAACGCCGACCATCCGCACGTCGCCTGGCTCTCCGACGGCAAGTCGGTTGCGGTGCCGACCAACGGTGCCGGCAACGCCAAGCTGGATGCGCTCAGCATCGATGGGACCCGATCCTGGCCGATCATCGACTCCAAGTCCGATTTCATCTGGCCGATGGCGTCCTGGCGCGACGTGCTGCTGTACTGGCCGGAGGATGCGGCGAAGCCATTCGACGGCGAGCTCTACTCCATCGCCGCCGCGGGCCGGGGGAAACCCACGCTGTTCGCCAAGATCAAGTCGGAGGATTTCTTCCTCAGCGCCCAGTTTTCTCCGGACGGTCGCTTCGTCGCTTACACTGCCGGGGAGACGGGCCGGAACCAGGTCTACGTCGCGGCGTATCCTCAGCCCGGAGGTCGCTGGCAGGTTTCGCAGGGGGGAGGACGGCAGGCGCGCTGGAATCGAAACGGCCGCGAGTTGTTCTACATCGATCCCGGCAATTTCCTGGTGTCGGTGGAAATCATCCCGTCGGCGGCGGGCTTCCAGACAGGCTCGTCCCGCAAGCTCTTCCAGTTTCACGGCGCTTCCGGGCTCTGGCCCTACGACGTGGCGCCCGACGGCAACCGCTTCCTGGTGACCGTCCCTCGCGAGGAGGACCTCGCCTCACCCGTGACGCTCATCACCGACTGGACGCGCAAAGCGAACCCCCGGTGACGCATTTCGCCTGGAGTTCGACTCGTTCAGGCGGTCCACCGCTTCGGAAACGGTGACGGACTCCTGGCCGGCTTCTGGAGCCGCAGCATCCCGGCGCGCCGCTCGACGGGCGAGGCTACGCCTCGCTTGGATGTAAATCGGCAGCGCCTTTGCGACCTGATAAGAAAAAGGGGCGGGCCCGGCGGCCCACCCCTCGCGCGCATGACGCTGCCGTGCAGGGTCAGCGCTTGTAGTAGATGCCTCCATTGACGATGACCACGTACTGGAATATGCCGGTGGCGGGATCGGGGGTGTAGACCCAGTCGGCGATGGCGGCGCCGAACGGCAGGCCGTTGGCGGTGTACTTCGACCAGGCCGCGCCGATCTTGGATTCGATGTTACGCGTGTACAGCCCGTCCCCGCCGCTGGTTGGCGCCCAGCTCCCCACCACGTTGCCCAGCGTCCATCCCAGCCGGTCGTCGCGAATCGTGGAGCCGCAGCAGGTGGGAATGCCCTGGTTGTCGGGCACGAACGTCTGGGCGAGATCGGTGCTGCGGTAGACCGCGGCGTTCACGGTGGGATCGCCGTTGGTGACGAAGATGTGGGTGAAATTCTTGTTGATGTACTGATTGCCGCTGCAGTCGATGCCGGCGTCCATGGCGCGGGCGGTCGGCCAGGTCAGCGAGCGGGCCCAGGTGACGCCGCCGTCGCGGCTCACCCACAATCCGCCGGCGAGTCCCCCGCGGTCGGGTCGGGCCGCGGCGACGACCGTCAAGTTACCGGTGCCGCCGCACTGCATGCCGTGGTTCACTGAGACCGCGTCCAGGCCCGGCTGCACGAGCGTCCAGGAGCTGCCGCCGTCGGTGCTGCGATAGAGCCCGCCGCCATTGAGCGCCTCGGGATCGAACGTGGCGTAGAATTCGTTGCTGCCCCACACCCAGTCCACCATGTAGATCCACCCCAGCACGACACCGTACTCATTCACCGGGAAACCGTTGGTGAGGCGCTCCCAGGTCACCATGGTCTCCGAGTAGGTTCGCCAGATGCCGGCGCTGGTGGCGGCATAGATGGCTGCGCCGGGCCCGTTGGAAAGGTCGAAGATGGTGGGTTGGCTGTAGCCTGGGTAGGTGATCCCCACCTTCGAGAAGCTGGCGCCGCCGTTGCTGCTCCGGTAGACACCGGCGCAGAACTGGTTCTGCGACTGCACCGCGGCGAAGACGTAGCCGGTGTACCCCTGGGTCGCCAGATCCACCACCGTTCCGCAGATTCCGGTGGCCAGGTTCCACTGCCCCGGCGTGCCTCTGGCCGCGTGCAGATCTCCCGACCACGACCCCAGCACGACCGCCACCACGGCCATCGCCGCCACCGCCAGACGCCTCACATGTCTCGCTCCGCTCATGTCGGACCTCCTTCGGACCGAAAGGTCTCCCGCCGCTCACCGTCTTCGGACGGAGAGCCGGCGCTCGAGTTTTTTCCCTTCGGATGTCTATTCAGGAAATCGGCCCGGGAGTTCCCGGTTTCTTGCCCGGCGGGTCGGCCGAGCTCGAGCGCGGGCGAAGAGCAGGGCCAGAAGGCCAAGCTCCACGTCCGCCAGACGTTCCACGCGATGACGCCTGAGATCGAGCAGGCCACCAACCGATCATCCCAGCCTTCACTTCAAGCAGGTACATGTAACCCGCCCCATCTGCTCCGCACGGGTGGCGCTGGGGTATCGAGCCCTTTGCGTCCGTGAGGCGGTCGCGAATACATCGCCGAGCCGCGTGGACCACCGACGTCCATGACGGAGGCCCAGCAATCGATACTTGACAGCCGCGGAGCCTCCTCGTATATTTCACCATATGGTTAACTATAGCGCGCGGCAGCTCGACCTCGCCTTCGGCGCCCTGGCTCATCCGATCCGCCGCGGCATCCTGGCGCGTCTCGCGGCGGGCGAGGCGACGGTGTCGGAGCTGGCCAGGCCGTTCAAGGTCTCGGCGCCGGCGATCTCGAAGCACCTGCGCATTCTGGAGGAGGCGGGATTGCTGACGCGGCGCAAGCAGGGCCGCGAGCATCATTGCCGGCTCGAGGCGAAGCGGTTGCAGGAGGCGGAGCGCTGGCTCGAGCGCCATCGCAGGTCGTGGAACGACCGGCTCGACGCCTTGGAGCGCTACCTCAAGGAGAACCCATGAGCGGCCTGGGCAAGAGGGTGACCTCAAGCAGAACCGGCCCGGGGCAGGAGGCCGATCTCAAGCAAGACGGTCCAAAACGAATCTGAACTTCACGGAGAGAAAGATGAGCGACACGAAGACCGGTGCCACCACGAACACTTCGGATCGGGAGCTCCGCTTCACGCGGGTCATCGACGCGCCGCGGGAGCGCGTCTGGCAGGCGATCACCAATCTTGACGAGGTCGAGCGCTGGTGGGGACCGAAGGGCTTCACGACCAAGACGGAGGAGTTCGCGTTCAAGCCGGGGGGCGTCTGGCGGCACATCATGATTGGCCCAGACGGCGTCGAGTATCCGAACCTGACGCGCTTCGAGGAGATCGTCCCCCCGGAGCGCA
The DNA here is from genome assembly GCA_036004685.1 of Candidatus Polarisedimenticolia bacterium. Classification (NCBI taxonomy): domain Bacteria; kingdom Pseudomonadati; phylum Acidobacteriota; class Candidatus Polarisedimenticolia; species Candidatus Polarisedimenticolia bacterium. The sequence goes on along the minus strand of DASYRE010000031.1, from coordinate 17,614 downwards.
TCGTCTACACCAACGCGGGCGGGCGAAAGGGGGCCAAGGGAGAGAGCTTCCGGGCCACCTGGTCCCTGAAGGCCGCCGGCGGCGGGACCGAGCTGACACTCCACATGGTCTTCGCCACGCCCGAGGCGCGCGAGCACGTGGTCCAGGAGTACGGCGCGATCGAGGGCGGCGAGGAGACTCTGGGACGCCTGGCCGAGCATCTGGACAAGAAGCCGGCCTTCGAGCTGGTGCTGGAGCGCGTCATCGATGCGCCGCGCGCCCGGGTCTTCGAAGCATGGACCAAGCCGGCACAGATGGCGGAGTGGTTCGCGCCCAAGCCTTACAAGCTGATCATCGACAAGATGGACTTCCGGCCGGGCGGCAGCTTCAGCATGGCGATGCGCGGCCCGGACGGGAAGGACTTCCCGTTCACCGGGACGTACCGTGAGATCGTCCCGCCGGCGAAGCTGTCCTGGACGGGCGAGTTCGAAGGCGGTCCCGCCGGCCAGATGTCGACCGTGGTCACCTTCGAGGAGCAGGGTTCAAAGACCAAGCTGCACGTCCGCCAGACGTTCCACGTGATGACGCCGGAGATCGAGCAGGCCACCAAGGGCGCCAAGGCGGGCTGGACGATGACGCTCGACCAGCTGGAGGCGTATTGCTCGTAAGGCGACATTCCCAGCAACCCAGCCGCTTCCCCTAGCCGGCCTTCCGGAGCTTTGGGACGCTGCGGGTCGGATGTGCCTTGGCCAGGTCATGGTTGGTCTGGAGATTGACCCAGAACTGGGGGGTCGTGCCGAAGGCTTGTGCGAAAAGCCACGCAGTCTCCGGCGTGATGCCGCGCTTCCCGCGAATGATTTCATTGATGCGCTGCACGGAGACCCCGATGTGCTCGGCCAGCTTGACTTGTGTCAGACCGAGCGGCGCCAGGAACTCCGTTTGCAGAACCTCGCCCGGATGCGTCGGAACTCTGCGGCTAGAGATAGCCCGATTTCGATAATGACAGCTTCGCTTGTTAGCGCACGGGTCACGAACGCTACCTTCGGGCGATTCGTGCGCCGCGATACGGCCTCTGTCTAGTTGATCGTCACCTGCCCCAAGCCGACGTGGGCGTGGAGGCGGTAGCGACCGGGACCTTTGCGCTCGAAGGAGCGGAAGAACCCTCCCTTGGAGACGTCGAAGGCGGCCGCCTCGACCTCGCCGGTCATCACCGATGCCTCGACGTGGGCGTAATCTCCGGCCCTGCCGAGATCGACGTTCAGCTCGCCGGCGTGCAGCTCCAGGTCCTTGTTGCCCGTGATGTCTTCCACCCGGAGCTCGCCCGCCGCCATCCGCACGTGGAGATGGGTCTGCCGGGGCACCTCGATGGTGATGCGGAAGTTGTCGTGCGTGCAGCCATCGACCTCCACCGTCCCCTCGGAGCCAGATGTCTTGAGGCTAACCTTGACCCGGCTGTTGTCTTTGGGGCCGTCGTAGCTGACCAGGACCCGGTTCTTGTCGACGCCGATGATCTCCACGCCGCTCGAGCACAGGTCCATCTTGAGGTTGCCGCCGGAGGGGAAATCGACCTGGACGGGCTGTTTCCCGACCTCTTCGACCTCAGTATTAGCATGGCTTGCAGCAAGCGCGCCGGTGGTGGGGAAGAGCAGGGCCAAGGCGACGATGCCAAGTAGGGACGGTAGGGCAAAGGGGAGCGTCTTCAAGGTGATGGGCAGCTTCTTCATGGACGAACCTCTTAGGGCCAGACTTTTCACGGGCAGACTTTCTCATTGAGACGCACGACGGCAGATGACCGGGAATACGGAGATCAGCGCGGGAAAGTTCCATCATCTTGGTGGCTGATAATCAACCATTACACGGTTGATAATCAACCAGGGAAGCCGGGAAGGAGGAGGCGAGTACCGAGCCTTGGCTACGGGCAGGGGGGAGTGCCGGCGTCCAGCGTGTCACGGGGATCGGGGACGAAGCCGCTGTCGCCGTAGGTTCCTAATCCACAGGCGTTCCGGCCGCGCACCAGATAGTAAGCTGCCTGGCCGACCGGCGGCCCGGGGCGCGAGTCGGTGAAGGGGGTGTCGGCCAGGGAATTGGCGAGGCAGCCCGCCCGTCCATATCCGCGATCGAAGACCAGCTGGGAAATCGCTCCGCTCAAGAGGTCGTAGAGCGCGCCGGCTCCCACCACCGGATCGAGACTCGCCCAGGAAATCGCCACCGCCCCGCCGCCCGCCTCCGTCACCCGCAGGCCAAGCGCCTCCGGAGGAGCCGCGAAGGTTCCCGGATCCGACGGAAAGCAGTCCACGAACCAGCGCGCCGCCGTCGGATCGGTCTTGAAGAAATCGAGCAGGAGGCCGGCGACCTTGTTTCTCCCCAAGGTCGAAGGATGGGTGCCGTCGGTCGGCTGGAAGTCGTCGCAGGCCCAGGTGAGCCCGTCGCTGCGCGGGGTGAGCCCGTCGGCCCAAAGATACGGTCCCCAGGAGAGCCAGGGCGCCATCACCGGCCCCTTGGCGGGATCGAAATTGAGCGCCGCGCTGCCGTTGAGCTGCTCCTCGATGAGCCACTTCACCGAGAAGGCCGACTGGTAGGCGTAGGGCTCCGGGTTCAGCGTCGAGCTCGCGTATCCCGCGTAGGTCCGGCTCGAAAGATAGACGCTGCGGGTGTTGGGATAGCGCGACTTGACGATCTGGACGATGGAGCGCAGCTCGTCGCGAAGGATCTGCGCGTCCAGCGGAAACGCCTCGGTGGGACCCACCCGCGCCTCCTTGAGCCAGACCGCCTCCACCTGCAAAGGGGTCACGCCGGCGTTCGCGAGCTTCTGGTCGACGTGCGTCCAGTAGAGTGCTCCGGGATTCGAGATGATAGTGGCATCCTGCCCGCCCTCCGCCGCATCGACGACGACCAGCCGCGAATTCTTCACCGGGTCGGCGTCGGCGAGCGGCTTGAACGTGCTGAACTCCTGCGTCGTGTTGGACATGCCCACCGACATCAGGACGATCTTGCCGTTCGCGGCATCCGGCAGTCCCTGCGGATCCAGGAGCATGACGCGCCCCACCCGATCGAGAGCCTGCTCGTGCGAGGCGGGGCGCGCGTTCGAGCCTCCCGGATAGAGGCCCCCCTCGAACCCCTGGTAGGTGCCGGGCCCCAGGTCGTTGAGCGGCAGAAATCCCACGGAAGTCCCGCTGCAGTCGGCAGCGGAGAGTGACCCGTGGAAGAGGATGAAAGCCGTCAGCGCGAGGGCTCTTCTAAACATGATGTCGATTCATATACCGCTTGACCCTGGAATTTGCAAGGAAATGCCGCCGACGTCGATTCTGGCTAGAATAATGATGCTTATGCCTATGAGCTCTTTCTACCAAGTATCAGTTATCAAAGCCCATGCAACAGGCTGGCCTGAGACCGGCCTGCGCCGCGCCCTGAGCTTCCTGAGAAGCCATCGGTGGATCGTCCTCGGCGCCATCGCGGTGCTGGTGCTGACGGCGGCCGTCGAGACGTCGATGGGGCGCTCGCCATTGGGACCGGACGGCCGGTTCGGCTGGTGGGACGGCGACATCTGGAGCAGCGGGAACTCGCAGCGGGTGATGGACGTCTATTCGTTCTCGCACATCGTGCACGGGATCCTCTTCTTCGCCGGGTTGTGGCTGGTCGCGCCGCGGCTTCCGCTTCGCCGCCGGCTGCTGATCGCGCTGCTGCTCGCGGCAGGCTGGGAAATCCTCGAGAACTCGCGGCCCGTCATCGAGCGCTACCGCGCAGGGACGATCGCTCAGGGCTATATCGGCGACAGCATCCTCAATTCCTGCAGCGACATCCTCATGATGGCGCTCGGCTTCCTGTGCGCCTCGCGGATGCGCCTGCGGACAAGCGTGGCGGCCATCGTCGTCCTGGAGCTTTTCTGCCTCTTCTGGGTGCGTGAGAACCTGACGTTGAGCGTCCTGCGGGTTCTCCACCCCATCCCCGTCGTCCAGGCCTGGCAGTCAGCTCGGCACGTCGTACCCTGAACACTTGCGCGCTTGAAATGTGGTAATGATGCTTGTGCCTATCGACCCCGCTTCACCTATCAAAGCCCATGCACCAGCCTGAGCCCGGCCTGCGCCGTGCTCTGAGCTTCTTGAGAAGCCACCGGTGGATTGTCCTCGCCGTGCTCGCCGTGATCGCGCTGACGGCGATCGTCGAAAGATCGATCGGACGCTCGCCGCTGGGGCCGGACGGAAGGTTCGGATGGTGGGACGGCGACATCTGGAGCAGCGAGAACTCGCAGCGGGTTCTCGACGCCTATTCCTTTTCACACGTCGTGCACGGGATCCTGTTCTTCGCCTTCCTGTGGCTCGTGGCGCGGCGGCTGCCGGTGCGCTACCGGTTCCTGATCGCGTTGCTGATCGAAGCGGGGTGGGAGATCCTCGAGAACTCTCCGGTGATCATCAACCGCTACCGGGAGGCGACGATCGCCCAAGGCTACGTCGGCGACAGCGTGCTCAATTCGTGCAGCGACGTCGTGATGGTGGCGCTCGGCTTCCTGTTCGCGTCCCGGATGCGCCCCTGGGTCAGCGTCACGGCGGTCCTCGTCATGGAGGTCGTCTGCCTGATCTGGGTGCGCGACAACCTGACGCTGAACGTCATCATGCTGGTCCATCCCATCGAGGCGATCAAGGCCTGGCAGTCAGCCGGCCACCTCACGCCTTGAATCGCCCCTCTTGATTGTTTCCCCACAACTTCCTACGGGGCCGTCGCTTTCGCCGAGGTGATTCTCGGCATGAGCAGGGCGTTGAAGATCAGCTTGGAGGTGGAGGGGGTCGAGCCGCGGAAGTTGGGGGAGAAGGTGTAGAGGACGAACTGGCCGCGGCCTTTGCGGGCCCAGACGCCGGCGACGGTGTTGGCCAGGAGCTTCTCGTTCTCGGCGAAGCCGGAGAGGAGGATCTCGGTCTCGGGATGGCTGACGAGGACGCGGCGATCCATGTCGGGCCCCGGCACCGACGTGCGAAACACCGGCTTTCCCTGGAAGAAGTAGCCGCCCTCTTCCGGCATCCCCCAGGTCAGCGGGCTGTCCTGGGCGAAGCGGGCGCGCATCCAGGAGCCCGGCACGGCGAAGCCTTTCTTGCCCAGCTCCTTGGCGACGTTCTCGACGGGGAGCTGGAATTCCTCCCCCTCCGCATCTTTCTCCTTGCCGTGCTTGATCTCCTGGACCCCGAGGAAGAGATCGCAAGACTCTCCCCAAGCGAGAATGACTCCGCCTTGTTCGGCGAACGCGATGAGCTTCTGCATCCCCTTCGAGCCGATCCCCTTGCGGAACTCGGGCGGGAGATCGGGAATCGAAACCTTCTCGTCCTGCTTGAAGTGTCCCTCCATCAGCTCTTCCTTGCTGTTGTTGGGGAAGACGATCAGATCGTAGCCGGCCGCGAGGTCGAGCTTCTCGATCTCGCCGGGGTGCACGACCTTGTAGGGGACTCCGTAAGTGTCGAACAGGAAGCGGGTCCATCCCGCCTCCATGTCGTGGAAGTAGGTTTCGACGAGCGCGACGCGCGGCAGCTTCACGGGGTCGAGCTTCCCGCCTGGGTCGGCTGTCAGTACGACCGGAGGCACGGCCACCTTCTCTAGGAGCGCTTCCGTGGGGGTGCCCGTCCCGCCGCGGACGATGATGGTTCCGGCGGGAAGAGGATTCCCGCCGGCGCTCGCCGGAGTCGTCGTCCGGCTAACGGAACGTCCGGTCGCCAAGGCGAGGAAGGCGGCGCGGAACGCTTCGTTCTCGTCGGGCCGGAACGCGATCCCCCAGGTCCCGGCCGGCAGCCGCGACGGGCGGTTGCCGAGGGTGAGGGGAGTCTGCAAGCTCTGCCACGCTGCTTCCATCTCCGGCAGCCGCGCGCCCACGGCCTCCGCCGCGACGCCGCGATGCAGCGGCAGCGACCAGCTCGTGATGTCGTAGGGGCGGATGATCTCGCCGTCGGGCGTGTAGTGCCGGATCGGATAGCGCTGCTTCTCCATCACCTCCTGGATGAAGGGACGGAAGGGCTGCGCCAGAGGCACGACCACCGAGCCCGCCTCGAACCGCCGGCCGCCGGCGGCGACTTCGTGCGGCAGGTGGAACAGCCGCACGCCGTGCTCGGCGAGGAGGTTGACGAGATTGACCCATTCGCCGCGATCGCGCTGGCTCGGCGGCAGGACGAAGTAGTAAGGCGGCTGGCTCCGGCCGCGGGCGACTTCGCGGCGGCAGAGATCGTTCTGGAAGCGCAGGAGGTCCAAACGATTCTCGGCCGCGGTGCGCAGCAACGACCGGAACGACGACAGCTCGTAATTCACCGCGTCGCTCAGCCGCCACCATCCGCCCGGCCACGGGTCCGGCATGTTCACGCTCTTCTTGTACTCCGACAGCCCCTTGCCTCCGCCTTCCAGCTCGTTCGGCTCGATGTACACGGGCGAGGCGCCGTTGGGAGTGGCGTTCTCGGTCAGCAGGGCGATGCTGTTCTTCCAGAGCGCCGTTTCGGTCGAGCCGGGCCAGTAGTTGTCGAACTCCCAATGCTGCGAGACGCCCTTGAGGCCGTCGTGCGCCATGTCGCGCGCCATGTTGGTGCCGAAGACGTTGATCCAGCTCCAGACTTCCCCGTCGACGTTCTCGGCGATCGGATCGTGGTTGGGAGGGCAGTAATAGCGCGGCCCGGCCGAGCCCATGCCGTGCTTCTCGACCATGACTTGCGGGAACCATTCGGTGGAGTACAGGCGCGCGATGGCGCGCGTGTCCTCCTGCGAGAGGGTGACGTAGTCGCGGTTGTTGTCGTGGCCCACGTAGCGGTGGTAGACGCGCGGCAGCGACGAGCCGTCCCAGGGCGTCCCACGATACTTGTGGTAGTTCTCCACCACCATGTCGAGGCCGTCGGGATTCTGGGAAGGCACGATCATCCAGACGGTTTCCTCGAGCTGGCGGACGACGGCGGGATCGCGGGTGACGGCCAGCTCGTAGGCGTAGAGAGGAAAGGACTGGGTGGGCGCCATCTCGTCGGCGTGCATCGACAGCGTCGCCAGGAGAAAGACGCGGCCTCGTTCGGTGAGCGCGGTGCGCTCCGTATCGGGGATCGACGGATCGAGCGCCAGGCGCTGGTTGATCTCGCGCAGGCCGTCGAGCCCCGCGATGTTCTTTTCGCTCGAGATGAAGGCGACCATCATCGGCTTGCCCTGGGGCGACGTGCCGATCCGACGAAGCTCCAGGCGCGGCGAGGCTTTATCAAGCGCTTCCAGATACCCGAGGAGCTGCTCGTAGTCGATCAGGCGCCCTTCGGCGCCCGGCTGGAACTTGAAATAGGCTTCCGGGGTGGGCGGGGCCTCCGCCTGAGCCGGCGAGGCCAAGAGGACGCCGAGGATCGCCGCCAGGAACCACGCCTTCGCGAACATGCCTCCTCCTTGTCGCAGCGCCGGCCCCTCCCGGGGGTCGGGCTCGCGGGGGGATTCTAAGAGATCTGAGGCGCTTTTAGCGCACCGCCGGAGTTTCCGGCCATTATTTATCGAACGTTGCCGGGAGGATTAGGTTTCGGGTGATCGGCGATACCGATTGCAGCGTCCAAAGCCGGCGGGCAAAGCGGGGAGTTTACAAGCCGTCAGGGAGTAGGACTCGGTCTGCCGGGGATCGGGCCGCAGCGTTGCTCGAGATTCGGGCGGAAGCGCGTCCAGACCGCCTGGCGGATCTCGGCTTCGAGATCGAGGACGGAGCGGGAGGCGGCGACTTCGGGGGAGTCGCCGTACTGCGCCTTATAGATGATGCTTCCCTGCGAGTCCCGGAGCGTCAGGGTCTTGGACCGGGCCCCTTTGTCCTGCTGGGAAGCGTCTTCGGGCGCCTCGGCCCGGGCCGCGGACGCCCCGATTTCCCGGGAAGCGGCGCGGTTGAAGAGGGCCTCCAGCTCGAAGGGCGCCACGAGGTTGCCTCCATCCGCCGGTTGCGTCGCGACGTTCACCGAGCAGGCATAGCCGCGCTGCACCAGAGTGATCACCCCTTCCTCGGAGAGGGTGACGGTGGCCTCCGGCGTCTCATAAAGAAGCGAGCGCGGGCCGGGGGCCGGAGCCTCGAGAAGCGCTTCGCGCCCGGCGTCTGCCTTCGCCTTGGCCATCTCCCGCGCTTCTTTCCCTCTTGCCGGATAGTACGTCTTGCGCGGGCGGCCGGAGAGGGGTTGTGCCTCTCCATACCCAGGTCCGGCTCCCATGGCGGTGCCGGCCGGCGGCGGGGCGTTGTCCGGCGGCTCCGAAGGCTCCGCCGTCGCCGGGGGCGGTTGAGGTGCCGGGGCGCGGCTTCCGCCGGCCGCGCCCTCCGTCTGCAGGGCGTCCTCATAGCCCTCGGCCCGATCCGGGCTCGCGTCGCCGTCGGTCTCCTGAGCTTCGTTGAAGCTCTCCTCCTGCGAGGCCCGCCGCTCGTCCGGGCGCGCCTTCTCGTCGGCCATCGACTCTTGCTTCTTGGCGGTCTCCGGCGAAGTCTTCGAATTAAGCCGGTTCAGGTCCTTCCCCAGGTGGACCATGATGGCGTCGGAGTTTTCCTTCTCGGCCAGGGAGGTCCCGCTTACCCCTTTGGCCTCGGGAGGCGAGGAGGGGGTCGCGGCAGCGCCGTCTTGCACGGCATCCTGGTCTCTGAGAGGCGGGGACGCCGGCTGCGGCATCTGCTGGCGCACCGCCAGCCAGACCAGTGTGGCGACCGCCACTCCGGCCGCGGCCAGGGCGAAGGGGCTCCTCCAGAAGGGAGTTCGGAGCCGGTCGCGCTGGCTGCGCTTCGCGGCTTGTTCGATCCGGTAGCGAATCTGGGTGGCGAGATAGGAAGGCATCGGCGGCGGCTCTTCGGAGGCCACCGAGGTGGAAAGGGCGCGAAAGTCGTCGACCAAGTCGCGGCACAGGACGCAGTCGCGCAGGTGCTCCTCCACCCGGACTCTTTCTTCGGGGTCGGCGGCCCCGTCCAGATAGGCGGAGATCGCCTCGGTCGGATGGAGGTCTTCGGGCGGGCCCATCACCCCTCCTCCTGCACGCATTCCCTCAAGGCGAGGCGGGCGCGCGCCAGGCGCGAGCGCACCGTCCCCAGGGCGATTCCCAGGATCCGGGCGGTCTCCTCGTAGGAGAGAGTCTCGACGTCCCGCAGCGAGAGGACCGCCCGAAAGGACATCGGCATCTTCTCCAGGCACTGGCTGACCCGGCGCATCAGCTCACGGGTCTCGAGCGTGCGAAGCGGCGAGGCGGTCTCCGAAGCTTCGGCGCTCCGGAAGCGCTCGCCCGCGAAGCCCGTCCAGGGGTCCGAGACGCGGCGGATCCGCTCGGCGGCCTTGTCCCGATGGTTGAGCGCCCGGGTCACGGCGATCCGGTGCAGCCAGGTCGAGAGGCTGGACTCGCCTCGGAACTCGGGAAGCGCCCGGTAGGCCGACAGAAAGACTTCCTGCATCACGTCCTCCGTATCTTCCCGATGGCGAAGTATCCGCCAGGCGACCTTCCAGAGCCGGGGGAGGTACTGCCGCACCAGGCTTTGAAACGCGTCGGCGTCTCCCAGGCGGGCGCGGCGGACGAGCTCCTCCTCGGAATCGGGGCTCACCAGACGAAGGTTTCGCATGCCCTCAAGAATGCCACGTCTGCGGGAAAAAGTCCCGGAGCTTCTCATCGAGAGATGAGACAGCTCGAGCGCCGGAAAGTTCCCGAGAACCCCCCCAAAAAAGACGATTGGGAAATGGGCGGGTGACGGGAACTTTTTCCGGGCGCGGCGGTCTCACGAGCAGGAACCAAAAACGTTCGAAGAAGGAGGAGACATGACCGCGTCCGGTACCCGCAACCTGCTCCGCATCGTTCTGCTGTGCCTGCTCGCCTTGCCGCCGGGCGGGGGAGCGCTCGCTTCCGAGCCGCGAGGGCCGCGCCTCGCCGGCGCCAGCGAGAATCAAGACCCGTTTCTCCTGAAGTCCACCGACGTGAAGGTCGTGATCACCGGCCCGGTGGCGCACGCCGTGGTCACGCAATCGTGGGAGAACCCGAACCCCTATCCGGTCGACGGCCTCTACATCTTTCCGCTGCCCGCCGGCGCCGCCGTCACCGACATGAGCCTGCGGATCGGCGATCGCCTCATCCAGGGCGACATGAAGCGGCGCGCCGAGGCCCGGGCGATCTACGAGCAGGCCCGTGCCGGGGGACGGGTGGCGGGGCTGCTGGATCAGGAGCGGCCGAACGTCTTCGCCCAGCAGGTGGCCAACATCATTCCGGGCGCGCGCGTGCAGGTGATTCTCTCCTTCGATCATGAGATCCGCTGCGAGGACGGCGCCTGCGAGTACGTCTTCCCGACGGTCGTGGGGCCGCGGTTCATCCCTTGCCGCCAGACCGATCCCGGAAAGATCGATCCCCCCGTCGTCGTCCCGGATCAGGTCACCGGGCAGCGGCTGACGATGCGGGTGGCGCTCGACGAGGGGATCGAGATCCGCGACCTCCGGTCGCCTTCGCACCGGGTGGGCATCACGCAGGAGGACGAGAAGGCCGCCCAAGTGAGGCTCTCCGACGAGGACGGCCGCGGCGCCGCCTTGAACCGCGATTTCCGCCTGCTCTGGCGCCTGGGCGGGGAGGCGACCGAGATGGGGATCCTGGCGTGGCGGAATGCCTCCGAGGAAAGCGGGCCGGGCGTGTTCACGCTGGTCCTGCAGCCTCCGGCCGAGCCGGGCGACGAGGAGGCGGCGCCGCGCGAGCTGATCTTCGTCCTCGACTGCTCCGGCTCGATGATGGGCGTCCCGATCGAGGCGGCGAAGAACGTCGTCCGGAAGGCGCTCGTGGCGCTCCGGCCGGGAGACACGTTCCAGATCGTCCGGTTCTCGGATCGGGCTTCCGGGCTCGGCCCGGCTCCCCTGGCCGCGACGCCCGAGAATCTCCGGCGCGCCCGGATCTTCCTCGATTCGCTGCGGGGCGAGGGCGGCACGGAGATGATCTCCGGAATCCGGGCGGCGCTCGCGCGGCCCGCGGATCCGGAGCGGCTGCGCATCGTCGCGTTCCTCACCGACGGCTACATCGGCAACGAGAGCGAGATCCTCGGCGAGGTCCGGCGCCTGCTCGGCGGCGCCCGGCTCTTCTCGTTCGGGATCGGCTCCTCGGTCAACCGTTACCTCCTGGAAGGACTGGCCGAGGAGGGGCGGGGCGAGGCGGCGTTCCTCGCGCCGCGCGAGACTCCCGACCAGATGGTGGAGCGCTTCGTCGAGCGGATCGAGACGCCCGTCCTCACCGACATCCGGATGACCTGGAAGGATCTGGAGGTGGAGGATCAGGAGCCGCGGAACATCCCCGATCTCTTCGCTGGCTCGCCGCTCGTCGTCCACGGCCGTTACCTCCGCCCCGGCACCGGCCTGCTTCGTCTGGAAGGAACGTCGCACGGGCTGCGCCGCGTCCTGCGCCGGGTCGTCACGCTGCCGGCCGAAGCGGCCGATCACGAGGCGCTCGGGCGCCTCTGGGCGCGCGCCCGGATTCATCGTCTGGAGCGCGAGCTGCACGACGGGGCCCAGCCCGAAGTGGTCGAGGCGATCACCAGGCTCGGCCTTCGCCACCGCCTGATGACGGCCTACACGTCGCTCGTCGCGGTCGACAGCGAGGTGTCGAACTACAGCGGGTCCTCGACGGAAATCAACGTGCCCGTCGAGATGCCGCAGGACGTCTCCTACGAGGGGAACTTCGGCGTGGCCGGGAACATGACGGGGTTCGTGGCGCGCCAATCGTTGATGGTCCAGGGGTATGGGGACGCCAAGGCGCAGGCGCCTCCGGCCTCGACGGGTGCGGGGGTTCCTTCTTCCTCGCCTCGAGAGACCGCCAAGGCCGAGCCGTATCTGGACAAGCTCGGGAGGAAGAGAAAGGACGGATCCGGAAGGGAGAACGCCGGCGGCGCCGCAAATGACAGCGTCGATCGCGAGGAAGGGGACTCGTCGCGGTCCTTCGAAAGCATCACCGTCGTGCTCCCCGGCGGGACCGAGCTTAGCGTCGAGAGCGACGGGGAGCTCTGGCGGACCCAGGGGAAGAGCCGGACGCTGGTCGCGAGCCTCGCGGCCCGCGAGATGGCGGAGCTCAGAACCCTTCTCGCCGCAGCGCGCCCCGAGACGTGGACGGGCGGCGGCTCAGGCGGGCGGATCGTCTTCGCCGGCGCGGGCATGGCGCGGGCCGCGTCGCTTCCCTCGGCGAACCCGGCCATCCAGGCTCTATCCGACTGGGTTAAGCAGCACGCTAAATAGCGGGCGACTCTTCCCAAGGGCAAATACGAAGGATGAGTTGGGGGTCCCGATCCTAAACAGATCGGGGCCCCTCCTCACTCTTTTTTTCTACGGGGTCTGTGACGCGCTACGGGGCGGGCGACTCGCCCGAGGGCGATTCCGTGGCGGAGACTTTCGGGACGCGTGGCGATGCGAGGAGCGCGGAGACGTGCGCGCCAAGACGCGTGACGACCGTCTGGTAGAGCGGCACCTCGGTCGAGAGCGACTTCAGCGCCTTGTCCCACCCCGCCTGGACCTTCGCAAGGAGCGGCTCGGGGAAGAAGCTCTCCGGCCCCTGAAAAGACAGGTTTCCGCTGCGGCACTTCTCGCGCAGCAGCGCCGGGAAGTCGGGGACGTCCAGCCGCCCTCCGAAGGCTTCCAGCACTTTCCATAGATCGTAATAATCGAGAATCCGTCGATCGATCGCCTCGCTCTTTCCGGCGGCGCCGTGCTCGAGAATCGCCCGCAGCTTCTCCGCGACGATCTCGTCCAAGGAGCAGACGAGGACCTGCAGCTCGATCGTCTCGCCGTAATCGTGCCGGATGGGGCGGGAGGCGCAGGGCGTCAGCAAGATCTCGTCCATGGTGATGCGGGCGATGACGGGCGGGGCCTCCTTCTGCCATGGAAACCGCGCCGTGATCTCGAACGCCTTCTTCTCCTCGCGCGAAGCCCGGCGGCCGCCGGGCTCGCAGTGGATTTGAACGGAAGTATAGGGAGTGAGCATCCGGACGACGTTCGACGTGGCCTCCAGGATCGCCTGATCGAGCGCCGGGCCGGCCGGAACCGCGCCGACCGCGGTGAAGTCCATCTCCTCGGTGAATCGGTAGCCGGGGAAATACGACTTCCGCAGCGCCGCTCCTCCGTTCAGGACCAGCGTCTCCTTCAGGGAGGGGACGCTCGCGATTCCCGCGAGGATCCAGGACATGACGTAGTCGCGCTCGGCGACTTCCGGAGCGAGACCGGCGCGATCCGATTCCGCCCGCAGGCGCGCCTGCAGCGGCTTGATCTTCACGCGGTCCGCGCCGGCCGGCAAAGGGACGACCTTCGGTCGGTTCCCGGGCACGCATTCCTCCACATCGGCAAAGACGCCGGGACCTGGGTTTCGAGAGGGACGGGTGCAATAGAGTAGCCGACAACGGCTCCGAGTTCCAGATCGGGGAGGATTTTCCCCCGGAAAGGCGCGCGGGCAGCGCCTCGGGGCTGGATTGACAAATGGGACGGCCGGGCGTATCTAGGACGACTCATCGAGGTCTCTTTGCGCCGATACGCCGTCACCATATTCCTCAGCGCCTTCCTGCTATTCCAGATCCAGCCGCTGATCAGCAAGGTCATCCTCCCCTGGTTCGGGGGCGGGACCTCGGTCTGGACGACCTGCCTGCTCTTCTTCCAGGTGGCGCTGCTTGGAGGCTACGCCTACGCGCACTGGTCGAGCAGCCGCCTGAAGCCCCGCTCCCAGGCCGTCCTGCACCTGGCTCTGCTCGCCGCGGCCATTCTGCTGATGCCGATCCTGCCGGGCCCCGGATGGAAGCCGCCCGATCCCGGACGTCCGACGCTGCGGATTCTCACGCTTCTGGGAGCGACGATCGGCCTGCCCTATTTCATGCTCGCCACGACCGGGCCGCTGCTCCAGCGGTGGCGGTCGCTGGCGATGCCGGGCCTTTCACCCTACCGGCTCTACGCGCTCTCGAACGCCGGCTCGCTCCTGGCGCTGCTGACCTACCCCGTCGCCGTCGAGCCGCTGCTCTCGCTGCGCGCCCAATCGCTCGCCTGGTCCGCCGGGTTCGTCCTGTTCTGCGCCGCCTGCGTCCTGTGCGCGGCATCGATCTGGAAAGGCGCGCCTTCGGCGCCGGCGGCTCAGGAAACCCGCCGGAGCGCGGCGGCGCGGGACGCAGGCGCGCCGCGCCTGGCCGCGAAGATCCTATGGCTCCTGCTGGCGGTCAACGGCTCGCTCATGCTCCTCGCCGTGACCAACCAGATGTGCCAGGACATCGCCTCCGTTCCATTTCTCTGGGTAGTGCCCCTCACGCTTTACCTGGTCTCGTTCATCATCTGCTTCGAGAGGGATCGCTGGTATTCGCGGAAGGTCTTCTGGACGCTGGAGGTCGTGGCGGCCGGTGCCATGGTGTGGGCGCTGATTCGCGGCCCGGCGGCCGACGTCCTGACGCAGGTGTCGATCCTGTCGCTCGGTCTCTTCGCAGCCTGCATGGTGAGCCATGGAGAGCTGGTGCGGCTGCGGCCTGCGCCGGAGTACCTGACCTCTTTTTATCTGATGATCGCGGCGGGCGGAGCGTTGGGAGCCGTCTTCGTGTCGCTGATCGCGCCGGCGATCTTTCGATCCTATCTGGAGCTGAACGTGGGGATATGGACCACCTTCGTGGTGGCCCTGGTGGCCTATCTTTACAGCTCCTCCGCGTCGGCGCCGAAGTCCGGCCGGGCCCGCTCGATCGCTTTCGTCACGGCGGCGGTGTCGGGCGTCGTCGTGTTGAACGCCGTGCTCACCCTTCAGGCGCTGGCCGACCTGCTCGCCTACAACGTCGCCTTGCGCAATTTCTATGGAGTGCTCAGGGTGCAAGAGAGCGATCGGGGCGACCCTCTCCGGCATCGCCTCAGCCTGTTCCACGGCCGGGTCAGCCATGGCTGGGAGTTTACCGACGATTCGCTGCGGCGAGCCCCGACCGCTTACTACGGCGAGAACAGCGGGGTCGGCCTGGCGCTGCGATATTTTCCGCACGAGAAGCCGCTGCGGGTGGGGGTCGTCGGGCTCGGAGTCGGCACCGTCGCGACGTACGGGCAGGAGGGGGACACTTACCGCTTCTACGAAATCAATCCCGACGTCGGGCTGCTCGCGGAGTCGCAGTTCGTCTACTTGCGCGACAGCAGCGCCAGGCACGAGATCGTGCCGGGCGACGCCCGCCTGTCGCTGGAGAGGGAGCGGCCACAGGGCTACGACGTTCTCGTCCTGGACGCCTTCAATGGCGATTCGGTACCCATACACCTGCTGACCCGGGAGGCTTTTGGAGCTTACCGGCGGCATCTCGCGAAGGGAGGCCTGATTGCAGCCAACATCTCGAACCTCCACGTCGATCTGCGTCCGGTAGTGTGGGGCGTCGGGGAGGATTTCGGGTACCGGCCTCTCATGGTCGACTCGCCGGGAGACTGGGAGGGAAGGGTCAGCGCGGCGACCTGGGTGCTGCTCACCCACAACCAGGAATTCCTGAACCGGAAAGAAGTGCGCCAGGCGGCGGCCGCCGCGCCGCCGCGCCGGGTCCTCTGGACCGATTCCTATAGCAACCTCTTCACCCTCCTCAAATGGCGGTGAGCGGAGCCGTCACGCCGGAACCAGTCTCTCCAGAAACGCGGCGAACCCCTCGAAGGCGAAGGAGCAGCGCGAGAAGAGCCGGCGGTAGCGGCGCTCCAGCACGTGCCGCTCCATCAAGGTGGCCGGCATGCCGACGACCGTCACGTCGCGGCTGCGGTGGCCGAAGGCGCGCGCCAGCATCGATCGGATGAGGTAATCGGCATCGGGCAGCGAGTAGCCGACGATCACCAGGCGGCTGGAGCTCTGCAGCGCCCGCTCCGCCCGCGTCCACGTGTCCCGCAGGACCCGGTGCTCGTAACGTTGATCGAGGCTCGGCCCCACGAGGACCGCCTCGTAGGGCGACGTGCAGCGCTCCATGCAGCACCGGCCCAGCGCGGGATCGTCGAGGAGCGTCAGCGCCCCTTTTCCTTCGAGCAGCGTGATGTCGAGCTCGTCGCAGCGCGGGCAGTATAGCCAGTTGAGCGAGCCGTTGAGCTTCAGGAGCGGGATTCTTCCCCTCCGGACGATCTCCTGACTGTCGGGGATGGCGCGGTAGTGGTGCATCTCGTCGAACCGCCCGGCGTGGAGGTCGCCGCGGCGCTGCACCGCCTCGCGGACCGGGAGCCCGTAGTTGACGTTTTTCGGAGTTCGTCCCAGCAGGGCGTTGTCCATCACGATGTCGTAGTTGGTCGACAGGAGCGTGGTCCCGGCCTCCGGTAGCGCCCGGGCGAAACGTCGCGCGATTCTTCCCTGGCCCTCGCCGATCGCCCTGGCGATGACCCTGCCAATCGAGGCGATCAGGTGCCCCCGGACTTCGATCAGATGCTCGCGCGACCTTCCGGCGGGAGAAGGAGCGCGGCCTGAGAGCGAGGCATCGATGAGCGTGAAGACGTCGTCGATCCGGGGTCGCTCCGCCGCTTCGGCCCCCGGCCGCACGCATTCTTCCCCGAAGACGTCCGCGAAGAAGGTGACGAGCAGATTCGCGGCGAAGCCGCTCTGGATGATTTCGTGGAGCAGCTCGTCCATGAGGGGAATTTCGGGATAGTCGGCTCGCGTGGCCCCGGCGCCCAGGAAATAGGTCGTCGGAGGCGCGGCCGTCGTGATGAGCCCGTCCGCGGGTGGGTGGGAAATGGCGCGGTGCATCCTGCGGGACCTCGGAGCCAGCCGTGTGGCGGCGCTCCCTTGATCGAATATAGGGCCGCGCCAGGGCATTGCAAGCCGCCGGCCGCGCGGGCCGGAGGTTTCGTCGGATTTCAGGCCGCGGGGCGCGGGCGCCGTGCGTGAGCGTCATCCTTTTGTCGTTCCTCGAGGCCGCGGGCGTCCATCGCGGCGTCACCGGCCATCTTCCGGTGTTGACAGCCAGGACGCGCGGCCTATCTTCTGCACCTGGGGTTTCAACAGGAGGTGTCATGCAACCCAGTGCCGCGACCGCTCATGCTTCCTCTTTGCCGAGATGCAACCGATGCAACACCGAGCTCGGCGCCACGCAGGACCGCGTGCAAACGACCGAAGGGATCCTGTGCCCTCCCTGCGCGAACAATCTCCAGGCGGAGCGAACCCGGGACATCCAGGCGCAGGGCCAGGACGTCAACTATCCGATGGCGCTGCTCGGCGCGCTGCTCGGCGGCACCCTCGGCGTCCTCGCCTGGTGGTTGATCACCGTCTGGACCAATACTGCATTCGGCCTCGTCGCGATCCTGATCGGCATCGCCGTCGGCAAAGGGACGACGATGCTGGCCGGAAACAAGCGCTCCCGGGGACTCCAGATCCTCTCCTTGATCGTGGCCGGGTCCGCTTTCTTCTACGCCAGCTTCCTGGTGAACCGCAGTTTCATCCAGCAGGCGCTGGAGAAGGAAGGGAGGGAGATGGCTCTCGCGATCCTCCCGAATCCCGCGACGATGGCTCAAGTGGTCGCCCTGAACTTCGACGTCATGAGCGTCCTGTTTCTCGCCATCACGTTGTGGGAAGCCTGGAAGATCCCGGGACCGGCGAAGCTTCCCTAGTGTCGCGTCTCAAAAATCATGTTACATTCGGCCCCCGATCCATCCCGGCTCGCCGCGTTGCGCCTCGCTTGCGTACCGCCTTGGGTACGCGACGCTCTGGCGCGCCTTGCGATCCGGGCGCCTCGGCGACCTCG